>DGRN01000002.1 GCA_002391075.1 Candidatus Saccharibacteria bacterium UBA4387
TTCCATAGCCTCGAGGATCGACTCGTAAAAGATTATTTTAGGGCAGAAAGTGAAAAAGGGATCGAGTCGACACTGCGAATTTTGACTAAGAAGCCGATTGTTGCGGAAGATTTGGAAAACGTTAACAATCCCCGCGCGAGAAGTGCGAAATTGCGAGCAGCAGAGAAGATCTAGCATCTTGTGGAGGCTCGCGAACGCAAACTCTCGGGCATCGTTAAACAAAAACAAAAAAGGAGCCAATATGGCAAAAATCATCGTGACCAACAGGTCCCGCGCCGAAAAAATCAAGGTTAACTTTCGCTAACTGAGAGCCGGCCGATTTCCGCAAGGAGCGGCCGGTGCGCGAAAAAAGTCGGGCTTGCGACTTTAAACCGAGCCAACCACAACTCATTTGATAATTTTTATTTTGACCGATAAAACAATCTTTTTGAGTAGTAAAATTTTGACCTACATGCCCCGGTTGCGGGGTACCTAATGGGTGAAGTTTTGCGGAGTGTGTAGTAAAACATATATATTTTGACCTCCTTGGTAGGAGCTGGGAGTTTCTCTTGTCTCCCAGCTACCGCCAAGCCTTGAATGTCTCGAATAGGGCCAGGTGGCCTGTTTTGTGGGCAGAAAACAAAAACAAAAAGGAAAAAGAAAAACAAAGATGTCTACATTTGCAACAAGAAGGATGGCGAGTACTTCGCGTAGCAGTGCGACTTGGGGCCGTAACCGGAATGCGGTTCGTTACGATTCGAAGGTAACGCTCGGTCCGATTAGTCATACGATTACCGTGGTACTGATTTTGCTGCTGCTGGGCTTTATCTATCTGACGCAAAGTGCGAAAGTGGCCAGTTTTGATGTTGGTCTAGCAGAGGCTAATAGCGAGATTGCGAATCTTGAGGTGCAGAGGGATGCGCTGGCGGTAGAAAATGCGAAAATAACCGCGGCGGCCTCGAGTGAAGATACGAACGAAGTGGCGGCGAGAATGGTTGAGGCGCACAGTTCGGATTTCGTGACGGCGCATTAGCTTTTGCGCTATAATATGAATATGATTAAGCTTACGCGAAAACAGCGCGGTGAGTTGTTGAAGATAGTGCCGGTTTTGGTTTTCTTGATTGTGGGGATTAGACTTTTTGATGTTCAGATTTTGCGCCATGATGATTATGTAAAGAAGGCGAGCGCGGTGCGCGTGAAGCAGTTCGAGATTTTGGCGAAGCGCGGCGAAATCTATATGATGAACGGCGAAGACGATGTGACGCCCTTGGTCTTGAACGAGCGAACTTGGACTATTTTTATTGATCCGAGTTATGTAGCGGATAAGAATTCTGTACAGGTCGAATTGACGAAGATTCTGGGCGATCAAATGATAACGACGTGGGATAAAGTTTGGTCGAATATGCAGAATATGTATGTTGAGGTTGCGAAAAATGTCGGCTATGAAACGGCGATGGCAGTGAAAGAGGCGAATTTGCGCGGAGTAGGGCGCAAGGAGACGTCGCGGCGTGCTTATCCAGCGGGCGGCTTGGCTAGTCAGGTGGTTGGCTTTATTAATGCGGAAGGCACGGCGTCGGGAATTGAGGGTTCGCAGAATGAGCGTCTGACAGGTACGGATGGTATGCTGAAGACCGTGACGGACGTGAATTCGATTCCGCTTTCGATTGGCGACGAACATATCGAAGAACCGGCGAAAGATGGCGAAACTTTGGTGCTGACTTTGGATGAAAATATTCAGCGAAAAGTTGAAAAAGTGCTAAAAACGGCGACCGATAATTCTGGAGGGGCGATTTCTGCGGCTAGCGCGCTGATTATGAATCCGAATTCGGGACGTATCTACGCGATGGCGAACTATCCGAGTTATGATCCGGAAAGATACTGGGAAGTGAAAGATATGAGTCTGTATACGAATCGGACCACGGAGGCGGCCTATGAGCCGGCGTCGGTATGTAAGACATTTATTTATGCGGCGGCTTTGCAGGAAGGCAAGATTTCGCCAGACGATACGTATACGAATAACGGTTGCACGGATGTCGATGATAGGGTGATGTGTAATGCTAACAAAACGCTAAAGCACGGCGTAATAAATTTTCGGACGGCGCTAGACTATTCGTTTAATACCGGAAGTATTGAGGTGCTGCGGCGAATTGGCGATGGGCGCATTTCGAAGGCGGCGCGAATGACGATGTATAACTATTTGACTGATACTTTTAGGCTGGGGAAGCGCACGGGCGTGGAAGTTTACGAGGCGACTGGCAAAATTATTAGTCCAGAAGAGGATGAGGGTAACGCGGTGCGTTATGCTAACATGACTTTTGGTCAGGGTATGAGCTTGACGATGGTGCAGATTGCGTCGGCGTTTTCGTCGATTGTGAACGGCGGGAAGTATTATCAGCCGACTTTGCTGGCTGGGACGATGCAGAATGATAAGTTTGTGCGCGATGAGCAGAAAGAGGCTGTGAGCATGACGATTTCGGAGCAGACTAGTGCCACGATGCGCGATATGTTGCGCGAGGTGCGCAGTGTGAATGGCGGCGCAGGTGATTTGCCGGGTTATGCGGTCGGCGTGAAGACTGGTACGGCGCAGACCGTGGACGAGAAAACGGGTACATATTCGGACAATAAAACGATTGCCGGCGCTTTGGGCTTTGGTGGAAGCGCGCGCGAAGGCGCTCTGCCAGAATACGTAATTATGATAAGATTAGATGGTAACAAGGTGCTGTGGGGCGCGTCCGATGCGGTGCCGATTTTTACGGAACTCAGCAATTATATGTTGGAATATTTAAGGATTGAACCAGTAAAATAAAGAAAGGAAAAGATGTTCAGCGATATCAATAGGAATATGGGGTACGAATTCATTGTTGCGATGGCTTCGTTTTTGCTGGCAATGTTGCTGACGCCGATTTATACGCATTTTGCATACAAGCATAAGCTGTGGAAGCGACAAAAAACGGTTGCGGTGACGGGCGAAAAACTGACCGTGATGAATAAGTTGCATGCGAAGAAGATCAAGCGGCATTTTCCGACGATGGCGGGCATGATTATGCTGGTGACGGTGCCGGTAGTTGTGCTGTCGTGCCATTGTTTGAATCGTGGGCAGACCTGGTTGGCGCTGGCAGCCTTTATGGGCGGCGGCATGATCGGTTTGATCGACGATGCGATTAATCTGTTTGGTAAAAATTCGGCGGCGGGATTGCGCGCGCCGGTGAAGTTTGCGATGATTACGGCGCTCGGTTTGGCGTTAGGCTGGTTTTTCTCGGTCAAGTTGGGCTGGACGTCGATAAAAATTCCATATCTTGGCTCGTTTGAATTGGGGACGATTGGCATGACTTTGGTCTTTGCCTTTGCGGTGGTGGCGACGGGCAATGCGGTGAATATTTCTGATGGTCTCGATGGTTTGGCGGGCGGTTTGGCGATGATGGCTTACGGTGCGTATGGAATTATTGCGTTGCTGCAAGAGCAGTGGTATTTGGCCGGTTTCTGCTTTATTGTGGTTGGCGCGTTGCTGTCGTATATTTGGTTTAATATCTATCCGGCGCGATTTATGATGGGTGATACGGGGTCGTTCGCGCTTGGTGCCGGCTTGGGTGTTGTTTCGATGATGACGAATTCGTTCTTCTTGCTGCCGGTGATCGGCTTGTTGTTCGTAGTTGAGGCGGGTAGCTCGCTATTGCAGATTATGTCGAAGAAGTTTTTCCATCGCAAGATTTTTATTAGCGCTCCTTTTCATCATCATCTCGAGGCGAAAGGCTGGGAAGAAACTAAAATCGTGCAGCGTTTTTGGGTGATTGGTGGTATTTTGGCGATGATGGGCGTGTTCTTGGCAATGGGTGGGGGTATTATTCGCTGATGAGAAAACACAAACCGGATTTTGTGATTGCGCTTTTGGTTTTGACGCTGATGGCGATAAGCTTGATCGTGATTTATGCGATTGGGCCGAGGGTTGCGCAGTTTGAAAATAGTCAGAATGGCGGCAGTTTGGACGAGATGTATTTTGCACGCCATCATATTTTTTCGGTGCTGATGTCGATTGGCGCTTTGGCGGCTGGTTATCTGTTTAAGCACGAGTGGGTGAAGAAATTTGGACAAAAAATATTGATTGCAGGTTTTGTGCTGTGCTTCTTGGTGATTGTTTTGGGGCGAATGGGAAGTTCGCTGGTGTTGTGTGATTTGGGTGCTTGCCGTGCGTTTAGGGTGCCGGGGCTTGGTATTGGCTTTCAGCCGGCGGAATTGGTGAAGATTGGCGTGCTGCTATATGTTTCGTACTTGGTTGCGGATCGTAACCGGCGCAAATTGCTCGATAAGAGTGAATTTTGGGTGCCTGTAGGCGTAGTAATGCTTTGCGTGGCGATTTTTGTGGCGTGGGGTCTGAAGGATTTTGGTAGCACAGTGGTGATTTTCACGATGGTGATGTCGATGATGTGGCTCGGTGGAGTCAGCGCGAAGAATATGGCGATTTTTGTGGCGGTTGCTTTGCTGGGGGCGGGGATTTTGATTGTGATTGCGCCGCATCGTTTGGCGCGTTTGGCGAATTTCAATAATGAATCTGGCGATACGCATCACATAGACAACTCTTTGCTCGGCATGGGCACGGGCGGCCTGATGGGTGTTGGTTTGGGTAATAGCGTGCAGACGACTGGGTATTTGCCAGAAGCGCTAAGCGATTCGATTTTCTCAGTGGTTGGTGAAATTTGGGGCTTTGTCGGAACGATGGCAGTAATGATGATTTATGTGGCGATTTCGTTCAGGTTGTTGGATGTGTCGCGCAAAACGGAAGATTTAGAGAATTCGATGTATGTGGTAGGGGTTTTTGCGTGGTTGATTGCGCATGTTATAATTAACGTAGGGGGAATGACGGGTATAATCCCGATGAAAGGTATTACTTTGCCATTCTTGAGCTATGGCGGTACTAGCATGCTGTTTGTGGCCTATGCGGTCGGTACTGCATTTCAGCTGTCTGGATGGACGAAAAGGGAAATAGTAGATGAAGATTCTGGTAGTAGGCGGGGGCAGCGGCGGACACGTTACGCCAGTCATCGCCGCGGTTAGGGAAATTTGGAACAGGCATCCGGGAGCCGTAATTGAGTTCTGGACCGATAAAAAATATTTCCGAAACGTCCGAAAAATTGCGATTGATGGCGGGTTGAATCTGAAGGTAAAGAAAATTGCGGCTGGAAAGTTGCGCCGCTATACGAATTTTACTTTCATGATGTATTTGTCGCATTTTGATATCGTGCTAAAGAATATTATTGATTTCTTCAAGATTGCGGTCGGCTTTTTTCAGGCCTTCGGGCGTTTGGTTTTCCTGCGGCCGGATGCGATATTTTTGAAAGGCGGTTACGTGTGCTTGCCAGTAGGTTATGCGGCGCGGATTTTGCATATTCCGTATGTGATTCATGATAGTGACGCGACGCCGGGTTTGGCGAATCGCTTGCTGTCGAAGAAGGCGACGAAGATTGCGACTGGTATGCCATTGAAGTATTACAAATATGATGAGAGTCGGGCGGAATGGACGGGGATTCCGGTGGCGGCTGAGTTTACGCCGGTAAGCGCGGCGAAGCAACGAAAATATAAGAAAGAGCTTGGCTTCGATACTGATGCACCACTGACGGTGGTGACAGGCGGGAGCTTGGGTGCGCAGACGATAAATTTTGCAGTGCGCGAAATTCTGCCGCAGATGCTGAAAAAATCTAGCGTGCTGCTGGTGGCTGGGCGCGAGCGCTATCCGGAAATGTTGGATTTGAAGAGCTATGAAAAATGGGAGAAAGGTGTGCTTTGCTCGAATTTTCGGATGCTGGAATTTTCGGGCGAAATGTGGAAGCTGTTTGCGGCGGCCGACTTGGTGATTAGTCGGGCTGGCGCATCGACAATGACGGAACTTTCGGCGATGAAGAAAGCGGTAATTATGGTGCCGAATCATAAATTGCCGGGCTATCATCAGGTAAAGAATGCGAAGACTTATGCGGACGCGAATGCGGCTTTGGTCGTGTCTGACGACGCGATGTCGAAAGATCCGAAAAAACTCCTGAAGGCTTTTGACGAGTTGATTAATGACGCTGCGAAAAGGGAAGAGTTGGCGCGGAATTTGGCTGAGTTTTCTAAAGATAATGCGGCAGGACGCATTGCTGACATTATTGTTCGTGTGGCGAAGAAATAGAGTATAATTAAGTTTAAGCATAATTAAAAATAGGAGCATGCATGTTGAAAAGGCAAAATAGAGGGGGCTTTACAATCATTGAGGTCGTGCTTGTTTTGGCAATTGCTGGCCTTATTTTCTTGATGGTATTTATTGCGTTGCCAGCTTTGCAACGCGGCCAGCGCAATACGCAACGCAAGAACGATTTGAGTCGTTTCGTGACGGCGATCTCGTCTTATCAAAGCAATAACAATGGAAAGTTGCCTTGGGATGATTCTGGCAGTACTGCAAGCGAAGATATATATAAAAACAGCGATTTCGTGAAGAGATATATTATAGCTGGAGGCGATGCTTCTCAGTTTCAGGATCCAGATGGCGAAGATTACTGGATAGCGACTGCTTCTGCTGCGAGTGATTGTACAACGGGTTGTACAGGAAACGCCAAGAATACGACTGATGCTGACTTGTCGAAACTAAAATTCTCGCAAAGTAACCTTAATGGCGTTGGGGGACATCGTATTGTAGCGATTCATAATGCGAAATGCTCCGCTACGGAAGGCACCTATGATCGTTCTTCGGGTAAGCGTGATTTTGCGTTATTCATGGCGCTCGAAGGCGATTCGATTGCCTGCTCGGATAATCAGTAGAATACATAAAATAGCGCTTCGGCGCTATTTTTGTGGTCTTGATTTATGGCGGCCTAAGTGATATAATGCTTATATCTGGTCACGTCGTCTAGTGGTTAGGACTCCTGGTTTTCATCCAGGCAATCGCGGGTTCGAATCCCGCCGTGATCACCAGTTAGATTTTAAAAACTCTCCTTTTGGAGAGTTTTTTGTATTCTTTCGAGAGGCGGTTCGGCATATAAAAAGCCCCGCCGGCAGTGGCGGGGCAGAGAGGTTAGAACGTTGAACGAGACGATAAGTTGTCACTTAAATCCGCTTGTATGCATATACCCCTCCTTATGGTGGAGACAGTGATCGAGTCCGCTGAGAGCGGGCGCAATTTGTCTCCACCGTTGAAAGCATTAATGACTGGTTGCGATACGAGAGATACCCGCGGGGAATCCCCCACATCTCTGCATCGGGCAGTCTAACCTGTCGGCAATATTTTGAGTCGCTTTGCTGTCTTCGGACGTACCGAATAATCACGGAAGGCTTACCGTGAGGGCAAATCGACTGGGCCGCGCCCAGCGAATCTAAAGATCGCCAGGGGCGAACCACTGCTGACCGGTAGGACGCTTGTGCTCGTGGGTTTCGGGAGTGGACAGGCTCGCCTTTGCAACCGGAGGCTGCCAAGGGGCTTTAGATTTGTCCATCGTCCAGAACCTGAAACACAGAGTCGTCCGCATAGTCGAACGGTGTTTCGTCAATATTTTCACCTCTTTCGTGAAATGGTAAGATCATGCGAATGGGGACAAACCGCCTTCCCAAGCGCAATAATCGTATTATAGCACAGATAGCTACAAATGTCAATACTTTTTTGCGAAAAAGTCAAAAATATAGTATAAATCACAAAAATAACAGGGGTAGGGAAGGGCGGCGGAAAGGGCAAAAATGCTACGCTTGTGCTATAAAAAACAGGGCCGGCGTGATAAGATAGATGTATGAGTAAAAGATTATTTAAACGCACGAAAATCGTGGCGACTGTTGGGCCGTCCGTTTTCGCAGAAGAAAAATTGAAGGAGATGGTTTACGCTGGCGTAAACATGTTCCGTCTAAACTTTAGCCACGGTAAGCACGAAGAGCGCGACGAGCAAATTGCGATAATTCGCAAGTATGCGGCTGAGCGCGGCAAGAATGTGGCGATTTTGCAGGATTTGCAGGGTCCGAAGATTCGCTTGGGCGAGCTTAAGGATAATCATCTTGATTTGCACGAGGGCGATGAGCTTATCTTTGACTACGAGATGAAAGAGCATGACGGTGGCTTGACGGTACCGATTCAGTACAACTTGGCTGCGAAGTGTAAGCCGGGTGAGACTTTGTTCTTGTTCGACGGTCACGTGCGCTGCACTGTAAAAGAGATTTTGTCTGATACGAAGATGTCGATGCGTGTCGAGAATGATGGCTTTATTATGAGCCGCAAGGGCGTGAACTTGCCAGATACGAACCTCGGTGGCGACGTTATTACCGAGAAAGATTTGGCTGATATCGAGTTCGGTGTTTCGCGCGATTTCGATTACGTTGCGATGAGCTTCGTGCAGAATGCGGGCGATATCGAGAAGTTGCGCCAGATTTTGGTTTCGCATGGTTCTGATGCAAAGATTATTGCAAAGATTGAGACTCGCGCAGCGGTTAAAGACGACGAGACGATGGAAGCTATCGTTAAGGCGACCGATGGCATCATGGTTGCGCGTGGCGATATGGCTTATGAAACTGGCGAAGAGGTTGTGCCGATTGTTGAGCGCAAGCTTATCAATTTCTGCCGCAAGCACTCGAAGTTCGTCATTGTGGCGACGCAAATGCTTGCTAGCATGGTTAACGAACCACAGCCAACTCGTGCTGAGGTGAACGACGTTGCGACGGCGGTTATTCTTGGCGCTGACGCAGTGATGCTTTCTGACGAGACGGCAAACGGCCAATATCCGATTGAAGCGATTAAAGAAATGAAGAAAATCATTCTCTACACGCAGGATAATTCGCCAATGAAGCCGCTTGAGGGCGACCCAGAAGGCCCAGTCCATTCGTATGATGTGATCGCGAAGGCTGCTGTGGAATTGGCTGAGAAGATTGATGCGGACACGATTGTGGCGGTTACGAAGACCGGTACGACTGCGCGCGCAATTGCTGCACAACGTCCAAACATGCCGATTGTTTCGGTCACGGATAACAAGCGTGTTGCTGGCCAGTTGGCTTTGATTTATGCAAACTCGGCGTTCTTGTGTGAGTTTGAGAACGATCATGCTTTCGATGCAGTGCAAGATTTGAAGAATCGCGGCTACTTGAAGGTTCGCGAGGGCAAAGACGAGTTGACGGTCGTCTTCGTGAGCGGTTTGCGCGAAGAAGAGGGCATGACGAACTCGATTCAAATTCGCAAAATCAAATAATTTCTTTGAAAAAGGGTAGGCAAACAGGAGGTAAAATGAAATTCCGTAAGAAGACAATTCGCGATATTGACGTCGTGGGTAAAAACGTATTGGTGCGTGTTGATTATAATGTCCCAATGAAAGACGGCGAGGTTGTTGAAGATATGCGGATTTCGGCTAGTTTGCCTACTTTGAATTATTTGCTGGCGCAGGGATGTAGGAAGCTGATTCTGATTTCGCACTTGGGGCGACCGAAGGGCGGAGTCGTGAATGAGTATTCCCTGGCGCCGGTGGCGCAGCGCCTTGCGAAACTCTTGGCCAATAAGGACGTTCGCTTTTGTAGCGAGACAACGGGCGAAGTGGTTCGCGAGGCGGTAGCGGATACGCCAAACGGTGGCGTGTTGATGCTAGAAAATCTACGCTTTTCGCCGGAAGAAGAAGCAAATTCGGAGCAGTATGCGGACGAAATTATTGCGGCGACAGGCGCGGAAGTTTTTGTGCAAGATGGTTTTGCGGTGATTCATCGCGCGCATGCGTCGACGGATGCGATTGCGCGCAAGTTGCCAGCCGTGGCGGGCTTTTTGGTTGAAGACGAAGTCTCGAAGCTTGAGGAAGCGACTAATGATCCGGAGCATCCGGTGCTCGTGATGATTGGTGGTGCGAAGGTTGAAGATAAGCAGCCGCTGATTGAGAAGTTTTTGCCAATAGCAGATATGATTGCGGTCGGTGGTAAGATTGCGGCGGATGGATACGCAAACGAGAATCCGAAAGTTTATGTAGCGGAAGATTTTTCGCTTGACGAGAATGGTACGAAGTTGGATATTGGGCCGCGTAGCATCGCGAGGATGGATGATATGATTCGCAAGGCGAAGACGATTATTTGGAACGGCGTGATGGGCTTGGTGGAAGATAGCCGCTTTGCTTATGGTTCGCAGATGGTGGCGACGGCGATGGGTCATAGCACTGGTTTGACGATTGTTGGTGGCGGCGATACGGCTGGTTTTGTTGAGGGCTTGTTGCGCGATCCGAATCATTCTTCGTTGAAATTTAGCCTAGTGTCGACTGGCGGTGGCGCCAGTTTGGAGCTGCTGTGCGGCAAGAAGTTGCCGGGGCTTGAAGTTTTATTGGATGCCTAAATGAAGATATTGGGTGGCGGCTATCAGCGCGAAACGAAAAAGAGGCGAAGTGGCTCTGCGAGACGGAGCCGCGGGGATTCTCCTGCTTCAGTGCGCGAGGAGCGGATTGGAAATCTGAACGATAGGCCGGCATCGGAATTGAATTCTTTTCGCGTAGGGCGTGCAATTGCGGGTGAGGCGCGACGAAATACCGAAGAAAAATTGCAGCGGGTGGCGGATCATAAAAAGAATCATCGCCGAAAAATTGTGTTTATTGCTGGTTTGGCTTTGGTGACGCTGATTTTTGGCTATTGCATTTTTAACTATCTGAGCGAGATGGAAGCGAAACGGGCGGCCGAGGCGGCAGCGGTCGAAACGAAAAAAGAGCCGAAAGCGCCAATCCATGATGAGAATGCCGGTAATAACGTGTCGCAGCGCGTGAAAGATTTTGTGGCGCGTTTGGAGGATGATGTGGTTGATTACGAGCTGCAAGTCGAGCGAATTGTCTTGCCGTATCGTTTGGTGCGCGAGATTGATGTGTATCTGGTGGGAAGGGCAGAACATTACAAATTGAACCTTGATAGAGATACGGCGGTGCAGGCCGAAGATATGTCGCGAATGGTGCGATACTTGGACGAGAAGGGAATTAGTTGCGAATACGTGGATTTGCGGATTGAAGGGAAGGCGTATTATAAATGAGAATTGCGTTTTTTAGCACAGAATCTTACGACAAGGAGTCGTTCGATGTGGCGAATACGGAATTTGGCTATGAGATTGAGTATTTCGAAAGTCGTCTCAATGGGCGGACGGCGGCGAAGGCGCGTGGTTTTGACGCGGTTTGTGCTTTCGTGAACGATAAGCTGGATGCGAAGGTTTTGGCGAAGTTGGCGTCGTATGGTGTGAAAATTGTGGCGATGCGCTGTGCGGGATTCGACAATGTTGACGTGGGGGCGGCGCAGGAGCTTGGTATTAAAATCGTGCGTGTTCCGGCCTACTCGCCGTATGCAGTGGCGGAACATGGCGCGGCGCTGCTATTGGCGCTGACGAGGAAGCTTCCGCAGGCTTGTGCGCGTACGAAGGCGATGAACTTTGAGCTCGGCGGTCTGACTGGGCGCGATTTGCATGGTTTGACGGCGGGTATTTTGGGCACTGGCAAGATTGGTCGCATTATGGCTGGGATTTTGCGCGGTTTCGGTATGAATATTATTGCGTATGATGCATTCCCAGATAAGGATTGGGCGAAAGAAAACGGTGTTAAGTATGTTGAGCTTGAGGATTTGTACCGCGAGTGTGATGTTTTGAGCCTTCATTGTCCGCTGATGCCAGAAACGCGACATATTGTCGGGCATGCTGCGATTCAGATGATGAAGAATGACGCGGTGATTATTAACGTGGCACGTGGTGCCCTGATTGATTCGCGGGCGCTTTTGTACGCTTTGCGCAAAGGGCAAATTGGCGGCGCAGCGATTGATGTCTATGAGGGGGAAGGGGAGTACTTCTTTAACGACTGGTCGACGAAGGTGGTTGAGGATGATGTTTTGGCGCGGCTGATGTCTTTGCCAAATGTGATCATAACAGGGCATCAGGCATTTTTGACGAAGAATGCTCTGAAGAATATCGCGGATGCGACTTTAGGAAGTTTGCGAGCCTTTGAAGAGGGCGCAGATTTGGTGAACGAGGTCAAGGCCTAGATAAAAGGCCGAAGTTCCCTCGAATTCCCTAATGTTCGGTTTTTGTTCGGTCGATGAAAAAGCGATTTTGAATATGTTTGAGCGAGCGTTTGGGGCGGGCGTGTTAAAGTGCGTTTTGCGACGTAAGAAAAGTGCCAGATGGGTAGGGTGGACGAAGAAAAATTTTGAAATCCAGCGAGATCTGGCGAAAAACGGGATTTACGGGGGTCGCTTGGGTGGATGGCCCGGAAAAATCGAAATTTGCGCTTCCCCAAGCACTTCTGAAACTCCCCCGATCCGAATTTTATAGAGGTGGAAGGCGACATTAATGTATGTCTTTGCGTGAAAAATGGCGAGAGGACTAGGGATTAATAGGTAATTACTAGATATGTGTAGCGTAAGGCTGTGGATATGGACGATTGTATATATATCGCCGTATGATACTGGAATGTCGTAAAATATACATTGTGCGACATTAAATATTCAACGAAAAGTCGAGCATACAATCGTCTAAAAAATAGTGATTTTTTTGGCGTTGGCTGAATTTTGGCGTATTTGCGCCCTATTTCGATGTGCGTGCGATTTTGTGTGTATTTTTGTGTTTTTTGTATTTTTGTGCATTGAGCCGATTTGGACGTTGTTCGTCGTTTTGTATTATTGTCGTGCGTATGAATGGCGCAGCGCATGGCGAAATGAAAAAAGCAGAGCGCAAGATCGAAAAATTGGAAAAACGAGAAATAGGGCGCAAAAAGAGAAAATTGCGCTTCCCTGCCTTATCTCTTGAAAAACTTGTGTTTTTTTGTATGTTATTTTAGAATATTGTTAAAGGTAATACTTTCAAGAAAGGAAAAGAAAGTGAGTAAGACAAGCAAAATATTGGTTACTGTTGGTGCTATACTGGCTCTAAGCTTTAGCATGTGTAGTGTGGCGTTCGCTACGGGTGGAGTGCCAGGCGGTAATAACAATAACAACGATACTAATAAGACCGGGGGTGAAAATAACACTGCTACCTGTAAGCCGGAAGACCAGAAAGCATATCCGAATTTGGAATTTGTGTCAGATGAAAAAATGAAAGCCGAGGCAACAAGTACGACGAAGACGACACATAAACCAGCATATTGCGGAAAGCAGTATGTTACGATAGGTAGTGAGCAGGTGCTGTACCATGTATACGGAGACAATAACGGAGCCTGCGCGACAGCTTCTATTGCCGCAACTGATGCCAACCGCTGTGAGGGCGACTCTACAAACCTAACCAAGATTGTTCAGACCATTATTAACACCATTACTTATGTTATCGGTATCATTGCTGTCATCATGATCATTCTTGGTGGTATTAGCTATGCTACATCTCAGGGTGACGCTGCGAAGGTTAAGAAGGGTAAAGATACGATTCTCTATGGTATCATCGGTCTCGTGATCGCGATTCTTGCATACGCAATCATCAACTTCGTCTTGCAGGCTTTGTCCTAAGATTAGAAAGAGAAAAACATATCTCCGCCCTTCCCCTGGGCGGAGATTTTGCTTATGGTCATTATTGATAACATTAAATGCAATGTGCTATGATTTATGGTAGATAACTCTAAAGGAGAATATTATGAAAAAGAAAACTTTTATAGCATTAGCGTCCTTCGCCTTGGCGATTCTGATTGCTGGATCGGCATTTGCTACCGGCGGTGAAACCACCTGTACGCCGGACAATCCTACTACTCAGACGGCTTATCCGAATTTGCAATTTGTTGAACCGGGCGGTTCGCACGATACTGAAAAGACCGCATTTTGTGGTACGCAATATATTACGGTAAGTGGCGAACAGAAGCAGTATGACGTATGGGGCACTAATAATGGTGCTTGTGCGACGGCTGCTATTGCTGCGACCGACGCAAATCGCTGCGATGCCGGTTCTACGAACCTAACCAAGATTGTTCAGACCATTATTAACACCATTACTTATGTCATCGGTATCATTGCCGTCATCATGATCATTCTTGGTGGTATTAGCTATGCTACATCCCAGGGTGATGCTGCGAAGGTTAAGAAGGGTAAAGATACGATTCTCTACGGTATCATCGGTCTCGTAATTGCAATCCTTGCCTACGCAATCATCAACTTCGTCTTGCAGGCTTTGTCCTAAGATTAGAAAGAGAAAAACACATCTCCGCCCTTCCCCTGGGCGGAGATTTTTGTGTGCTAGAATAATTGTAGAAACGGAGGAAAAATGGATTTTAGCAAGTATCAGGAGTTGTCGAAAAAATATGATTTATTGGCGCAGGATAGCGATATTTTAAGTCCGGGTTTTGCGGCGGTCATATTGGGCTTGCCGGGAGAGGCGGGTGAAGTCTGCGAGAAATTCAAAAAGATTGTGCGCGATAAAGGCGGCAAAGTAAGCGATGAAGACCGAGCGGCTATCTCGAAAGAGTTGGGTGATGTGCTTTGGTATATTGCGCAAATTGCGCGCTATTCGGGATTGTCGCTGCAGGAAATAGCAGAAGAGAATCTGAGTAAGCTTGAAAGTCGCCAGCAAAGAAATAAACTTACCGGTAGCGGAGACGAGAGATAGCGCTTAAAAATGCCCCAAACGGGGCATTTTTTATGAGTTTTGGCTCTTGGGTTTTTGCGAGCGGTTGTTTCGGCGGCGATTGTTACCGTTTTGGCGCGATTTCGTGCGCTCTGCGGGCTTTTCGCTTGTGCTTTTAGTATTTAGCTGCTTTGCTTCGGAAGTGGCCTCCTGCGGCTTCTGAGTGGCTTCGGGGGATTCTTCTTTGCTCTGCTTTTCCTTGGCGGCCGCTACGAGTGCGCCGAGATTTTTAAGGCCGTTGCCAGCGGATTCGCTTTCGCCTTGGGCGGTGTTTGGGGAGATTTTTTGCTTTTTGAATTCGTACTGTGGAGTAGGCTGGAATTGGAAGATCGGCTTTTCTTTGGCTGGCTTATCGGCGTTTGCGCTTCCCTGTTCGCCGGCGGCGCGACCAGAGTCGGATAGTTCTTTCTTGTATTTGTCGGCAGCTTCCATGATTTGGCGGATTTCGGCTTCAACTTCGGCGCGTGGGCGTGCGTAAGTGAGGCGCGAGTTGCGAATGATACGTGGCGTCAAGTCACATGGTGTATCTGGGATACTGAGTGTAGTCGCAGAGAAAGCTGGCGTTTTCTCGCCGTTGATAATCATCGAGACGACGAAGTGGCGATTGTTGAGATTGAGCAAATCTTGCGCCTCGAAGACTGGCTCGAACTGTTTGGAGAGAATCGGTGCATCGTCAGCAGAAACGCGGAATGAGATGGTTGTACCGACGTTACCAAAGACAGCGTCGCGGACCTGGTCGGTCATCTGGCTGGTGTACTGGTTGGCGACCGTGAGGTTGAGGGCGTATTTGCGCGCCTCAGAAAGAATTACGGCGAAGGATTCGGTAGCAAAGTTCTGGAACTCGTCGACGTAGAGGTAGAATGGGCGGCGATCTTCGATATTTGGAATATCTGAGCGGCTCATTGCGGCGAGCTGAATCTTCGTGACGAGGAAGGAACCGAGAATGGCAGCGTTATCTTCGCCGATAAGACCCTTAGAAAGGTTAACGACGAGAATTTTGCCCTCATCCATAATCTTGCGAACGTCGAAGCTGGATTTTGGCTGACCGATAATATTGCGGATGATTGGGTTGGCCGTGAAGGCGCCGACCTTGTTTAGGATTGGCGCGACGGATTCGGTTACTTGCTTGTCGCCCCAAGAGCCGAACTCTTGTTTCCAGAACTGCAGAACCGTGACGTCTTGGCAGTAGTTGAGTGTCTCTTTGCGGAATTCCTTATCCGTGAGCATACGCGAGATGTCAAGCATCGTGGTTTCTGGGCGATCGAGGAGCGCGAGCAAGGTGTAGCGCAAGATATGCTCAAGGCGTGGACCCCAAGATTCGCCGAACATACGCTTTAACACGCCGATAACTTCGGAAGAAATATTTGGCTTGCGGGCTGGATCGTAGACTTCGAGCGGGTTGAAGGCCATCGGGTATTGCGTGTCGGCTGGATTGAAATATACAACGTCATTGACGCGTGATTCAGGAATGAATTTGAGGTTGTCCAACGCAAGGTCGCCGTGCGGATCGATAATGCAGTAGCCCTGATTATGATAAATGTCGCTGAGCGCAAAAAGCGTCAAGAGACCAGATTTACCGGAGCCGGTCTGACCAATGATATAGACGTGGCGGCTACGGTCGCGGCGATACATGCCGAATTGGTGTTTGATGCCGCGGAAGTCTGTCAAACCGAAGGCGGAGATATTTTCGTCGTAGCTAGTGTTGCCGGTAAGCATTGGCAACTTGGCCGGAGGCTCGGCGGTCTTGCTAGATGCCCAGACGATGTTTGGTGTTTCGACGTTTGTGTGTGGCAAATGATAGACCGATGCTAGCTCGGAAACGTTCAGAATAAAACCGTGGTCGGTAAATTGACGTGCTTTGTAAGCATCGAGCGCGGCCGGATTGGTGGTGGCGCCAAACATGCGAAAACCATTGATGCTGGTCGAATTGAACTGTTTGAAGGTACCGACGAGGGCTTGCATGTTGAGCTTAGCGTTAATTTCGCTGTCGCCGACGTAAACGAGGCGAATTTTAACTTCGTAGCCGAGCTTGTTGGCCTTTTCTTCGGCTGCGGCGATGCGGGCTTTATCACGTTCGGAAAGCTCGACTTTGGTTTCGCCGTCTTCGGAAACTGTCGGTGGCTCCCATAGCGCATGTATAATTTGAACTAGATAACCGACGAGATTCATAAGGATGCTGCCGCCAGTGTTGCCGGATTTGACCTTTTTAACCCAAACGTCAGTTTTGCTGCGCCAGTTGTCGGCGACCGGGCGCGTAATGATTTGAATCCACATTTCTTCGCCGCCGGATGGGTTGAGCTTGGCGAGCGTACCGGTAATACCAGCAAGCGGATCGACCTCGAAGCTCTCGAAAGTGCGAATCGGGAGAACCTCGTTGTCAGTCAGGGTGATTTCGGCGCTGTAGCTAACTGGATAATTGCTGCGGCGGTCAACATAATCTTCGCTCATGCGGTAAATTTGCACGCTTGGGTATTGCGAGTAAATTTGGCCTTCTACGAAGGATTGCAAAATCTTTGGCACCCAGACGAAGAAGCGGATTTGGTT
>DGRN01000026.1 GCA_002391075.1 Candidatus Saccharibacteria bacterium UBA4387
GGTTCAAATCCAACCCCCGCCACCATGAATAAAAGCCGTCAGGCTTATTTTTTTATTCCGCATTCATCTACGCGTCACGCTCTCGGCGCGCAAAAACTATCTACAAAGTTGCTCGCAGGCAACCCGAATCAATTCGGACCACTCATTTGCGGCGTGTGGTGTTTCCGCGACTTCCTGTACGTGCATATCAAAACGCACGGCGTAGGCTAGCTCCTGCGCAATCGTGGCCGCTTCTGGCGCCATTACTGTGCCGCCGATAATTCGCCCGCCTTTGCTGGTAATAATTTTCACAAAACCGCTATAAAAATTACTCGTGTTCGCTTTCTGGACTGCCTCTAGCGGCAAAATAATCTTATTGAACTTGCGGTCGCTCTTAATACAATCGTCTTCCGTCACGCCGACCTCGGCGATTTGCGGACTAGTATTCGTCACGCGAATTAGCCCACGATAATCCGCAACATTCTTCGTCTTTCCAATAATATGACTCGCCGCCACGCGACCTTCGATAATCGACTTCTCGGTCGAACTCTGCCCGCCAGTCACGTCACCAGCCGCAAAAATATTCTTCACCGATGTTCGCATAAAGGCATCGACCTCTATTCCATTTCGCGAGTGCTTTATCTTGACATTATCCAAGCCAACATCAATATTTGGCGCACTACCAGTACAAACGAGCACCTCATCGACGCGAATCGATTTTTCCTCGCCGCCTCGCATAAACACAACGCGCTTATACGGAGAGTTTGCCTCAATCGCGACTACTCTGGTTTGAGTCAAAACTTTAATGTGTTCGCGCTCAAAAATTTCGTCCAGAACCTGTCCGGCCTCTTCATCCTCGCGCGGTAACAACCTGCCGGCGATATCTGCAATCACGACCTCTGTCCCCAGTGCAATAAAGAACTGCGCCAGCTCGCATCCAGTAGACCCGGCCCCAACGATAAAAATGCTTTTTGGCGGCCGCACCATATCAAAAATATTTTCGCGCAACCAATAATTTACTCCAGATTGAATCTTGATGCCAGTATCTAGCGTCGAAGCCCCCGTCGCAATCAAAATCTTCTTGGTTTTCAAAACTTTTTCGCCGGCGCTCACCTCGTGTTTCGAAATAATCCGTCCAGTTGCTTCATAGCAGTCAATGCCAGCCTCTTTGAACTCTTTATCGCTATTCGCGCCTGCCCGTTTCATAGCGACGTTTTTCCAGTTGTTAATCGTCGGATAATTATAGCGCACGTTGTTGCCTGAAACGCCCAATTTCGTAGAATTCGCCACCAACCTCAAGACATCCGAAACATGGAGCAGGGCATTTACCGGCACATCAGAACTATTCAAGCTCGAACCGCCCCACTTGCCAGACTCGACAATCGCCACTCGCAAACCAGACTTCGCAGCAACCAGCGCCGCAGTGCCACCCGCGTCGCCGCTTCCGATTACAACTAAATCATATTCGAATCTTGGCATACTTTATATTATTTTATCATGATTACTATAAGCAAAAGCAAGTTCTGGCGAAATTTCTTTCAATTCTCGCACAATCACGCGCCTCAAGTCGCCCTCAGTCACGGTATCTTTGTCTTCTATCCAGCGGTCCGTCCCATCTGCCACGCGTTTTGCAATCTGTTTAGCCCAGCCTTCTGGAATCCTCGCACTCCTTGCGCTCGCCAATATAGACTGTTCGACCCCGGCTCTACTATATTCGTAACTAATCTTTTTTCGCGCCATCACAACACCCAAAACGTAAAAATAAATAACCCCAATATCAAAAAGCTAGAACCAGAAACAAACCGAATAAACTTTTTATTTCGCACTCGCCACCTTTGCGCTGCAATTACGTTCGCTCCAGTTTTCATTCGCAGTTTCAGTACGAACATCGGCAGCGCGGTCAGCAGGGTATAGGCTACAATCAGAATAATTTGTATATTTGCGCTTGTTTGCAAAATCGCATTTCCCGCTATCAGATATAGCGCCAGGCTTAGCGGCATTTCGGCAAAACTGCTCAGCATCCCTAATGAAAAAGCGCTGATATTGTCGTCTGCATTTCGAGACTTTTTACGAATATAACGCGCAAAAGATCGCGGCATCCAAGTTTCCGTATTTTTGCCGCCTCTGTAATAAAGTGTCCACATCACGATCCCGCAAGCGACCAGTACGCCAATCGTCGCCAGCATCCATAGCGCCGAAAGTTTACCGCTAAATAATCTGTCTGCCACGAAGCAACTTGAGCAAACCGCCAAAAAATTCACCGCCATCGCGCCCCAAATATAACTCTTTGCCAGATATCGCGTTTTGCGACGGCGATGCTTTCCCGCACTCGCGTGATACAACAAAATCAAGCCCCCAAGATTTAACTGCAGGGAAGACTGCGCCAGCACGACCAGCGCAACAGTGGCGATATTTAGAAAATCGCTCATGACTATATTTTACCATGCCTTGCAAGATTATGCTCATGCTTGCGCGACTTTTGCGCCGGCCATAAACTAAGGCTATGAAAAGAATTTTGAAACACATCATCGCCCTCGTTTGAACAGTTGCTTGTTTTTGTGTGCAAAATTCTGCCTTCGCCGCCACGCCGCCGGCATATTTCCATGCTTTCAATGTAGGCTATAAAGACGAATATGATTCGCAAAATTACGATTTCATCGAACTCGCTTTTAACGCCGAGCCGCCACCTCTCGATCGTCTCAAAATAAGTTACTATAACAGCGCCGGCAATCACGCCGGGGATTATACTTTTCCTGCGCGCGCCATTTTAGCGAAAGACCGGCTCGTGCTCGGTTTCTCTAAAAGCCCGCAATTCGAAAATTTCGCCGACTCTGGTCTGACTTACTATTTTTCTGACTCCGGCCTCGCCTCTACGGCGGGTAAACTCGAATTATACTACGACGACCAAAAACTCGACGAAACCTGCTGGGGCAAAATCGAGTGTACGAATCAGGCTCCAAAATTCTCAACCAAAGCCGAAGATAATTATTCCGCTCTACGTGAAGGGACTGCTTTTACTAGCGCTAAATATTACCCCGACCTCGACCTCGACGCTATTTCTCAACCGCCACCACCACCCATCGTCTGTGACGCACTACGTTTTACAGAGCTACTGAGCTATTATGACATGCTCGCTACGGAGCAATTTATTGAACTGCAAAATTTTTCAGACCACGAAATCTCGCTCGACTCTTGCGCGCTGCAATTTAAGAAAAATTTAGCTCCGCTCTCTGGTTCGCTTGCGCCGAAGGCTTACGTCGCGGTACAGAATCTCGATTTTGCGCTCACAAAAAATCCCAGCAGCGCCGCTGAGATTCAGTTACTAGATAATGGTCGTCCGATAGCCTTGTTTCAATATCCTCATGGCCAGCGCAAGGCCACTTCGTACGCGCTTTTCGATGACGACAACTGGAGCCTAACTTATGCTCCTACTCCCGGCTCGGAGAACATCTATCAAGAATTTCAGAGCTGCCCAGACGGCAAAATCGTCAACATTGAAACCGGGAACTGCATTAAAATAACCGAGGACAACTCTGAAACGACTTGCCCGGAGGGTAAATATCTAAACCTCTTGACCGGTCGCTGTAAGAAGATAGAAGAAGGTACCGCGACCGAGTGTCAGGCAGGTTACTATCGCAACCCCGAAACGGGCCGTTGTAAGAAAATTACGACCGAAAAAACTACCGAATGTGCCGATGGCTACGAACGTAACCTCGACACCAACCGCTGCCGAAAAATCCGCACCAGCACTGAAATGGACTTTGCGCCCACCGAGGTCGACCCACTCATAACTACATATGACGACCCAAAAGTTTTTGTCGGCACGGGCGTTCTAATAGTTTTATCGATTCTCTCTGTTATTTATACGCTCTTACAGTTCCGCCGCGAAATCGCGCAGATTTTTCACCGCATCATCTATCGTATAAAAATCAAAACTCAGAAACATGGGCCATAAGGTTTGCAATGGCCATATAACTATATTATAGCACGGATATGCCAAAAAGTCAAGCACAAGCAAGACGCAAGTGGCTAACGGTGCTAAAATAAGAGAAATGGCGAAGAGACGTATACTCGGAATAGACCCAGGAACTGGAATTTGTGGATTTGGCGTGGTAGATTTTGTGACTCACAAAAAACCGCGCATGGTCACCGCCGGTGTAATCGCGACGCCCGCGCATACGCCGCTCGCTGATCGCCTGCTCGACATTTACGATTCTATGCATCAAATTATCGAAGAAACGCACCCCGACCAAGTCTCCATCGAGAAACTATATTTCAACCAGAACATCACTACCGGCATTACGGTCGCCGAAGCTCGCGGCGTTGTAATTTTGGTGGCCCGTCAATTCGAGCTTCCGATCTTTGAATATACGCCGCTCCAAATCAAGCAGACGCTCACCGGTTATGGTCGCGCCAAAAAGAAAGAGATGCAAGAGGCTGTCCGCCAATATCTTGAAATGAAAGAAATCGTCAAGCCGGATGACGCTGCCGACGCTTTGGCAGCCGCAATAACTCACGCACTTATGACTCGCGCGCAATATAGTCTGTAAAACGCTAGCGCAATCACTCGTTTTAGCGCATAATAACAGGTATGATAGCGCATATTAAAGGAATTGTGGCGGAAAAAATTGTAAATTCTGTCATTATTGACGTACATGGCGTGGGCTACGAGGTAAATTTAACCTCCATTGATTTTGATAATTTAACGCTCGACGAAGAGGTGAAACTCTATACTTTTCATCACATCCGCGAGCAATCCGAGGAACTGTTCGGCTTTACTTCCTTGGCGGCCAAGAAAATTTTCGAGCTTCTCATAACGGTGCAGGGGATTGGACCGAAAGCCGCGATGTCTATTTTGTCGCTGGCGCCGGCCGAAGAGGTCCGCAATGCTATAGCGAACGCCGACGCGGCTTTTGTCGCTCAGGCCTCAGGCGTGGGAAAGAAATCTGCCGAGCGCGTAATTGTTGACCTTCGCGAAAAAGTAGGCTTGCCGACTTACTACGGGCGCAAGACTGAACTAGCGACCGAGCCGCTCCCAACCAACGACGAAGCGCTTGAGGCTCTTATGGCGCTAGGCTTCAATTTGGCGGATGCTACCAAGGCACTAGAGGGTGTAGATGCTGAGCTGTCCGTAGAAGATCGCATTCGTGCGGCGCTAAAAAATCACGCGAATTAACAGATGACACTTGCGGAATGCTCGCGATTATGCTTGCATCTGCAAAAGTAGCTTGCTATAATGCTAAACATCGCTCTGTGCCGAATATCGGTTGGGGACAAAGGTCGTTTTTAGAGCGTGTCATTACTAAGCAGGAGAAACACCATGAAGAAGCGCGGCCGAAAGGGGGCGCTGCGAATGGATACATTTCGTTGGAATGATTACATCGAAATGTAAAAAATACCCCAGTGACGGGGTATTTTTTGTGGTAACTATTATTCTGTTACTTCCACTATCGAATCGTAATTTGGCTCGCTTGGCAGACCGGCTTCTTTCAGCGCGTTCTTAATGCCATCCTCGACAAAATTGCGAATGTCGTCCATATTTTTAACTTCCGTCATATCAATCGCCTTGCCGTTAATTAGGAAAGCTGGCGTTCCGGTAATCTTGTCATTGTTCGCGCCCAGCGCATAATCGAAGTTAATTTTCTTTTCGATATTTTCATCACTCAAATCGCTGCGGAATTTTTCCTCATCGCCATCTGGTGCTACAGTCTTGAATAGGCGCGCGAATTCGTCTGTGCGACTACTACCGTCCAGATTTATCCAACCAGCGCGATTGCTATACATAATTTCGACCATATCCCAGAAATAACCCTGCCGGCTCGCACTTTCGATAGCTGCCGACGCCGCACGTGCATTTTTATGTCCTTGAATTGGGAAACTGCGGAAGATGAACGCCACACGATCGCCGTAAAGCTTTGTCAGTTCGCTAATCCTCGGCATTACGGATGCACAACCAGGGCACTGCATGTCCGCATATTCGACCAAAACAACACTAGAGTCGGTTTTACCGCGCACATGGTCGGCCACATTGCCATTATTCTCGTCTGCTGCAATGATTTTCGTTGAATCATACTGACTGTAATCTATTGTGTCTGCTTGCTTTTGCAAAAAAGAACTTACGACCAAACCTCCAAAAAGCGCCGTGATGATAATAATAACTGCTACTGTAACCTTATTCATGCTAAAATTTTACCATATGGACTCTCTATTTTTTAGAGTGATGGCGAGCATAACTCGCAAAATCGACCCAATCTTGGAAAAATATCGCCCACCGAAAGCTCCGGCCGCACCTGCAGTTCCGCAAACAGAGAAGGAGCTAATCTCTCTGCTAAAACGTATACCCAGAGCGGCGCTAGAGGCGACTCAACGCGAGCAAATTATCACGACTCTAGGCGCGAAAGATTTACGCGTAGCCGATGTAATGGCGCCGCGCCGCCAAATTGCGCTAATTCATACCGCCGACAAACTCGGCCCTCTGCTGCTAGACAAACTGCATCGAACCGGCGCAAAAATATTTCCTGTTATCGACGAACACTCGCAGATTTGTGGCGTTGCGCGGAGCGACATTTTTGACATCCATAAAATCAGTGAAGACAGCAATATCTTAAACTATACAGATCGAAACGTCGTCTACGTGGCGCCAGATTATACGCTGGACGAGGCGCTGCGAGTTTTTCTGCGCAATCGCACGGACTATTGCCTGGTCGTGAATGAAAAGATGCAGATTAAGGGTTTCTTGACTATCGCGCATGTTGTCGAGCATCTGCTGTGCGCCGCCAGGCAGGAAGACGATTTTTCTCAAGATTCAGATCCGATGGCCGTAGCCTCGCGTCACACCAATTAAAATGTTATAATATGCTTATGCTGTGGGCGATTTTTCCGATTTTTGCATCGATTTTCTATTGTGCTGGCTCCTATATACAAAATTATTTGACCGACCACGCTTTGCCGCGCAAAAAAGCCGGCTCGTATGTCGTAATGCATATTCCGTGCTATCTGGTGGCCATGATTTTGGTGCTCGCCGCCTTTGGTCGCGCCGTTTTTATGATGCCGATTCCGAATATTATCGGTTTGCTAGTCGCCGGTGCAATAAACGTGCTTGGCTCTATGTTTTTCTATCGCGCTCTTCAGATTGGCGATACGATTGATATCAATATCTTCGGACAAACGAGTCCGCTTATTTCGCTAGGCCTTGGTGTTCTGATGCTCGGCGAAAAAATTACTGCCACACAAGCTCTCGCCTTTTTATTTATCATGGCAGCCGTAATTATCGTAATGTTTGGCAGTCGCAAAAAACGTAACGGCCCGCCGAACCTAAAGGTCGCAATTATAACTCTAATCTATGCCTTCTTTTCAATTTTGTCGGACGTGGTTTATAAACAATTTATTGGTAATGGCGTGGCGGACTTCTCGCTCTTAGCTCAAGGATTTTTCTTCTTCGAGCTTGGTTCATTTCTCTTCTCGGCCATTCTGTTAATTTGCGTAGAATCTTGGCGCGACGCCCTGAAACGCACATTTTTCGTCGGCAAAAAACATCCGATGAATATGTTTCTCAGCCTGATGGATTCGCTAACTTATCTTATCGCGGAAGTTTTGTATAAAATGGGCTTAATTTTGGCGCCAATCGTAGCACTCGTCACTGCCGTCAGCAAGGCTGCCAGCCTCTTCTCGTCATTCTTCTTAGCGCTCGTGCTTGCAAAAATCTTCCCAAAACATATTCGTTCGAAAAAATTTACCCGCAAAGCCATGATGCAATACCTGTTCTCGGCGGTCCTTATCCTGGTCGGCATCGTGATGATGAATTAGCACTCTTGACCCATCGACTGCTAAATACTATAATGTAAGGCATGAGTAAACGGGACTATTATGAGGTTCTTGGCGTCCAGAAGGGCGCATCTGATGACGAAATCAAGAAAGCTTTTCGCAAGCTTGCTATTAAATACCATCCAGACAAAAATCCGGGCAACAAAGAAGCGGAAGCGAAATTCAAAGAGGCGAACGAGGCCTATAGTGTTTTGAGTGATAAAACTAAGCGCGCTCGCTATGATCAATTCGGTCACGCTGGGGTTGGCGGCGCTGGCTCTAGCGATGGTGGCAATCCGTTTGGCGCCTATGGTTTCAACGGCCAGAGCTTCAACTTCGATTTCGGTGGTGGCGGACTTGATGATATCTTGGGCAGTATTTTTGGTTTTGGTGGCGGTTTTCGCGGTGCACGTCGCGGTCGTGATTACAAAACCAGCACAACTATTGATTTCAAAGAGGCGATTTTCGGCGTAACAAAAGATATCACTATCGACGGCGAAAATGTCAAACTCAAAATCCCTGCCGGCATCCATGACGGCCAGTCGATTCGCTTGAGCGGTCGGGGCGGCCCAGCTCCAGAGGGCGGCGAGCGTGGCGACCTCTATGTTGAGATTCGCGTACGCGCCGACAAACATTTGACTCGCGAAGGTGACTTAATTCTGTCGGAGGTAACCATTACGATGACTGAGGCCGCTCTTGGTACAGAGGTTGACGTAGAAACAGTCGACGGCGTCATCACGATGAAAGTCCCAGCCGGCACACAGCCAGGCACGAACTTCAAACTTTCGGGCCACGGCGCACCAAGGCTCGGCTCCGAAGAACGCGGTCCACACATCGTCACAATCCTAGTTGAAATCCCAAAAAATCTTTCACGTAAGCAAAAAGAGCTTCTGCAAGAATTTGACAAAGCCAAAAAACGCGGCATCTTCCGCTAAAACAAACCCGCTCTTCGCAGCGGGTTTTCTAAAGCTTGCCCAAATGCTGACGTGCCTTCATCGTAACGACACGCCCGCGCTTCGTGCGCTCGATCATACCTAACTGCATCAGGTATGGCTCATAAAAATCTTCAATCGTGCTCGCTTCATCGCCCGTCAAAGACGCAATCGTGTTTAGACCAACCGGCTTATCGCCGTAATTATCAATGATTAGTTCGAGCATGTTTCTATCGGCCGGGTCAAGACCCAACTCGTCAATTTCGAGCATTTCTAAGGCAGCCTTCGTTGACTTCATGTCGATAATTCCATCGCCATTTACGTCAGCATAATCGCGCACGCGCTTCAATAGGCGATTTGCGATGCGTGGCGTCAATCTAGATCGTTCTGCTAGCATTTTTGCCGCCTCCGCTTCAATCTTTGTCCCAAGCAGGCTTGCCGAGCGCTCAATAATCTTCTGAATATCGCCAGGCGTATAATATTCTAGCCTAAACTGCTGCCCGAAACGATCACGAAAAGGCTGCGCCAAAGAGCCGGCTTGAGTAGTGGCTCCAATCAATGTAAAATGTGGCAAATCCAGGCGCACGCTACGAGATGCCGGCCCTTTGCCGATTATGATATCCAGTTTGTAATCTTCCATCGCCGAATAGAGAACCTCTTCAACGACGCGCCGCAGGCGATGAATCTCATCAATAAACAGCACGTCGCCATCGGTCAAATTCGTCAATATGCTCGCCAAATCACCAGGCTTCTCGACGGACGGCCCAGAAGTGATGCGAAAATTCGCATTCATCTCATGCGCGATTACTCCAGCCATCGTGGTTTTCCCGAGTCCAGGCGGCCCATGAAGGAGTACGTGATCTAGGGAATCGCCGCGCTTTTTCGCAGCATCAATCGCAAGCTTCAGGGTGGTTTTTATTCTCGGTTGCCCGATATATTCATCAAAGGTAGTTGGCCGCAGCGAAAATTCAACCGCCTTTTCTTCGGTATCGTCCTCGTGTAAGCTCGTATCTGTCACTCTCTCGATGGCCATATCTATAATTATAGTATCACACTCCTTAGCGCGCAAAGCGTATCACGAAATAGTTATGGGATTTTGCAACTAAAGCCGCTTATGCTTTTACCTTTTTACCTATAATTGGTAGAATTATATAAAGCAAAAGGAGGAATATGGCGGAATTAAAAGGTACGAAAACAGAGAAGAATTTAAACACGGCCTTTGCGGGAGAATCTCAGGCGCGTGTCAAATACGAATATTACGCTAGTAAGGCTAAAAAAGAGGGCTACGAGCAAGTATCGGCTATTTTTGAGGAGACTAGCAAGAACGAAAAAGAGCATGCCAAAATCTGGTTCAAGCTCTTGCATGACGGCGCCGTTCCGGAAACGACAGAGAATCTCGCCGATGCGATCAAGGGTGAAGATTATGAATACGTCAAAATGTATGCCAAATTTGCCGAAGAAGCGCGTGAAGAGGGCTTTGAGGAAATCGCTCAGCTCTTTGAGAAAGTTGGTAAAATCGAACTCCATCACGAAGAGCGTTTTCAACGCATCAAAGAAAAAATCGAAAAAGGCGTCTATTTTAAGGGTGATGGTATAGCGGTTTGGAAGTGTCGAAATTGTGGCTATATCCATATTGGCGAATCAGCGCCAAAAGTATGCCCAGTCTGCAGCCATCCACAGGCCTATTTCGAGATAAGTGCAGAGAATTACTAATATGCATCACGGCGTTTCGTATCGAATTCGCCGCATAGTCTCGGTTTTTGTTGCCTTGTTTAGCTTCGCTTTGTTCATCTTTCTAAATCCCGGCTCATATCAACCCGCGCAAAGCGTAGAGATTGCACCTACTGACGCGCCACCGATAGAATTAAAAGCGACGCAAGAGCAAATCGATTCTTTTCTAGCGAGCGATGTCCTAGAGAAACTCGCCGTTCAAGAAAAGAATACCAGTGAAAAATACTACCGCAAACTTTTCTACGACAACTGGGGAATGACCGATTCTGGCTGTAATGTGCGTGAAGCTATCTTGGCGCGCGATATGTCAGATGTTGTGCTGAATGGTTGCAAAGTCGCTTCCGGTGTCTTAAATGACCCTTATACTGGGAAAATTATTAATTTTAGGCGCGGCCAGGATACTTCAAGCGAAGTACAAATCGATCATGTTGTCGCATTGAGCAACGCCTGGGCGACGGGCGCCTATGCTTTTGACGGCGATAAAAGATATGAAATCAGCCAAGATCCGCTAAATCTAATAGCCGTGGATGGCCCGGCAAACCAGGAAAAATCCGATCAGGATGCATCGGATTGGTTGCCTAGCAATACGGCTTTTCGCTGCGAATATGTTGCGCGTCAAATTTCAGTAAAATATAAATACAAGCTCTGGGTGACGCCTTCTGAAAAGACGAAGATGCGCGAAGTATTGTCTACTTGTCCAGAGCAGTCTACTCTAGGATTAGAAAATCTTTAACGGTGTAATTTTTGCCAGTCACACTTGCGACTGCGAGCTTCGGGTTAAGTTTGGCGACATGTCTTTCCTGACAATAAAAATCGGCCGCAAATTGCATCTGCTTCAATTTTTTCGGCGTAATCGCGTATAACCCGTCGCTATTCTCGCGATATTTAACCTCAACGAAAAGCAAATCTTTATCTTTTTGCGCAACAATATCAACTTCGCAAAACCTATTTTCCCAGTTTCTCTCCAGAACGTCATAGCCTTTAGATGTTAAATATTCTGCCACCGCACTTTCGCCGCGCCGACCTCGGCTTGTCGAATTGTTACTGGGAGCTTGCTTAACCGTCGTGCCATTGACATCAATCAATTCTCGAATCGGCCGGAAACTTTTTCGATGCTGCGGACAAACGCCAAACTTGATTAGCGCATCTCTATGCGCGGCGGTTCCGTAACCAACATGCTTCTCGAAGCCGTATTCCGGATATTGCTTCGCTAGCTCAACCATATAATTGTCTCGCGCCACTTTCGCGATAATTGACGCCGCTGACACTTCCGGCACGAGCAGATCTGCCTTTTTGAGCACCTGCACGTAGGGCGATAATTTCGTGTCGCTCAAAAAGTTTACCGTTCCGTCTATGATAATTTCATGAAATGCACAATCTTGTTGAGAAATCTGCGATACCGCATCGCGGCAAGCCTTTCTCAAAGCAGCGGACAGCCCAATCTCGTCCAGTTCTGCCGCGGAAACCCACCCCAGCCCACAATGCGCCTTCTCGTGAATCTCCGCCGCCAAAATCTCCCGCCGCTTCGCGCTGAGCTTTTTGCTGTCCGTCAGACCATCGATCTTCGCATCGCCCAAAACGCAGGCGCCAACAACAAGAGGCCCCGCCCAGGGGCCTCTGCC
>DGRN01000001.1 GCA_002391075.1 Candidatus Saccharibacteria bacterium UBA4387
GCATGTGAACTTCGTCAATGATGTAGATTTTGTATTTACCTTTGGCTGGCGCGATGATGGCTTTTTCGCGCAGGTCTCGGATATTGTCGACGCCGGTATTGCTGGCAGCATCGATCTCGATGATATCTAGATATTCGTCTTCGAGTTCGTATGGAAAATGATTGATTTCGTGTGCGAAAATGCGCGCAACGGAAGTTTTGCCACAACCGCGCGGTCCGACGAAAAGATAGGCGTGGGAAATTTTGCCGCTCTGGAGCGATTTTTTGAGAATATTAGTAATTTGCGGCTGCCCAATAACCTCGTCGAGAGTCTTTGGGCGATACCTCCTATACAACGCCTTCATAGATAATATTTTAGCATGAAAAAACTCCGGTCGGCGCCGGAGTTTTTGAGTGGTTTGACTATTTTTTCTCGGCTTTCGCGAAGAAGATTGAATAGACACAGGCGGATAGCGCGGCGCCGGCAAATGGTGCAACCACGAACACCCAGAGCTGCTTGACTGCAATCCCGCCTTGGATGATGGCCGGAGCGATGCTGCGGATTGGGTTTACGCTAGTGCCGGTCAGATTGATGCCAATCAGGTGCACGAAGCACAGCGTCAAGCCAATGACGATTGGTGCGATATTTTTCTTCTCTTTGTCGGCGGTAACGCCCAAAATCGTAAGAACAAACACGAAAGTTAGGATGAATTCGATTAGGAATGCTCCGCAAGCGCTAAGGCCGTTGTCTAGGCCGAAAGTGTTAGCGCCGAGGTTTTTGACGCCAATGTCACTAGAATAAAGGATGGCGTAAAGCATGCCGGTACCGGCGAAGGCGCCGACCATTTGGCCGAGGATGTAGCCAATGAAATCTTTGCCGGAAATTTTGCGGCGAATTAGCATTGCTAGCGAGACGGCTGGGTTTACGTGGCAACCAGAAATGTCGCCAATAACGTACGCAGATGCAACGATTGCAAGACCGAATGCGAGCGCAGTAACAATGATATTAGCGCCGGTCACGACGGCTGTGCCGCAGCCGAAAAAGACCAAAATAAAGGTTCCGACGGCTTCAGCAATGTATTTTTTGAGATTTTTCTCCATTGATTGAATTCCTTCGTTTAGAGATTATGTTTATCCATATTATAACAAGTTTATGCTAAAATAATAATACTTATGGCTAAAAAATCCGTATATAAAGGTCGCCGCATGAAAGCTGCCGCCGTGCGTCGGCGTCAATTTTTGCTGACGGTTATGTCCGGAGTTTATATTGCGGTGAGTGTGGCGGTAGCGATATTCGATTTTGCGTTGATGTTGCAGGGCGGCTGGGACGACGTCTCGATGTTTATGTGTTTGCTCTCGCCTGCGAGTGCCTTTATTGCGTTTATGCTGGCGGCGATGAATGTTGCGAAGTATCGCGCGCGCCGATTTTGGCTGGCGCCGCCGCTGTGCGCTGTGGCTTTTTCGGGCGTCTTTTTCTGTGTGGCTGCGATAGGTATTTCGATTACGACAACTCAAAAATATATGCCAGCGGAAGTCGAGGCGACGGCTACGCATCGTTATTCCTGCTCGTTCGAGGAAGACGGCACAGAGACGGTCGGGATAATCATGAATAGCGATCGGGATTGGAAAATTTTCGACTTAAATAATCTGGATTCCTACGTATCCGGGAGCTACGGTTTTTCGGAAAATGGCGAGAAAATCTATATCATGATTTCGGATAGTTTGCTGAATGAGGACGAGCGTTTTGAGACGACGGAATTTGAGTTTGTGCAAGAGGCCAAAACGAAATTTGTCGCGAAAGATTTCAGCTTGTATTGCTCAGAAGAATAAAAAATACTCCGATTGACGGAGCATTTTTTTAAAGACTTGCTTCTACTGCGGCCCAGGTTGCTTCAGCGTTGTCGGCTGGAATAATGACGGTTACTTGGTCGCCAACTTTGAGGCGGAAATATGTGACCGAAGCGTAAAGGATTTTGTATTCTTTGCCCATGACCTCGACGAAATATTGATCGTCGTGGCTGGTGAGCGTGCCGATGACGGTTTTGCGCTCGACTGGACCGATTTGCTTGTATAGGAACTTGCCGGTCTCGCCAATGGTGAGCTTCAAGATGTCGCCTTCGACAAGCTTTGACTTGCTGGCGTAGTTGGCTGGAACTGGATAGTTTTTGCCGTCAGGTCCAATCATAATTTGGCCGTCAAAGACGCCTTCGATAATTTTGCCTTCTGGGCTTTCGTTTATGGTGGCGCTAGGCGCAGTAATCACGTCGCCGTCGCCAAGCATTGACGTCAGGAGCTCTTTTGCTGCAGCAAGATTAGTCTCTGCCTCAGCTAGAAGACTACGCAAACGCTTTATTTGTTTTTCTGGTAATTCAGACATACCCTCGCATCCCTGTCTGTTATTGTTTTATTAACTATATGATATATGTTCGTTTGTCAATTGTCAATAATTCGGAAATTGAGTTTTGCACAGTAAAAACAGGGGCGGCGCGATTATTGTTGTAAATTTTACCATTGACTAGCGCGGAAAAATGCTTAAGTTTTTGAACAAATTTTTTAACAAAACGCCCAGAAGCGAAATGGAGTTTTTTGGGTAGATTGTGCGTAAACTCGAGTGCGTTCCAGGCCGGAGATGGGTCGGCTTAAAAAATAGCCCCGCAGAAGCGGGGCGTTGTGGGTTTGGAGGTTGGCATGCTTGGATTAGTGGCGACGCTTCGGAGAGCGTCTGTTGGTTCTCTGCCCGTGCGTGGTTTTCGGCTTGCGCTTGAGGTCTGCGCCGACAGCTTCGAAGTCGTCAGGAGCGCAGTTGTTGAGGTTGAAAAACTTCGCAAATCTTCTGTGGTCAAGGATGGCAAGCTGGCCTTCCATTTCGGCTGCGATGATGGCCCAGTTCTGGGTCTCCTCGAAGCCAACGAAGATCTGGTCGCCGGTCTGGATAGCCATGATCTTGGTGGCGCCAGTGGGGCGACGGATCAGGCTGAAGCCGGTATTGTTGCAGGACAGCAGCAGGTAGTGATCGCACTCGTATGCGTGGACATGGCCGAGGTTATGCATCTTTTTCTCGCCATCGAGCTGGCTGACATAGGCAATGGTGCCGTTGTGGTCGTTGTGCTCGTGGTCGTAAAAGGTGATTTTGGAGTGAAGCTCGGGTGTGCCGTCACGCATGACGATGGGTGCTTTGGGCGTCGGAAATTTCCGCTCCCTGCTGGAGAAAAAATTGTTAAGCATGGAGTTTGCCTCCCGTTATGGTATTTGGCATTTTTTCGGCGGCGCCATAACCGCATCTTCTTATTTTATCACATTTTGCGGCTCTAGTCAATAAGTCAATAAAAAGCGCCCCGTTATGGGGCGCTGGCATCAGGTGGAGCATTGAGGTTGATAGAGATTCCTTTTGTGTCGATTGAAAGTTTCAGTTTGCTGAAGTCGCAGTACTGTACGTAGGTGACGGCTTGGCCGGTTTGGGGATTTTTGCCTTTTGTGTAGATTGGGTGGTTGCTGAGGTTTAGGGCGACGTCGGAATTCGGCCCGACAGCGAAAATGCAGTCGCCGTCGATGTCATCGCACTGGATAGCGAGCGTGTCTGCGCGAAAGAGTGCGGTCTCGATGGTGGTTTTTGCATTGTTGTTTTCCGTGATGATAAAAATAGCGCGATAATTGGCAGTTTTGGTGGCCGGAATCGAATTATACGACATAATGACGCTCTTTTGGATTGCGCCGTGCGTGATGATGTAGTAATTTGATTCGTTGGTTGGGATTAGTATATATCCGTTGACGGGCGTAACGATGCGGGCGTTTGGATCGGGCAGCATTGTGCTGGTCGTGGCAATGCGTGGCGTCTCGCTGTTGATAAGCTGAAGCATCATGTTGGCCAGCTTCATGTTGGCGGGCGTTTTCATCCTGTATCTCCTCCTTTTAAAGAACTTGCGTCGTGCACATGGTTGGCCTGGTGGCTTGATTCCATTACACTACCTGCGCAAAAACTAGTCAAGGAGACGGCATCAAAAAAGAGCCCTTGCGAGCTCGATTTTGAAACAT
>DGRN01000022.1 GCA_002391075.1 Candidatus Saccharibacteria bacterium UBA4387
GTCGTAGTCGTTTCAGTCGTCGCCGAAGTCGTTGCCGTAGTCCCCAACGAACTCTGAACCGTAGTCTCCGTCACCCTTGGAGTGGTCGTAGTTTGAGTGGTCGTAGTTTCCGTCGAGGTCGAGGTCGAAGTCGAAGTCGAAGTTGTTGTCTCTGGCGTCGTACTAGTAGATGTAGTAGTTTCAGTCGACGTCGTTGTAGTCGGAGTTGTACTGGTGGTTGTCTCCGGCGTCGTGCTGGTTGTCGTAGTAGTGGTTTCTGGCGTCGTACTAGTCGTCGTAGTACTCGTAGTCGTCTCCGGAGTCGTACTTGTAGTAGTAGTCGTAGTTTCCGTCGAAGTTGTCGTGCTCGTAGTGGTTTCCGGCGTCGTACTAGTCGTTGTAGTAGTGGTTTCGCTCGGCGTTGTACTCGTTGTCGTTTCCGGCGTCGTGCTGGTTGTCGTGGTCGTTGTCACGGTTGTAGTCGTCGTCTCTGGAGTCGTAGTCGTCTCAAACACTGTCGTTGTCACCGTTGGCGTATCAGGCGACGGAATCTCCGAAACTACCTGCGTACAAACCTTCTTAATAAAGATCTCATAACCGCCATCAACAGTAATCTTGTAGACAGCCGTGCCGTTTTCGTGTGTTGGGTACTGGAACAGCTCGACATCTTCGTGCGTCAAGCAGCGATCCGCATTTTCCCAGCTCAAATACTCATTATAATAACGACCGCTCGGCAATACCATTTCTTCAATCTTCGTCTTGTCGTCGTCCAAAATCTTATGCACGAACTCAGATGTCTCATGCATCAAATCTTCGTCGCCAGCAATAGCTTCAGCATAGGCCGTCATCCCCATACCGTCACGATAGCCCGGAACACGCATACCTTGCTGAGCGAGCTGCCACAACATCGCACCGCGCGCATGCAACATCTGCGAATACTCATCCTCGATAATATCCAAAGCCTCATCAGTAGACTTATCGGCAAACAGTTCTGTACCATTCGCAAAATTATGCTGCCTCCCCCCAACCGCTGGAGCAGTACCGTCTTCATTAGCATAATATCCACGCAAGTCATCCGTCTCGTCTACTGCCTCTTTCGACTCCTTAGACTCAGTCGTTCGGCCAGCATCCTTCTCTCCGGTTAGCGAGCTATCGCCTCCGCCGTCACCAGTGAGCGCCATATAGGCTTTCTCTGACGGCAGCTGCTCGACATAGTTTTGCTCAGCCACAATCGGATCGATATCTTTCGGCAAGCTTTTGCCGCCTTTCTTATCAAGTGAACCGCTACCGCCCATCACGCCTAAGACGCTTCCTACGCCAACGCCAATCGCCGCAGCGGTCGCCAAAGCTCTCTTAGTGAAGCCCTTGACTGCTTCCAAGGCCCTAATTGCTTTCTGGCCAATTTTCTTAAATAACGAAATCTGCTTTTCTTTTTCCTGATCTTCTGCCGTCTCGGTATCGTTTTTAACATCTTCTTCAGCACCATCGTCGGCGTCTATTACTTCATCGCCTCCGACTTCTTCGGACGACTCATTCTCGCCCTCGCTACCTTCTTCATCGTCATCAAGCGCTGCCATCACGAGGTTTTCTTCTTCCAAGAATTGATTCAAGCGATCACGGTATTTATCACCATGGCTGCTCTGAAGAACCGCCATAATGCAATCTTGCTTGGCTTCCGTAGACCAGCTTTCTGCCGCCCCTCTCAAGCCAGCTTCTTTTTCTTCGTCGCTTAACTTTAGGCCCTCTTGGATATCACGGAATTCAGAAAAATTAATACTGTTAACCATGAAGTCCAATAGTTCTTCGCCGCCAATCTCGCGTGGAGCGTTTTCGCCGCCACTAGATACTGATTCGCTACCTGCTTTCATCTTTGATTTCCTTTTTATTTTGACCTTATTTAAATCAAATTTACCACTACCGTTTTAGTTCGTCAATATATTTATTCACTACAAACAAAAATATCCGCTTGAACACAAAAATTATACTGTATAAATTTTTTATACAAATACCCCAAACTCCCCGAACAAGAAAAGAGACTACTGCGAACAGTAATCTCTTTTCTACTCTATTCAATAGGCGTAGTCCTTGTTTATTTTTATTTTTCATTTGCTCTATCTTATAGGCATTTTCCTTTCGTTATTTTTTCTATTTTGTGTTCGCCGCACTATTCCTGCGGCCTCGCCTTACGGCGGATCCTTTATTTTATTTTTCGTTTTTTAATCTCCATATATTATATATGTCAGTTTTTTATTATCGAGTTTTTTGGCTAATCGCAGATAGTATGCTACCGCGTCGTTGCAATGTAAGTATTTGCTGTTTCACTTTGTTCACATCCACATCTTTCACTTCGCTCGGATCCACAGCTTCCATGTCTTCGTATCCCATTCCGTCAATTTCATCCTCGCGCTCTATTTTCTCGTCTTGCAAGCTTTCCCATTTTGTATTTGTAGTTTGCGGTATTTTATATGTGCCGATTTCACTATTTACTGACATTTTTTATTTTTCCTTTCGTTACGTCATCCTGATACCCTTCGGAATTCGTTATTTTTTATTTTTGTTTGTTAGATTTTTTATTTTCTTATCTAACTGTCCCAATCATAGCACGTTTGCGCTTTTTTGTCAATAACGCTTATGCTATTTTTTACAAAAATGTCAAATTTAACAGAGGTAAAAATCGCCTTGCAAAATCCGAAAAATATTATCACCGGCCGCAAAACGCCACAAAAAATATGCCCCGAAGGGTATATTTATATATTTGCTCTACTCTTTTTCAAGCGAAATCGTCACGTCCTGTCCGTTGACTTTTACTTTTTCATCGTAAGCATAATTGCCGTCATCTAGAGTCGTCGCCAAAACCTCGTCTTTCAGCATATCGACTAGATTTCCCGGCACCTCAACCGACAAAGACAACTTAATACGGTCGTCAACATTCAGGCCAGCCTTCTTGCGAGCCGACTGCACGAAGCGCACCAACTCACGCACGAAGCCTTCTGTCTCAAGCTCTGGCGTCAATTTCTTGTCCAACGCCAACTCTTTGCCGTGCTTTACCGTCTTTACGTTTACCTCCTCAGCGATAATCTGCTCATAGAAAGCATCCAACTTATCGCCGCCGTAAGTCAAAGTCGCGAGCGGCTGTCGCACCTTAATCTGACCATATTTGTCGTTGCGATCCATGCGCATCGCCAAACCAGCCGTAATTACCTCGCGACAAGCCTTCATTTCTTCTAGTACAGCCTGATCAATCTTGCCGGCTTTTGGCCAATCCTGTAGATGCACACTGTCGCCACCCATCATATTCTGCCATAGCTCCTCGGCCAAGAACGGCACAAACGGCGCCAAAATCAGCGCAAGGTAACTCAGCACAAAGTGCAAAGTCTCGTAAGCCTCTTTCTTGTCCGCGCCAGACTCGCTCTTCCAGAAGCGACGGCGGCTGCGACGCACGAACCAGTTCGACATATCGTCCACAAATGGCAACACTTCCGCCAAAGCCGCCGGCAAATTATAAGCCTCCATATTCTCTGTAATATTATTGCGCAGTTCAAACACGCGGCTCACAATCCAAGTATCCAGCTTATTCTCCAGTTTCTTCGGAGCGCTTAGTTTCTTTCCCTTGAACTCCCAGCCGTCAACCTCGGCATACATCGTAAAGAAGTCGTAGACATTCCAAATCATCGTCAACTTGCGCGCCGTATCTGAAACATCCTTATCGAGCAAAGCAAAATCTTCACCCGCCAAAACCGGGCTCGATAGCATCACAAAGCGCAAAGCATCGGCCGAATATTGATCCATCAAGACGTTCGGATCAGTGTAATTACCCAACGACTTACTCATCTTGCGGCCATCATTGCCCGCCAATGTGCCAGTCGTAATCACATTCTTGTATGCTTTATCACCAAACAGCGCCGTATTGACCGCATGTACGTAGTAGAACCATGCGCGCACCTGCCCGACATATTCCACAATGAAATCCGCCGGATAATTCTTTTCGAATTTTTCTTTATTCTCGAACGGATAATGCAACTGCGCAAACGGCATCGAGCCGGACTCAAACCAGCAGTCAAGCACCTTATCAACGCGCGTAAAATGCTCACCGTCGATGTCGAACTCAATCTCATCAACCCATGGGCGGTGATAATCTTCCAGGCGCACGCCAGACAACTCATAGAGCTCGTCATAGGAGCCGACCACTTTCAGCGTGCCCTTATCGCCACGCCAAACTGGCATCGCCGTCGCCCAGAAACGGTCGCGACTCAAGTTCCAATCCGGAGCCTGCTCAATATTCTTCGCAAAACGACCATGCTTCAAATGCGCCGGGAACCAATTTATATCCTCGTTCTTCTCTAGCATCAAAGGCTTGCTGCCCTCAATATCGAAGAACCAGCTCGGAATCGCACGATACATAATGCGCTGCTTGCTACGCGGGTTGAACGGATATTCATGCTTAATATATTCGATTTTCCAAATAACACCCTTTTCTTCAAGACACTTGGCGATAAATTTGTTCGCACTCCAGACTTCAAGGCCGTTCTCGTCGGTATCGCGCACACCAATCTCGCGCAACTTCTCTGCCCATTCCGGGAAATAGTAGCCATTATCATCAATCGTATGGCGCGTCGGAATACCATTCTTCTTGCCGAGCGCAAAGTCGTCTTCACCATAAGCTGGCGCGATATGCACAATGCCCGTACCGTCTTCCGCAGAAACAAAATCCGCCGTCCAAACCTTATGCGCGTTTTCATTCTGCGCAATTTCATCATCCATTTCAAAGAGCGGCACATATTTCAAGCCCTCCAGGTCGGCGCCAGAATACGTTTTAAGAGCCTTAGGGGCCTCTCCAAGCAATTTTTCAGCCAAAACCTTAGCCATAATCGTCTTTTTACCATCGACGTCATACAGGCCATATTCTAGCTTCTTAGACACTGCCAAAGCCATGTTTGCCGGCAAAGTCCAAGGCGTCGTCGTCCAGGCCATAATATACTCATCGCGGTCAGCAAGTTTAAAGAAGACATAGGCGCTCGGATCAGTCACCGTCTGATACGCATCATTGTCCATCGTTACTTCCGCCTTCGAAACAGGGGTCGCAAACTTCGTATCATACATGAGAACCTTCTCGCCCTCATAGATTTTCCCCTTTTCGTAAAGCGTCTTAAATGCCCACCATACCGACTCCATAAAATCTTTGTTCATTGTGCGATAACAGTTGTCAAAATCAACCCAACGCCCAATGCGGTCAATCGTTCCGCGCCAAGTCTCCGAATTTGCCACCATCGACTCGCGTGCCTTCACGATATAGTCTTCAAGCGAAATCTTCGTACCAATATCGCGACGATCCGTAATCCCAAGTTGCTTCTCCACGAAATTCTCTGCCGGCAAACCATGGCAATCCCAGCCCCAGCGACGCTCGACGCGCTTGCCATTCATCGTCCAAAAACGCGGCACCGCATCCTTAACGACGCTCGAAAGCAGAGTGCCGTGGTGTGGCATACCCGTAATAAATGGCGGCCCATCATAAAAAACATACGATTCATCAATCGGTCTTTGTTCGACCGACTTTTCGAACGTCTTATGCTTTTTCCAATCATCAATCAGCGCTTTTTCGTATTCGCTAGCGCGTCGACGTTGGCCGTACTTATATTTCATACACCCTCTCCTTTCTTTGAACAAAAAAATTCCAATTTTTCATTGGAACTCTCATCGAGCGGTACCATCCAATTTCCAATCAAATGATTGGCCCTTAGTTCAATCACTTACGCGGATTCACGGACGATTCTACTCAGCAAACACCTTTCTTTCGCCTGCTCGCAGTTGATAGCTGCTCAAACGCTTTACTCTATTATACCAAAAAATTTGCGCAAGCACAAAAACTTGCGCAAAAATCTTTTCAGTTATTCAACAAATAGTATACAACCTCGTCAATTCTAGGCATGCTCGCACCTCGCCACATCTGCAGCAGACTACCATCATCGCCGAGCGCCATCATCGTTGGATATTCTACTATGTCGTACGCCCGACAAAGACTTAAGCCACCACCGTCGTCCGGCGAATACGATTCAAGCTGCTTTCCGGTCCTCCGCTCAAAATCTCGCAACCAATCCGACACTGTGCGCGAATAATCCTCTCCTTCGCGCCAAATTATAACCACCCTCATTTGCTCTCCTATTTCTTCTTCGTTTTCTTCGCGTCATCCGCGTTCGCGCTCGCCTCTTCCTTGCGCGCCCTTGAACGCTCACGCTGCTCAGCAATGCTCTTTTCCAGTTCGTCCAAGGTTTTAAACTCTCTAAAGACACTTACAAAGCGCACGTAGGCCATCTCGTTCGTGTCGGACAACACCTTCAGAATCATCTCGCCAATCATTTTTGACGGAATTTCTTCTTTTCCAAGAGCGTATACCTCATCCTCGACACGATCAATCACGTTCTGAACATCAGCATCGCTATTAAAATACTTACCGACACTCGTTCGCACAGAGCTAGCCATCTTGTCACGATTAAAAGCCTCGCGCGCCCCACTGCGCTTACGAATAATCAATCCCGGCCGTTCAATCCGCTCATAGGTCGTAAAGCGATGTTTTCCATCGAGCGAAACCCTGCGCCGCCTAATCATCGTGCCGTCTTGCGACTCACGACTCTCTATTACCTTGCTTTCACCTATTCTATAGTGGCTCATGCAAGTTTCTCCTTATTTATTCTTATTCTTGCGCCTCAAGATAGCCGGAGTGTCGTTTTCTTCTGTCATATCCTTATTGAACGTCGGAGTAGTCCACATGTTCGTCGAAGTCGCCGCCGTAAAGTCCGCGCTATCATTCTCAATAGCTTTCGGATCTTCTTCCTCTTCCTCAATTACTGGCGCACTCGGTGCAGTATCCACAGGCGCAGTCGCAGTCGGCGTCTCATACTCACCGCCATCCAACGAATAACTTTCTTGCGTCATCGCACGCGGATCATCATGAAAATATTGCGAATCAAAGCCAGTCGCAATCACCGTCACCATAATCTCATCTTCAAGCTCCGGTCGTACGCTCGCACCCATGATAATATTCGCATTCGGGCTAACATTTTCAGTGATAACTTTACCAGCTTCCTGCAACTCTTGCATCGTCACATTCTCGCTACCAGAAATCAAGAACAAGACACCACGAGCACCATCAATCGACACCTCAATCAACGGAGATTCAATCGCCTGCTGCGCAGCAATCGCGGCACGATTTTCGCCAGATGCGCGACCAATACCCATCAAAGCCGAACCGGCGTCCTTCATGATTGCGCAAACATCTGCAAAGTCGAGATTAATATCATGCTCCTCGGTAATAATCTCAGTCACGCCCTGAACACCCTGGCACAAAACGTTATCCGCAATACGGAAAGAATCCTTAAAGCTCATGTTCGGATCAATCACCTGCAACAAACGCTCATTCGGAATCGTAATCAGAGCATCGACATTGCGCGCCAAATGATCAATCGCCCACTCGGCGTTCTGGCGACGCACTTCGCCCTCAATCGCGAACGGCTTCGTCACTACACCAACAGTCAAAATACCAAGGTTGCGCGCCTCCTCAGCCACAATGTAACCAGCACCAGAACCAGTACCACCGCCAGCACCAAAGGTAATAAACACCATATCGGCACCGTCCAAAACCTGGCGAATTTCCTCACGGCTAGCATCTGCCGCCTTCTCACCCTTCTTTGGATCCGCGCCAGCACCAAGACCGTTGCGCTCCTCAAGCTTCAGATGAACCTTAACGTCAGCCTTCGAATTACGCAAAGCCTGCGCATCGGTGTTCATCGCAATTAGCTCAACACCAGAAATGCCAGCCTCGCGCATACGATTCACCGCTGCGCCACCGGCACCACCAACGCCCACTACTTTAATATTGGCGATACTTTCTACCTCACTAGGTTTAATTTCTGGCATTTTTTAACTCCTCACTTTTTGAATATACTTACATCTAATATAACACTTGAACACATTTTTTCCAACACCCTCAAAAAACCGCCCAACGGCGGCTTTTGTTTCTACTTATATTTCTTCAGAATCGACTTTATCTTGCCAAATATTCCATCGCCTTTTTTACCATGCGAGCTCATTCTGGATTCTTTTTCCCCACTCGGAGCATAGCTGTTCATATCATTATCCGCCAACATCAAACCAATCGCACAAGCATATTCCGGCTTCAAGACATCCTCGGTCACAGCCGCAATGTTACGTGGCGTACCAATACGAACCGCGCGCTGCAACTGTTCCTTCGCAAAGCTATCAATGGCACGCATCTTTGCGCCACCACCAACTAGCACAACCCCCTCAGACAGACGCTCGCACTTCGACATCTTCAACTGCGCAGCAACCGCCTCAAAAATCTCTTCCATGCGCGCCTTCGCAACCTCGTTCACCTGCTCGCGCGAAAACTCATACTTCTCTTTACCATGATTAATGACAATGTCTTTGCCGTCTTCGAACTTCCCAGTCACATAGCGCAACTTCAACTCTTCTGCCACTTCTGGAATAGCCATCAAAACTGTCGCCAAATCCTTCGTAATGTCGTTACTGCCCATCGGCATAACGCTCAAATACTGCAATTCACCCTCTTCATACACAGCCACACCAGTCGTCGAGGCGCCCAAATCGACCACCGCGACACCGTTTTCTTTCTGCGTGGTCGTCAATACCGCATCAGCAGCAGCCACCACCGACGGCATCACGCACTCTACCGGCGAAATCTGCGCAGATTCGCAAACCTTCTGCAAATTTTCATAATCAGAAACCAAGGTCGAAATCACATTAGCACGCAATTCCAAACGCGCACCTTTCATCCCATACGGCTCAGAGATATTACCCTGACCATCCAAAATATACTCATACGGCACCAAGTCCAAAACTTTACGATTCGCCGGCACTTTCCCCGCAATCGCCGCATCATTCAAGCGCGCAATATCATCATCATTAATCTCATGATCAGCCGAAACACCAACCGCAATCATGCCATCAATTTTCGCGCTACCAACGCTTACGCCATTAATGCTCACGCCAGCAGAATGCACCTCTATACCGCACATCCCCTCCACCGTATGCAGACAAGTATCAATCGCTTTCACCGGCGACGTCAATTCTTTCACGCTTCCACGGCGCAGACCCACCGAAGGAGCCTCACCATAACCTATCACATTCACGGAACCGTCAGAGCCAAAACGCCCTAAAACCGCACGAACTTTACTCGTGCCTACATCTATACCAACTGCGAAGCGTGCTTTTTCATCCATAAGCGTATTATACCATTATTCCTAATCTTGCGTCAAAATCTCATAACCATCTTCGGTCACCAAAATCGTATGCTCAAAGTGCGCCCCCAACGATCCGTCTTTCAGACAGACCGTCCAGCCGTCATCACCTTGCACTACTACTGTATCTGGCTTACCCAGGCTAGACATGGGCTCAATACAAATCGTATCGCCAACTTTCAAAATCTCGCCGTGCCCACGCTTGCCATAATTCGGCACCTCTGGCGCCATGTGCATCTTTTTGCCAATACCATGCCCAACATAATCCCGAATCACGCCCAGTTTACCTTTTTCAAGTTGTTTCTGAACTGCAAAGCCAATATCGCCCAATTTCGCACCTGGCCTCACTTGCTCAATCCCCTCATACAGTGACGATTCCGTATAGCTCAAAAGGTGCTTTTGCGCCGCCGTCGGCTTCCCCAAAATCATCGTAAAAGCCGAATCGACATAATAGCCCTGATATTTAATCACCAAATCATAACTAATCTTGTCGCCTTCCTCAAACTCGATATCTTTCGGAATGCCGTGAATCAATTCATTGTTCACCGAAATACAGACACATCCCGGAAAATCGACCTCTGGTTCATAGTAGGCAATCCCGCAACCGGCCGCCAAAATTTGTTTCTCCAGCCATTTGTCGACCTGTTTGCCAGTCATACCGACCTGGGTATAATCACGCAGCTCGCGAAACAACTGCGCCATAATTTTCCCACCAGCGCGCATTGCACTAATTTTTTTATCATCCATAATAATTTTTCCTAAAACTTGAACTATATTATACCGCGTTCGCGCAAAACTTGTTCAATTCTCTCGGTTATTACCGGAATTTCCCCCGAACCATCAATCCTGACAACCGGCACGCCCTGCGACTCAAGCTTCTCGGTCATTGTATAAATTGTTTGTTCAAACACACCCCAACGCTTTTCTATCGCATCAATCGTATCGTCCATACGACCGCGCGCTTCCAAACGTTTCCAAAGTTCCGCATGCGGCACATCCAAAATTATCGCCACCTGAATATATTTTGTATCCTCATTTTTAACCAGCCATTCAGCTTGCCATTCGTCGCGCGGATAGCCATCCAATATCGCGCCCTTGTCTGCATAAACTAATTCCATCATGCGATCATGCATCATGTTCACCACAATTCTATCGTCTACCAAGCCGCCGGTTTTCATTGTCTCATTCAAATCGTCGCTCTGTTTATCGCGCAACAATTGCCCAACCGACATCCACTCCCAGCCATATTTTTGCGCCAAAATTTTCCCCTGAACACTTTTTCCGCTACCGGCCGCCCCAAAAAGAATAATCATATTACCTCCTTATGTTTATTTTCCGACATTAATGAACATTAAAAATACCCCTTGTCGTCGGGGGTATTCTTTATTTAAGGCCTAACTTCATGCGTTCGGCTTTTTCAGCTTTGCGTTTCTCGCGCAAAATTGCTTTCACGCGGCGCTCGCGCTTGGAAATCGGCTTCGTAAAGCGCATGCTTTCCTTCGCAGTAGCCATGACGCCACTCTGCAGAACCTTACGGTTGAAACGACGGATAATATTCTCGTTCGCCTCGTTCTGATCTTTACGGGTTACTTTAATCATACTGAGCCAATTTTACCACATCTAGTCGCATCTTTCAAGACTAATAATCCGCCCCTCAATCTTCACATTTCCGCGCCACTCATTATGCATTAGAGAGAACTGCGCGCGCAATTTCCCTCCACGTTCCGCCGAAAGCCACTCTTTTGGCGCAAAAAACCACATCATCTTCATCTCGCGCCCATTCCCGTCACGCAGAACAATCGACAAATGCTTCTCTTTCAGTACCTTCTTATCGACAAAATCCGCCACAATCTCAAAAATCGGCTCTTCATTTCCCTCGCCAAACGGCTCCAAAAGCGCAATCTCGTCATACAACTCCTCCGTCATCTCTGCGAAATCCGCCAACAGCACATCGCTTTTCTCACGCAAAAATCTTTCCTGGTTCTTCAAGCCCAGCGAATCATAATAACCATTCATCTGCTCCCGAAATTCCTCCAAATTCTCCGCCAAAATGCTCACGCCGCAAGCCCCCGCATGTCCGCCGCCCGTCAAGAGTAAACCGTCCGGACAATTCTGTAAGGCCTCCGCCAAAGAGAACTCGCCAAAGCTCCGCCCAGACCCCTTCAATCGCCCATCCTCCAAGCGCGCCAATGCAAAAGCCGGCCTCTTATAAATCTCGACTAGCCGCCCCGCGATTATCCCCACAATCCCTTCATGCCAATCACCACACGCCACAATCACCCTATCCGCCTCATTTATTGAGTCAGCCACCTCTTTTATCGCCTCGTCCTGCCTCTTGCGTCGCTCATTATTCAGACCATTCAACTCCTGCGCCAAGCTAAACGCCTCCGCTCTACTCTCCGTATTCAACAAATCCAACGCCAAATCCGCACTTTTCAATCGCCCAGCCGCATTAATCCGCGGCCCAATCTGAAAACCAATCGCCTGCGTATCTATTCGCGACAAGTCCACACTTGCCTGCTTCGCCAACTCTTTCAACCCAGCCCGCCGTGTCTTCGGCAACACGTTCCGCATCCCAAAATACGACATAATCCGATTCTCATCACGCAACACCATCGAGTCGCAAATCGTCCCAATCGTCACCAAATCCAACAGCCATTTTTCCTGTCCATCACAAGCCCCACCATTCATTCGCATATTCAAAGCGCGCGCCAAAGTAAACGCCACGCCAACGCCCGCCATTCGCAAACCATATTTCTCATCGGCCCGCTTCGGATTAATTACCGCAAGGGCCGCCTCCGGCATCTCTGTAATCTCGTGATGATCCGTCACGATGCACTCTATACCACGACGCAACATTTCCTCAATCACCGCGCCAGAACCACTCCCGCAGTCCACCGTCACCACTAAATCCGCCCCATACTCTTCCATCCCCGCAATCGCTGGCATATTCATCCCGTAACCATCCGTAAAGCGATTCGGCAACATCACCTTCACATCTCTGCAACCAAAATGTGCCAAACCGCTCTTCAAGACCGTACTCGCCGTCACGCCGTCCGCATCATAATCACCATAAATCAAAATCTTCTCGCCGTCATTCCGCGCTTTCTCTATCCGATCCACCGCCACAGAAACCCCCTGCATCAAAAACGGATCGAACAGCTCCTCGTATTTCGGCCGCAAAAAACTCTCATTCAGCCCACGCTGTTTCAAAAGCTCATCAAAAATCCGCGTCATCCGATCGTCTTATTTAGCGGCTTCCCCGCCGATTCTTGCTGCTGACTCTTAATCACGATGCTTTGCAATTCCTTCAAAATCGGAAACTGTTTATTCGTCTGGTAAATGCTCGTATTACCCCGCTTCGTCGTAATCAAAAAGCCACTCTTTGTCAGACGTCGCAACTCGCGCTGAATATTCCCTGGATCTTCCTTGATTAACTTCGACAAACCGCGCACATGCGTCTTAAAATCAGGATATTTCGCAAAAACAACAATAATTTTGCGCCGCACCCGACTCGTCACAAAAACGTCTAACATTTACCTCCTTAACTGCTATCTATTTTAGCAAAAATTATGTATTTTCTACAACAATTCTCATCCAAATCGATTAAATTATTGACATCACCAGCAAAGAGTGGTATAATATAAATATACGTACGTTTTCCAACGCGCGCGTTCTTTTTCAGTGCGAAAAAGACAATCATCCTATCGGCCTCTTCCCTAAAAGGAGCATGCTTATGAATAATATTACAGTAAACGGCAAAAAATATTGCCAGGTCGGAAATTTCCTGATGAACGCAGCTAACCTCAAGATCGCGACAGAGAACACTCGCCGCTTCTTACTCATGGTTGCGCCACTCTGGAAAAACATCAGCGGCGACAGCATGAGATGCTACGCCATCCCCGACATCACCGCTACGGCGCTCTGTACTAAGATCAACGGCATCAGCGACAAGCTCATGGCAGAAAACTACGACATCGCAGGTTGCCCCACCACCCCTCGTGACATCAAGGCGATCATCGACAGAGTACGCGAGGAAGTCGAGTCAGACGATATCTACTTCGAAATCGTTGACGACTGTCGCAGCGGCGGCAGCTGCGGAGGCGATTGCTACATCTGTGGCGTATCGTTCTCCCGTTACCACGGCAAGTGCTACAGCGACGACGACCTCAAGAAGCTGACAACCATCGGCAACTTCGTCGACAGGTTCATCGCAAAAATCGAGGAAATCGACAACGAAGCCATCTCTATCTTAAGATGGGAGTTCACAGACGCCTCCGAACACGACAGCGACGACGACTTCGACTTCTCCTCCGGCAATCCCGTATCTGACGCCCTCGGCAGCTTCGGCTACAACCCCAGCCAGTACTAACTTCGCACAATCCCCTGCGCACACCAGCGCAGGGGCTTTTTCTTTCTGAAGTGTTAAAATATCTTCATGAATTACTATCTGGTCGCGCCCGCAAAAACCTTTCACCAAACCGACAACGTACTCACCTACTCTTCAGCAGAAAAACTCGCAATCGGCCAAATCGTCGAGATCCCACTCGGCAAACAGTCCTGCATTGGCATTGTTACGCAAAAAACCGAGCAGCCAGAATTCGAAACCAAAAATATCATTCGCACCATTTACGAGCAGCCGCTTCCAAAACACCTCACAAAGGCACTTTTTTGGCTTGCCAATTACTATCGCTGCCCACTTTCTAGCGTAGTTCAAGCAATCCTGCCACGCGGAATCACCAAGAAACGCCGCAACCTCACTCAATCAGACACGAAAACCCCGAGCGAACCTGTCGCAAACCCTTTAAACGAAGCCCAGCTCCGCGCCATTGCCGAAATCGAATCGAACTCTGCCAATACCATCCTGCTTCACGGCATCACCGGCAGCGGCAAAACCAATATCTACATCGAACTCGCCAAGCGCACTCTAGCAAAAGGCCAATCCATCATCATTCTCGTACCAGAGATCGCGCTCACCTCGCAAATCGTCCGCAATTTTCAGGCGCATTTCCAAGACATCGTCATTCTTCATTCCGCCCAAACCGAATCCATACGCCATCAAATCTGGGAAAAATCCCTTAAATCTACCGAACCGCAGGTCGTCATTGGGCCGCGCTCTGCTCTGTTTGCGCCAGTTCAAAATCTCGGTCTCATCATCATAGACGAAGCGCACGAACCCGCCTATCAACAAGATCAAAATCCCAAATATTCCGCCTTGCGCCTCGCCTCAATCATGTCCAAAACCATACTTGGCACCGCAACTCCACTCATTTCCGACTATTACATCTGCGAGCAGCACAAGGCCATCGTCGAACTCAACCAACTTGCCATCAAAAACGAAAAAACCGCCAAAATTTCACTCATCGACCTCAAAGAACGCGGCAATTTTAGTCGCAGTCGTTTCATCAGCCGTCAGCTCATCGAAAGTATTCAAAATTCACTTCAAAATCACACCCAAAGCCTCATATTTCACAATCGCCGCGGTTCCGCGCCGCTCACCGTTTGCGATCAGTGCGGCTGGCAATCGCTTTGTGACAACTGTTTCTTGCCACTCGTCCTTCATGCCGACGAATTCAAAATGCATTGCCATACTTGCGGCCGCAGCTTCCCCGTCCCTACTTCTTGCCCAGAGTGCCACAATGCCAGCATTCATCACAAAGGCTTCGGCACCAAAGCCATCGAAGACGAAATGCACCGTCTCTTTCCACACGCCAAAATCGCCCGTTTCGACGCCGACACCGATGCCGACCAAAGACTCGACAAAATCTACGACCAAGTCCACAACGGCAACTACGATATCATCATCGGCACTCAAATGATCGCCAAAGGTTTCGATTTCCCCAAACTCACCACGCTCGGAATCATTCAGGCCGATTCCCAGCTCTCTTTACCGGATTTTTCGTCCGAAGAACGCAGTTATCAACTTATTACTCAGGTCATCGGCCGCGCCAAACGCGGACACCAAAATAGCGAAATCTTTATTCAAAGTTTTCAGCCTGAACACCAAGTTATCCAATACGCCATCCAAAATAATTACGCAGATTTTTACCACTATCTTCTCGAGAAGCGACAAAAAAGTAAGCTCCCTCCCTACACTTTTTTGCTCAAACTTTCCATGACTTACAAAACCGAAGCCATCGTCGTTAAAAATATTCGCGCCTTGTACAAAAAAATTGTTCGTTACGCCAAAGCCGAACAAATTACTCAACTTGCCATCACGCCGCCCATGCCAGCCTTCCACGAACGCACAAATTCTGGCTACACCTGGCAAATCATCGTAAAAGCCAAATCGCGCACCAATCTACTCAAAATCTTCGACATTATCGATAAATCCCCCTACATCCACTTTGCGCTTGACCCAATTACCCTCCTTTAGCCTGGATTTTATGTTATAATATATTTTAATGAGCTCTAAAAAATCTAATTCCGCCGACAATATTATCGTCACCCCGGATCCACGCCTCCGCCAGAAATCCACCAAGGTAAAAGCCGGCGACCCAGAAGTCAACCAAATCATCAAAGAAATGATTCAAGCTTCTCTAGACTGGGAGGAGGAGCACGAATTTGAACTTAGTGCCGCCCTCGCCGCACCTCAACTTGGCTACAATCGCCGCATCATTGTCGTGCGCGAAGATACTTCCGACAAAGACAACAACACCTTCATCCCTCTCCTAAACCCAGAGGTCATCAAAACCGAAGGCAAAACCCTCTACGATTACGAAGGCTGCCTATCCGTCCCTACCATCTACGGCAAAGTTCCACGCCCGCAAAAAGCCCGCATCAAAGCCCAGACCGAAGATGGCCAGGAAGTCCGCATCAAAGTTGACGGTTTTCTCGCCCGCACTATTTTGCACGAAATCGACCACCTCAACGGCATTCTTTTCATCGATCACATCAAAAACGACGAAAAAGCCTTCTACAAACTTGACGACAGAGGCGACCTCGTGCCGTTAGATTACGATAAATGCATCAAAGATAATAAAGACCTCTGGCCAGATGACGAAAACTAAAATCATCTACTTTGGCAACGAGCAGCTCGCTCAAGGCATCAAAGCCAAAACGCCGATTTTTGACGCCCTACTCGCCGCCGATTACGAAATCGCGGCGCTTATTCTGCCGACCGCTAACACACGCCGCCCATTCGAAATCGCCAAAAAAGCCACAAAGCTCAATATTCCTATCTTCTACACCAAAAACACAACCGAGCTTGAAACCATCATCAAAGACACCAGCGCCAAAGTCGCCGTCTTGGCTTCATACGGTAAAATCATCCCCGAAAGCATCATTGAGGCTTTCCCGTGTGGCATCATCAATATTCATCCGTCACTTCTACCAAAATATCGCGGCACCACCCCTATCGAAAGCGCGCTACTTAACAATGACGCCGAAACCGGCGTATCCGTAATGCGACTCGCAAAGAAAATGGATGCCGGCAACATAATAGCACAAGCAAAAGTCGACATTACCCCAGAAACCACCAAGCAATCACTCTACGAGCAACTCGCCACGCTTGGCGCGCAACTTCTAGTCGACAAACTGCCAGCAATCCTCGCGCAAAATGCCCCTGAGACCGCACAAAACGACGCAGAAGCCACTTTTACCGCGCAACTCAGCAAAGACCTATCCACAATCCAAAACGACCAAAAAACGGCTCTCACGCTCTCACGCGAAGTTATTGCTTATGCTGGTTTTCCAAAATCCAAAACCACCCTGCTAGGCATCCCTTGCACGATTACCGCTGCCCATGTTGCCGACCAAGCCAGCACCGAGCTAGATCTTCTCTGTGCCGACGGCAAATACCTCGTCATCGACCAACTCATTCCCGAAAATTCCAAGCCCCAATCCGCCCAATCTTTCCTCAACGGCCACAAAAAATAAAGCCATCAAAAATCCCCCGCATCGCGAGGGATTTTTTAAAGCTTTTAGGCCGCTGCCAAAATCGCATCTTTCTGAGTTACGATTTCGTTGCGCAACTCGTCTAGCGCATCATTGATAATCGCGTCGTAGTTCGGACAGTTCAAGTCCAACCACTTTGCAGTAATATAATCGTTCAAGAGCGTCACACTACTGTCTGGTGCATTTGTATTTTTCTTAATCTGGAGATAAAGAGGATCCTCTCTAAAGTTCCCAACCGAATTAAGCAGCTTGCGCACCGCCTCATCGTCGTTGTCGATGATTTTCTCAAACTCATCAAGCTGCGCATCAGTTAGCCCTTCGCTCATTTTTTCGCCAATGCGAATCTCGAACTGATCTTGTGCGTATTGCAGGAAAACGGCCTTCTGCTCTTCCGGCAATGCTGCCAGGCCCACGCTTTCCAAAAAACTTTCATCGAAAGTATACATAAAACCTCTTTCTCCTATTTCTGAATCTAGTTTAACATAAACATTAAGGTTTTTACAATATTAAATAAAAAACGACCACATCTCCCGACGCGGCCGCTTTTTGAGTTTAAGCAATCGTCTTTTTGCGATATTCGCGAACAAAGAATTCAACTCTATCACCAATCTCTAGCTGAATCTTCTTCTCCGTCTTGAACGAAACGCCACCAATTTCGCTCTCTGCTAACGACGGCACGTTTACTTTACCTTCCTGCGTGCTAATTACTTCCACCTCGCCAAGCAATTCCTTCTTGCGGTAAACTCGGCCCAGCATCCCAGGCGCCACACGTCCACTCTTCACCAAACCACCCGCGATAATCTCGGTCTTCTCCGTACGGAACACGCCCTTGATTTCCATCTCGCCAGTTTCAGTCTCGATAACTTCCTGATCGAGCATGCTTTCCATCTCGCGCTTCGCATCGTCGAGCAATTCATAGATCACACGGAAGACGCGCACTGGCACGCCATTTCGCTCTGCAACCTTCGCAATCGCATTCGGCACCGTCACATTAAAACCATAAATCACAGTCTTCGAGCCGGACGCCATATAGATATCGTTCTCAGAGATAGCGCCCACGCCAGTCGACACAATGTTCAAGGTAATCTCGCCACCAGTATCAATCAAGCGCAACGAATCTACCACAGACGTCACTGAACCCTGCACGTCACCCTTGACCAAAACGTTGAATACTTTCGTGTTGTCGGCCGTATTCATCATGCGCAACAAATCCGTGCTCGTCACGTTCGCACTCGCACTCTCTTCACTCTCGGCTTGCGCGTTCAACAAAGCCATACGACGCGCCGTCTTTTCATCTGCGACTTCCTCAAACTTATCGCCGAAATTCGGCAACTCTTTAAAACCAGTCACAATCACCGGCGTCGACGGCAAAGCCTTGCCTTTTGGTTTTCCTTGCCAATCTAGCATCGTGCGAATTTTCGCGTAGGTCTTACCCGCTACGATAAACTCGCCCACCTTCAACTCGCCACCAGTCACCAAAAGATTCACCACCGAGCCCTTACCGGTTTCCATATGGCTTTCAATCACTAGACCTTCTGACGGCACTTTTATATCAGCCTTCAATTCGTCGATATCGGCAGTCAACAAAATCATGTCGAGCAACTTTTCAAGATTCTGCCCCGTCTTCGCCGAAATCGGCACCATAATCGTATCGCCGCCCCACTCTTCCGGGTTCAAGTTGAATTCGGTCGCCAGCTGCGTCTTTGTGCGATCAACATTCGCACCTTCTTTATCAATCTTATTAATCGCGACAATGATCTTCGCGTTTGCTGCCTCAGCAAATTTAATCGCCTCCGCCGTCTGCGGCTTCACGCCATCATCGGCCGCCACCACGATTACAACGATGTCGGTCAACATCGCGCCGTGCTGGCGAATCGCTGCAAAAGCCTCATGCCCCGGCGTATCCAAGAACGTAATTTTGCGCTCTTTATATTTCATCTGATAAGCCGAGATATGCTGCGTAATTCCGCCAGCCTCGCCTTCGACCGTCTTTTTCTTCAACAAGGTATCGAGCAACGTCGTTTTACCGTGATCGACGTGCCCCATCACGGCCACCACCGGCGGACGCAACTCCGCATCGGCCGACAATTCCTTCTTAATGCCCGAAATTTTCGAAGCCGCTTCTTTGCGCTCGAACCTCACATTCGTAAAACCGAGCTCCTCGGTCATGATCTGCGCAGTTTCCGCATCTAGGCGCTGGTTAATTGTTGCCATGATGCCATTTTTGAACAATTCACCAATCAAATGCGTCACCGACACGCCGAGCGCCTTCGCCAGCTCATCCACCGTTATCGAGCCAGAGATTTGTATTACTTTTTCTTCCATTCCTTCCAGCTCCTTTCGCTTACAAGTTAATAAAAAATTGACCGATAAAAACTCCTCTTATTTTATCATATATTTAGCGAAAGCGCAAAATCTCCTTACCGCACGCCCCGCCACACATCACCCAGCCGCACCCTGCGTTTTTACGCCCCATTACCTGGACGCTCCAGCCGCACCCCTCTTCTCGCCAGCCACACCCCATTACCTATTACGTCCTGCCTTCGCGTTTTCGCGCACCCCGTTACTTATTGCGCCCCGCCTTCATATTTTTCGCGCCTAGCATTTCGGTAAACTCCCAATTACCCCACTTCCTCCACTCCAGATACTGCCGAGTAAACTAATAATTTACCCCCACACACACCCTAACATTCGTTTTCTTTCAACACAGGTAAACTCTCAGTTTACCCATTCTTCTCTTAAAATCATCATCTCGTAAACTTTCAGTTTACCTTTTTGCTAGAGCTTTCAGGCCGTCACTACCTGCCATCATTCCTATAGCTCCTCTGCAAACCATCTCTATTACACCTCTCGCCCAAAAACGCCCGGCACAAAAATCCGCCCCAATATCGCAAGAGGCGGATTTTCCGAAAAACTACCAAGAAATGGTTTTATTTTTTCTTGTCAGCAAAGCTCAAAGAAATCTTGCGACCTTCCTTGTCGATATCCAAAATCTTAAATTCCTTGCGTTCATTCAAGGTAAAGATTTTCTCTGGATCAACATCACTGCCTTCGCCAAGCTCAGAAACATGAACCAAAGCCTCAACAGCCGGCGAAATCTGCACGAAAGCGCCAAATGGAGTAATACGAGTAATCGTACCCTCAACCTTATCGCCCTTCTTGAAGTTAGCGATTTCAGAGAGCCATGGATCTTCCTCGAGCTGCTTCTTCGAGAGCGAGAGGCGATCCTTATCGATTGCGATAATCTTAGCCTCAATCGTCTCGCCAACCTTAACGTAATCCGACGGATTGTTGACACGCTCCCAAGAAATCTCGGAAATGTGTACCAAACCCTCGATACCGTCAACATTGACGAAAATACCGAAGTCGACGACACCGGTCACGACGCCCTTGACGACATCACCAACGGCCAACTTAGCAAAACGCTCAGCCAAACCATCTTTGATCGCTTCCTTCTCAGAAAGAATCAACTTATTCGTCTTGCGATCGGCGTCCAAAATGCGAACGCGAATCGTTTGCCCAACCAAGGCGTTCAAGCGTTGCAAAATTTCGTCCTTATCAGAGCTGCCAACACGCGGATAGTGCTCAGCAGACAACTGCGAAACCGGCAAGAAACCGCGAATACCTTCGTATTCAACCAGCAAACCGCCACGGTTGGCGTCAAATGGTTGAACCTCGATGATTTCGCCAGCTTCGAGCTTAGCGGAAATCTCGTCCCAGCCCTTCTCTTTAACAGCCTTGCGAAGCGACAAAAGAACCATGCCGTCTTCCATTTCGGTATCTACGACGCTTGCGCTAACCGTATCACCTACGTTCAATTGGCGACCAAAGGCCACCTCGCGACGTGGTACCAAACCAACACCGCGTGCGCCGAGATCAATCAAAATCTCATGCTTTTTGACCGACATAACCGTACCTTCAATCGTGTCGCCCAATACAATCGGACGAATCTCCTCGTTCGCGAGCAACTCGTCCATCGTTATTTTAGCTTTTCCAGCCATATTTAATATATTTTCCTTTCATTGGAGCCACTCATTCTTCCTCATAGCACATCCCCGGCAGAAGGTACCACAAAAAACAATGAGTAGCCCCAAATTACCCACTATTTTACCTCATTTTCCTCTTTTCGTAAAGACAACAAAAAATTACCCGCCAGGGGTAATTTTTTATACTAGGCGCGTTTCTTAATCAAGCCAAAGTTCAAAGCAGCCAAATACGCCACAACACCTGCGCCCAAAGCCGCAATCACCGTATCGGTCGGGCCAGTTTTTGGCATATTATTCGTGTTCGCGGAGCCATTATTTTTATTACTCTCGTTCGCAGCAATGCCATTTTGTTTGTTCGCCTCGGCACGCTTCTGCTCTTCCTCTGCAGCGCGCTTCTCAGCCTCGGCTTTTTCCTTTGCGGTCTTCTCTTTAGCGGCTTTTTCTTCGGCCGCCTTCTTTTCACTCTCTTCTTTCTTAGTGTCCGTCTTTTCCGACTCTTCAAGCGAGATTTCGCCAGAAGCAGTCGTTGCTTTCGGCTTTGGGGACGACATCGAAATCGCAATTACCAAACCGGCTACCAAAATCACACCGATCAAACCAATAATCGCGCCCCAACCCCAACGCTTCAATTTTGCTTCATCCATATCTGTAGTAACTCCTAACAATATACTTTTAATCATTATATCACAAAACGCAACAAAAATCAAGCCTTAACCTCTTTGGCGACTGCAATTCCTCATGCTAAAATAAAACCATGTATTTATGCATCGACGTCGGAGGTACCAAAACCATCGTTGCTCTCCTGAACAACAGAGGTAAAATTTTGCATTCAGTCAAATTCGCCACCTTACCCAGCAGTGAAGAATTTTATTCAACCCTCCTTCGCCAAATCCGCATAAATTTCACTCTCACACATGTCAAAATCATTTCGGTCGCCATGCCTGGCCCCGTAAAAAATAACCGCGTACTCTGGCTTGGCAACCTCCCATGGCGCAACTTCGATATCGCCGCCAAACTCAAAGCGGACTTCAACTTACCAGTCATCGTCGAAAACGACGCCAACCTCGCCGCACTAGCCGAAGCCAGACTCTGTCGCAATCGATCACTATATTTAACATTCTCCACCGGCATTGGCGGCGGCATTATAGACGACAAACACATTTCATCCCGCTATCTAGATTTCGAACCGGGCCACACTGAATACATTTTTCATCAACGCAAGCTCGAATGGGAAGATATCGCTTCAGGCAAGGCTATCCGCGATTTCTACGCCAAAAACACCAGCGAAATCATCGACCAAGCCTCCTGGGAAGATATCGCCACCCGCATCAATCTCGGCCTCATTCCGCTCATCACCTCGCTCAAACCCCAAAGAATAATCTTTGGCGGCCCCATCGGACTCGCCCTAGCACAATACAAAAAGCCTCTGCGCAAACAGCTCAAGGCTGCCCTCCCCGCCAATATCACCATACCGCGACTCCAAGTCGCCAAATACGGTCATTTCTCTGTAATTCATGGATGCTACCACTATGCAAAAGCTCAACTCGCTCATAAATAAACTCAGCCAAGACTATCCTGAACTAATTTTTTCCGCAGCCGACCGTTATCAGTTCACTCCACCAAACAAGATTTTATTCAACCCCGACGAGCCAGAGCCGCTTCTTTTGCTCCATGAAGTCGGCCACTATCTTACTAACCACTATGATTACTCAAGCGACATTGAATTGTTGCGCATCGAATCCGCAGCCTGGCAAGAAGCAAAAAATATTTGTTCACGCTACAAAATCTCCTGGGACGAAGATTTCGCCGAAGATCGCCTCGACAGCTATCGCAATTGGCTCCACGCCTGCTCGCTCTGCTCCGACTGCCAAATAAATGGCTACCAAGATAAAACCGGCCTCTATCACTGCCCTCTCTGCGCCAAAAACTGGCCCAGCAAATTCACCCCAGAATAGGCCCATAGTTGACAACTACCGAAAATAATTATATAATCTTAAAACCAGCGCCGTATCGCCGCCGCACCTTAATATTTTGATGAAAGGAAGTTTTCCGTATGAGTAAAGCTCGTCTGTCCGAATGTCTTAATCTTGTATTAGACATTATAGCCATCATAATTGCCTTCCTCATTATCTCATCCCAAATCCGCATCGCAGGCAATAGCCTCATCGCCGAAGAAGGCACTCCTCGCTACACTACATCCTACCTGCCCACCATCACCGCGCACGACATTGAGGATCCGACAGAAGAAGAAACCTGCATCATCTCAGAGGTCAAAACCGCCGTCAAGGACAAATTATCCGTCTACGACTACCTCAACTGGGACGCTTTCGCCGAAATCAAATTCAAAATCTGCTTATTCGACTGCGGCGAAAATGACACCTATTCCATCGGCGGCATTTATCGCGACACCATCAACACAGTTCTCATCAATCGCGACGAATTCCGCGGCAGCGAAATCCACAAAATTATCGCGCACGAAATTGTGCACGCCCTCATCACTAACGACTACGACAACCAATTCCATCTCCTCGGCGAAGGTCTCACCGAATACTTTGCGCAGATCGTTTACCCTACTCCGTACGTCGCCTACCATAGCAGTTATCGCTTCGCAGAATGCGCAGCAACAATACACGGCCCAGACGCCGTTCTTCGCTCATACATGCGCGGAGAATATGCCGCCCTAATCGAATCCGACCTCGGCGAGCCAGGCATCAAATACGAGATCAGCAAGCAGCTCCCCATCGTCGAATTTAGCGATGATAGCGACACCGAAGATTACACTTACGCCCTCGAATTCATCGACAAAACAATCAATCGCTATCGCGAAATCAGCTTCGCTTCTCTTTCATTACCCGACAGCCACGACCTATGCGCCGTGGCTTTTTCTTTTTCGCGCTCCTCTTCCAATAAAAAATGCGCCACCTTCACAGATAGCGCATTTTCATAAATTATCAATTAAGCGTTCTTCTTCGCTTTACCGCGCTTCGAAATGCGGCCGCCTTTAGCGCCAGCAATCTTAGCTAATTCCGGATTAGCAGCAAAACCGCCAGTATGACCGTTGCGACCGCCCTTGCGACCGATCTCAGCGTAAAAATCCTTGCCATACTTATTGCGATTGGTTGCAGCAGCCTTCTGGCCACCAGCTTTAGTACCTGCCATAATATTAATTCTCCGTTTCTGCCCACCAATATAACTATTATTTGCCACCCTTTTTCTTCCAGAAAACACCTTATCGTAAGGCGCCTTCCTGGGTGCTTAGCATTATATTACCATAATGCTTAAATTTTGTCAATATGCTTTTTCTTATTTTTATGTCATAATAACCGAACACCTCTTTTAAGAATCCTGCATAATTTTATAAAAAAGCTTTGACATTATATGAAATACGATATATTATGAAAATAGCTTTAGCGAATATGCGAGATTTTCTAAAGCCACCAACTTATACTACATTCGTTTTGCCGATCTCTCCCAATTTTCGGCATAACAATAAACCTCAAAAAGTTCCGATCTCTCCCAACGTCGGAACTTTTTCTTTGCCTTCAAAAATGCATCAAAAAAGCGGCTCCAGACATATAAACTATCGTCTTTTGCCGCAAACAGGCCTTAGAGCGCATCCTACGCGCTCATTCTTTTCCTACCCCTGTTATTTTTTGCCAAAAAGCCCCTTTACCTTATCCATCAGGCCGCCAGTCAAAGCTTCTGAAATCGCATTATAAATCTCATTCGCTTTTTCTTTATCAATGCCCAACTTCTCTACTAATCCGCCAATAATGTCGTCCTTGTTCGCATTTCCCACAAAGGATTTTCCACTCAGTAGCTCACCAACTTTCGCCACTAACTCATCCGGCAAATTAACTTTTTCCTTCAAAACCTCAACAATTTTATCCTTATCCATAGTCCTCCTTCTTTCATCATTATAACAAAAAACGGCCGCAATTAATCGCGCCGCCAAACCCTCAGATAAAAAATGGTGGAGTAGCAAAGACCGAAGCCTTCGCATACCCCATATCGAACATGGTGGGGATATGTGGACTTGAACCACAGACCTCGTCATTATCAGTGACGCGCTCTAACCAGCTGAGCTATATCCCCTACTCCCTCCATTCTACTAGAAAACCGCCCAAAATGCAAGTTGTATGTTAAAATTAAATACATGAAATGGGAATTCAGTTTAGGGTGGTGCATCGTAGGACTCCTAGCTATGGCCGCCGGCGGCGCAATTGTCGTTTTCTACAAACAAATCGCCGATGGAGCCTTCAGCGGCGTAAACAGTTATAATAAAGTAAAACTCGGCGGACTAATCACAATTGGCGTCGGCTTTCTCTTCTTTACCAATCTTCATTCCTCAATCCTATACTTCATCATGCACATGATTGCGCCGGACGTATTCAAATAAAAATCCCCCCAAACAGGGGGATTTTTCTTACAATTCAATCCGATAGCAATTCGTCTCGCGTTTTTCTGCGCCCATTTTGCCGTAATACTCTTCCATACCCGGCTTCGACGAGGTAAACTCCATCCGTTTACAGCCTTTCGCGCGCCCCCACTCAAGCATTTTCTGCCACATTTGACCACCAATTCCTTGACCGCGACACTTTTCGTCCACCACATAATCCTCTAAATAAACGTTCCTATCGATCGAGGCAAACACAATCGACAAAATCGCCATCCCCACAATCTCATCGTCATTCGTCGCCACCACGATCGCATGCCACGGTGACTCAATGATTTCCTCTATCTGCTCTCTATCTAAAGCCGAGCCATCATGCCTCGAGCTCAATTGACCGCGCAATTTCCCCATCGCCTCAGCCAATTCTACCGAATATTCTTCCGCAATTCCTACTTCTATCATTGATTTATCTCCTTTTCTGCGACCGCCGCCAGCTCATCGCCGTACTTTTGCGCCATCGCCGCATCTTTATATTCTACATAAATACGCAACTTATTTTCCGTTCCAGAATAGCGCGTCATAATTCGCCCATCCGCGCCAATCTCGTTCGCAATGCGCTCGCACGCCGCGCTCCATTCCGGCAAATCTTCCAACGGCTTCTTCTCTCTAACTTTCACAGCTACCTGATAACTTGGATTCTCGACAAAATCCGCCCACAAATCCGCCAATTTCGCGCCTTTTTCCTGCAAAATCTTCAAAACAAACAGCGCCATGAAAGTGCCATCACTACTATCGAGCCACGGCTGATATAAAATATGCCCAGCCAATTCCCCGCCCAAAATCAGCCCATTCTGCATGCTACATTGCGACACCGCCTTGTCGCCGTTCAGGACTTTCAGCACTTTAATTCCCTTGGACTCAAGATACTTCACCGTTGCGAGATTGCTATATTCTGTCAAAACAACCCCGTCGCCAGCCAAAAGTCCGCGTTCTTTCAAGTATTCCGCTAGCAATATCGTAATCCTGTCACCATTCCAAATCCGCCCGCTCTCATCCGCTAGCACAATCCTATCCGCATCGCCATCTAGCGCTACGCCAGGAACCCCCAATTCCGCCGCTCTTGCGGCCATTTTTTGCGGATACAGAGCGCCGAAGCCGTCATTGATATTTTGTCCATTCGGCGCCGAATCAATCTGCTCGACTTCCACGCCAAACTTCTCAAACACAGTCCGACTAAAATCGTGCCCCGCCCCACAAGCCGCATCCAAAACGATTTTTACTTGACCCGGCTCAAATTTTGCCGTTTCTGGCGCTTCAGACGCAATCTCAGCGTATTTTCCGGCAAAATCGCTAACATACTCAGCTGTTTCAGTTTTCGCTTCTGAGGCCTCTAGCGCCCCTTCTAAGCTCTTTTCTTTTAGATCAAAATAGCTCTTCTCTATCTGCGCTTCTTTCTCGTCCGAGATTTTCGTTCCGCCTTCAAATATCTTTACACCATTATCGCTCGCTGGATTATGCGAAGCCGTTACCATAAAGGCGATCGAATTATCATACTCTGCCATAATTTTCGCTAGCGCCGGCGTCGTCAAAATCCCACAGTCGATTTCTTTACCGTCATCAAACGCGCTCTTCAGGCCTTCGACAATCCATTCGCCGCTCTCGCGCGTATCGCGCCCAAACAGCACCGTCGCTTCGCCATAGCCGCACGCCCTAACAGCCTCGCCAAAAATTCGAATTTTTTCCGGCGTCAAAATGCTCTGCCCAACCGCAGCGCGCACGCCATCAGTTTCACCAAAAATGACTTTTTTCATGCCTCTACTATACTAGAAATTCCGCCGCCCCAAAATGCCATATTTTTTATTCAGTAAATTTTGCAACAACATTTTTTCAATTTTTTCGCACTCCACCCCTGTTAAAATTGCATACAGATTTTGCTCAAAATATATTGACAAGTCCAAGCAAAAAGCTTAAACTAAAAATAGCTTTGATGATTATTCGCAGATTATCAAAGCCGCACTATTCTCAAAAACAAAAACACGACAAAAACAAACACATAAAACGCTCCGATTCAGGCACGGCCAATTTATCCCTCAAGCGCCGTAGCAAATACCGAATCGGAGCTTTTTCTTGTCCTGTCACGCACAAAATACAAAGCCATCAAAAAAACGCCCCGCTCGGGCGTTTTCGTTTTTTATTCTTCCGGAAAACCATAGCTATTATCGTTAGCCCACTTGCAGGCTTCGTTCTCCGCATTCGCCGCATCCGTGCAGTCCAAATGCTTTTGATCGCCGCCGTCCGTCTTTTTCTTCACGTCCCCTAACGCTTGCTCGACATATTCTTCTACATATTTCCTGGTCGCGTACTGCTTACTGCTAATAAAATTTTTCAGCGACAACACGCCCATAATGCCAACCAGCGCAAAGCCTAATGCAACAAAGGCTACCAACATGCTCTTACCGCCGCATTTTTCACATTTCTCTGCGGCTTTTTTCTTGTTTTCGTTCATACAACTATCATAGCATAAAGCTCATGCTTCTCAAACCAACAAAAAATCGCCTTCCGGCGATATTTGCTTTAACAACTTAGTTGTGCAATCACTCATCGTTGTATCTCGTAAGCTTATGTTGCATCTGCCGAAGCAGAAAATGTAATTAATTAAGCTTCTATCAATTACTGCAACCGACCTAGCTACACGCATCATTACTGATTCGTGCGCATCATTCTCCCTAGAAAGGAGGTAATCCATCCACACCTTCCGGTACGGATGCCTTGTTACGACTTAACCCCAATCATCTCCCCCACCTTAGGCCGCCGAAACGGACTTCGGGTGTTGGTGACTCTCATGGTTTGACGGGCGGTGTGTACAAAACCCGGGTGCGTCTTCACCGCGGCATTCTGATCCGCGATTACTAGTAATTCCGTCTTCATGGAGTCGAATTGCAGACTCCAATCTGAACTGAGACTGCCCTTATGGGATTCGCTCCGT
>DGRN01000032.1 GCA_002391075.1 Candidatus Saccharibacteria bacterium UBA4387
TTCTGGAACGGCCGGCGCGGTTGGCTCTGGGGCTGGCGCGGCGACAGGCGCAGGCGCTTCGGTTGGGGCCGGAGCTGCTGGCGGCTCTATGTTCGCTGCCGGAATTGACGCGACTGGCGGCTCTGGGGCGGCTGGCGGCTCTGGGGCGACTGGCGGGCGGATAGATTCGTCGTTCAGCTCGGCATCCATCAGAGCGCTATAGTCTTTTGGCTTTGCCTTTGCTTGCTCTGGGTCGTTTTCGTCGAGCGGATTCAATACATGCTTGATGCCACCGCTGGCTAGTTGCGGAACGGCTTGTGCGGCTGCGGCTGAAATTGCCGAGGTCGGTACGGCGGTGCCAGAAACATTGACCTTATCTGCGACCACGGCGGCCGGCGAAATTGGCGCTGCGGCGGCGGCAGAAGCCAAGGCTGAATCTAGCGCATTGACGCTGGCGTTGACACGCTCGGATTCGCTGACAGCCCCAGATGGATTCATCTCGGAGCGGACTTTTTCTTCGATTGCGCTAATTTGGGCGGATGTATCAAAACTGACATTGCCAACGTTAGCGTCAACTGGAACCTGCGTTTCTGGAGCGTCAAAAACTGGCGTGGCTGGAAGTTCTGGCGGCGTCGTGACGTCATTCGAGTGATCGATAGACAGCGCGGTTGGGTCGGCGGCAGCGGCCTGCTCTTTGGCGGCCTTGATTGCTGCGGCTTTAGCTTCGGCCTCTTGGCGACGGGCAGCATCAGCAGCTTTTGCGCGCTCGGTTGCGCGAGATGCGATGTCTGCGACGTTTTCGTCATTCGAAAAATCTTGCGAGAGGACAGTTTCGTTATCGTACTGATCATCTGCGGCTGGGGTTGGCTCTGGTTCTGGAGCTGGAGCCGGTTCTGGCTCTGGGGTCGGCGTCAGGATGTCGACTGGGACGTTTGAGGAAATTAACTGCTGATCGGCGCCGGCGGCGAGGAGTTTGGCCGAGATAGCCATCGTTTCAGAGCTGGTGTGCTCGTTCGAGAAGCGGTTCGTGGCAGCGATAATACCAGTCAAAAGTGTAGTTGCGATGGTGCGGTCAAAGATTTCGACGCCCTCAATGCGGATGTGGCTCGCGAGGCGGGCGATCATCTCGGAGATGGAGGAAGCGTCTGGATCACTCCATTCAATGTCACCGAATTTTTGCGGAGCGCCGGCCGTAATGTTAATAGAGCTAGCATCGTGCATAATGCGGCCGTACTCGACTAGCGCGGCGTCGAGCTCTTCTTCGCTAGCAACGTTTAGCGCAACGACGAGATCCACATTGTAATCGCCGTGGCTGAATTCCATGTCAGCTTCCGTAATCGTGGTTTTGTATGGCGTGATGAAGACCTTGACGTAATCTCCTTCGATTTTGTAGCGAAGGTGGTCAGCCTTCTCTTTGTTGATGGCGACAATAAAATCCTGCAAGCTGTTAGTGTCTTGCTCGAAAGTTTTTTCTGGCTCCAAGAATTCGATGACATTCGGAATGGCGCCGGAGAAAATCGCCGTGGCGTGTTTGCCGACTTTGTCGAGGATATAAGTGAAACCTAAAGCCGCCGTCAGTTCGTCGATAGTTGGGTTTTTCGAAAGCGTGATCAAAACGTTGTCACAAGTGCGAAGACGCTCGAGGACTTTTTGGATCGAGTTCTCTTTCGGTGCTTGATTTTTTGGGTTCTTGTTTGCGCTGTTTTGGTTGGCCGCTTTTTGATTTGGTGCGGCAGGCGCATTTTTTGCTGGAGGATTTGCCATACTTCTCTTTATCTGTTTTTATTTTTGACCTTATATGTGGCTATATTAGCATAAGAGTTTAGCTTTTGCAAGAGTCTAGGCGTGGCACTCTTTACAATTTGCGATTTTTAACATATAATATATGATAATTGTATTAATAAAGTTAAGGAATAGAGTTAAATGCCGATTATCAAATCCGCAAAGAAGGCTGCACGCCAAGCTACCAAACGTCGTAGCAAGAATGCAGCAATCAAGAAAGTCATTCGCAGCGTCTTGAAAGACTTCCGCAATGATCCGACCGCCGAGAAAATGGCCGCCGTTCAGTCCGAGTATGACAAGGCTGTCAAAAAAGGCTTGATGAAGAAAAATACCGCTAGCCGCCGCAAGGCCGCACTTGCAAAGTTCGCAAAGGAGCACGGCGCAAAGGCAGCGAGCGAGAAAAAGGTTGCAGCAAAGAAGACCGTGAAGAAGACGGCCGCTAAGACCGAAAAAGCCGCAGCAGAAAAGAAGCCGGCCGCAAAGAAAAGCACCAGCGCAAAGAAGCCTGCAGCAAAAAAGACCGCAAAGAAAAGCGAAGAATAATTCGGAAATCTAGAAATCCCCGTTCGGCGGGGATTTTTGATTTTGCTGCGAGTTTTGGGGTTTATTTGGCGCGATTGCTCTGCTCTGCGAAGATTTCAGCGTAGGTTTTTTCGACCGGTTCGTCGACGATGTTGAGCACTTTGAAGGTCTCGATGAGGTCGGCGTAGGAGGTTTCGGGATCGTCGTTGTCGCGCAGAGTTGACTCGATTTTTGCAAAAGATTGCTCGGCACCGTCGAGGCGATCGATGAAGATTTTGACCGTATCGCCCATGAGGAGTTCTTGGCGCTGACGGCCAAATTCTGAGCGCAATTCGTAGCCGAGCTGATATAGCATATGTGCGGTCTCTGCATAGTCGCCAACTGGAGTGATATTAACATAGTCAAGATGGCGATTGTTGATGTGGCGGCGCATGACCAGTTGGTAAACTGGTGCGTCGTTCGGATCAATGATTAGCGTGCGTAGAATGAGGCGCGGCAGGGAGCGCTCGCGCGAATATTCGTGCGGAACAAAAATGCGGTCGTGCTGCCAATACGGCTCTGTAAACTTGAAATCGAGGCGCTCTAGTGTGTAGATGAGTTCGGCGCGTGTGCGGAGCAGCATTTTAACGATGGATTTTTTCATTTCTCTGCTCCTTCTAGCGTTTCACCGGCGCGGGCGCGGTTCGCCCACTGGTCGGCCAATTCGTTGCCCTCGGTGCCGACGTGGCCGCGAGTCCATTGAAGCTTGACGCCGGGCTTCGCGCAGTAGATTTCGTAGAGTTCTTTGACGAGTTCGAGATTCTTGATGGGGCCGGATTTCTTAGTCCAGCCGTTTTTTTGCCAAGATGGAGCCCATTTCGTGACGACATTGACCCAGAATTCGCTGTCAGTAAGGATTTCGTCGCCAGATTCGGCGATTTTGTAGGCCGCTATTAGCGCCTGCGCCTCCATACGAATGTTCGTAGATTTTGCTTCTTTGCCGAGAGCTACCGGCTGTCCGTCGCAGATAACTGCAAAGCCGCCCGGGCCGGGATTTGGATTTGCGCTGCCGTCAGTGTAGAAGGTTTTCATGTTTTTATTATATGACATCAGACACAATCTTGCTAATGTTGGCGTTCTGGGAAGTTTTGCGCTAAAATTGATGTATGCCCGCGTGGCGGAATTGGCAGACGCGCTAGCTTCAGGTGCTAGTGCCTTCACGGGCGTGCTGGTTCAACTCCAGTCGCGGGCACCATACCTAGAGATGAGCCGAAGGGCTTATTTTTGTTAGCAAGCATATCGTAGCTTGCTATTATTTTTGTTGCATAAGATAGTGGCAGGTTGCCTTTGTGTAATCTACCCGGGTGTCCACGATTTTTCCTTGTGAGTCCTTTATAAAATCTAGCGTCGGCTCATTACATTCATAACTGGGGTCTTCGCTGCTACCTTCTTTGGTTACGTAGTAATTTTTATCAATACCAGCGTAGGTAGACGCCAAGGCATAGTTTAGGAATGGGTAGTCCTGGTTTGAGTAGTCGACGCGAGCTTCGATGCGGCGGACCATATCGCCGGCGCGACCGGTCGAATCGATGCGCGCTTGAACGCCAAACATCGGAATCTGCTCGTCGCCATCGCCCAATAGCTTAAGCGTAAAATCGACAGAAGTATCACCATCATAGGCGAATAGACTGAGACGTATCAGGTCGTCAGAAGCTGAGCTAGGGTTGATTGCGTACGTGACAGAATATTTGCCATCTTTAAGCCGTACACTTTCGTAATTATAATTATCTCCATTATTGATTTGCGGATCGTCGCTCGAAGGAATAAAAGTCTTCATTTTGATGTCACCTGCCGTTATATAGTCAAGATGTAGCGCCGCGGCGCCGTTCTTCTCATTACTGAAGCGGTCAATATTTAGGGCGTCCAGTTCTTCGCGCTCATTCTTTTCGCTCCACTCAATACTAATCTTTTTGGCGCCTGCGGCACTCACGGCGATCAGTCTAGATGGATTCACACTATCTAGGGTGCCAGCATAGTCGCCAGCGTCTGGGTAAATTTTGACACAGGAATATGACTCGTCGATAGTTATATCACTGATGGCGTCCGAGCCGATTTTTACTTCGCCATTCTCATCGCTACTTATGCCAAGAATATTTGGCAGCATTTTGCAGCTAGGACTCGCGAACTCATTTTTGATATTGTTTATACAGAAGGCATTGTCGCCCTCTTTACACTTTCTGTAATTAGAAAGGGCGTATTTGGCATCCTCTACGCCAGTCATAGCTGCATCGTAAGCCGACTGCGAGAGATTATAATTGCTGGCCTGCCTGATAAGCGGACTCATGAGGCGCACAAAGCCGACGACGGTAATGCTCGCGAAAAGCATCAAAATTACGACCGAGTAGATAGACGCGGAGCCTTTCTGAGTCTTTTGCTGCTTTTTCATAAAGATGCTTCTCCTCTCTGGACGACAGTGAAATCGAATTTATTTAGTGCACAATATTGAATGCCAGCAGCATCGGAATCTGTAAGCAGAAATGCTCCGTCAGCCGTCTGGTTGTTACTGACAAATCTGCGATTTTTAGTCTTACAGTAATCACTAGTGCTCATAATGTCGATGCCGCCATCAACAGTGCCTAGTACCATGCTAAAATTGTAGAAAACTTCATTCGTAAGCATGTCTTGCGATGCTGAAACGAGACGGAGGTCATAGATAGCTAGGTCAGAATCACCGTCGTTCGCAGAGATGATATCAGTAAGCTCGTCCGGCCCAAGACCACTAACGAGACTTTGCTGATTCACGACTTCATCCGCAAACACCAGCGCATGCGTCGTGTTACTGTATCCAAGCTTTCCTTGGCAAATATTCTTATTAACACGCGCCAATTTCGGAGTGCGGTCCCCTACGGTGATTTTCATGTCATTGACATTCATAGCTCCATCGCGTAAGGCCCGAATAGTCGGAGCTGTGTTCCAAATATAACTATAATCTTCCGTGCAAAAGACGCCGGCGGCCTGAAACGCGTTCTTCACAGCGGCGCCACTATCGTCCGGATAGACGTCCTCACCGTTTCTAGTTATGTCATAGAACGCTTTGTTCGTAACGAAGTTTAGACCGTAGGCCGTAAGATTACGATTACCATTTTTATTGATGGCTTTAAGAGATTGCCACTGGATGGCACACATACTGTCAGTAGCGCCTGAAGGAACGTTTAGCGACGTACAATCCGGATTAAGCTTCGTAGGCTTGCGCGACGATGCGACATGCTTGTTAATGTCGTCGATTATTTCGCGCCCTAGAGTATTGACGTTGCGAATTGCGAGACCTTTTTGATAAATCTTCATGATGCGCGTGGTTAGGGTGGCGATAGCGAGAATCATCGTACCCAAAAACACCACAGAAAGGCTGAGTTCAACTAGGGAAAAAGCTTGTTTCGTGCGTTTTGTCATAAGGTACCCCTATCGTAGATTCGTTTCACAGTTGAGAAAGTGACGAAATTTTTTGCTCCGGCAGAATGCCAACAAGTTTGCACGTAGAAATCATAATAATTTTCCGATTCACCCCTCGCTACACTTACCCATAGATTGTCGATTTCTGCAGCCTTGACGAATGTGATTTGAGAGTCTTCGACTAGAGTGTTCTGGTCGAGCGGAGTATCGAGATCCGAATTCGCAGAAAGTGGCCGCTCATATATGATGCGCGGATACGAGCCGCCGTCTGTAAAGTTTTCCCTAACTACGGCATCATTGAAATTCGCATCCTCCGTTGCATATACACCAAAATATATCTCTCGCTTGTCGTAGGCTGGGCGTAACGCTCGGGGGTTAATGGCGAATTTTTTAGGATTGGTTGTTATAGCTTCTTCGCAATTGGCGTAATTATTAATATCGAGATGTCCAGGGTCCGCTACCAAGTAGCTACTGTCGGTCATTTGATTCCAGACATCTAAGTATTTATGTCGCTCGCCGCCTTTCTGGCGTTCGGCATTTGCGGCATCATGGATAAAATCGATGGCGTTTGTCTGCGAGTCGATAGCTAGGCGCGCCATTGTCATCTCGAGCGAGCGTTGCGCCATGCTAATTCCGCTGTTCATCATATTGATAGTCGCCATCGCGACCGCAGAAAAAACCGCAAGCGAAATCATCACTTCCACAATCGTATCGCCGTGCCGAATCTTAGGGGTTTTGCTACTAATTTTCATCGCAGACTCCAAGTCTCTTACTTTCTTCGACATTGAGCAGATTGATAGCGCTGGATGATTGTACGTCTTTCTCTATACGAATAGCGCGAACCGTACTGGTTTCAGAACCGTTCCCTGGGTAGATGCAAAGGTAAGGCGTAAACGTGTCGGGTTCCCCACGAAAGTCAGAGTAATAGGCTTTCAAACCACTGAGGATTATCCCTTTATTTGGCTCTAGGCCTATAGTCTTTCTGGCTGGAGTAGATCCAGATATGAGCTTCTGTAGTCCATATTTTCCATACTCATTCCCCGTAGTCGAATCGTAATTTGACAAACGAAAGTCCGTATTGCCAGTGACAATTGAGTCGTAAGATATTTTGCCCGATAGCGGATCCTTCATAATTAGCAAAGCAAAGCCCGTCTTTGCAATCGCGCTAGTTTCGCCATTGAAATTGAATACAAATCTATTATTACCTTCACTGTCGCCTATGGCCATGCCTAAGCTTGCCTGATTTTCTACTATGTACTCCTTAGGCGTAGCAGACAGATTGCCTTTTTTATTATCATCACCTTCACTTACGTCCCAAACGATATTATTCATACCGGAGTAGCCGGCAAGTATCTGCATTGGTAAAAACCCTGATCTTTCTAATTGTTCCCGGAAGGCTTCAAGATTCTCATACGTTGCGCCACCAACAATAACCTTCGAATTTAAGAGTTTATCGTCATTCACGTCTGGGCCAACAATGGGGACAGATTGAATATAAGTAGCGTCGTCGGCTTTAGTAAAGGTGATCATTACGCCGTACTCTATGCACGCAAGCCCTTCATTAGGGTTATTAGATACCTGAAGATGATTAGAAAGCGGCGTATGTATGCTTCCGTCTTCGTCCAGCAAGAAGCGGCAGGCGGTGCGGCCGCTGTCGATGGATGGACGCTCGAGTTCTTCGTAGGCGGAACGGAGGAAGTTTACCACTCCATTCACGGAGCCGACGTAGCGTTGGCGAGCGAGGTTGCCGCGCGTTGCTGCGATAATGCCGACAAAAATCAATCCAGTGAGCGCCAAATAGAGCGTCACCTCAATGATCGTAAAGCCGGTTTTTGTTGCGTGCCCCACTCTTTTCATTATATTTATTATACACTATCGGAATGATTTTCGTTAATAGCGCGCTGGAAGCTCCTTAACGTAGCTCGTCATCATTAGGTCGCCGAGCTGAGATTGTTTATGGGCCCAGCGGTAGACGCGCGGGTTGTAATTGAAAGTTTCAGCCGCCTGCCCACCGGTAGCCGTGCGCCACAGGAAGAGATTATTTGCGACGACCGGGGCGTTGAACGTTAGAGGGTTTTTGCAATCGCTGGTTACATCGGTTAGATAGACCGCCGCGCAGGTTTTTATGGTATCCGCAATCAGAATAGCATCGATTTGAGTTACGTCAGGTTCAATGAGAATGTCTTTTGCTATGATGATTGGAACACTATCGTTATCGGTTGCTTTTATATCGTCGCTGATAGTATGAGTACCATTGACCTCTGTTACATTATCGCTCGAGCCTCTATATCTAGCCTTGAATGCGGCTAGGTTTTTTTCGAAATCATCGATCGCGTATTTGGCATATGTTGCGCCATAGCCGTCTGTCGACGGTGATCTCTGGCTCTTTTTTCCAATTGCAAGAGCGATGAATTTGTGCGACGAATTATCGCCCTCAGAAAGATCAAGGCCATTAGCAACCCCCGCTTCTAGTCCAGACGAAACCTTCGAAATCTGCTCTCTAGCAACTATTCCACTCTCCACCGTAGAATGAAGCCGGCTTGCATTATTTCCACCCGTCACTCCCCCATTCGAGAGTAGCGACGAGTTGATTACGTCAAAGCGCGGAACGCCAGCAACGATTAGACATACGGGTTCGGATTCAACAGTCCCTTTGGATTCACCGCCCACATACCAGCCATTTTCAACAATAACCTTATAGCACACCATGTCGGAGCCGGTAGTCGTGAGGCCGATTATGCCCTGAGGTGAGTTAATAATATATCCTTTTTTCTTTTCTGCATCATACATCATGCTTGGCGAACCAATGTTGTCTTTCGCAATACTGTACGGATCGCCATCTGAAGACGCCAATAACGTGGCTTTAAAACCACTCGATAAGTTAGATGCAAAAGTTTCATTTGTTTTACTGTCGTCTCGCTGCGCTAGAATGTTCACACTAACTTCCAGCTTAGGGACTGCGCCCGCCACAATGAACTTTTGAGCGGCTTTTATTGCTGGGGCAGCTTTGTAGTTTAGGACAGTTTTGAGCGTCACTGTAGATTTAAATTCAGTCGATTCGTCGCTAAGTGTAGTCACATAATCTGCGCTTCTGTATTTAGATAAAGCCTGGTCGGTAAGATTATACATGTGCGGACCCAAGACCGCTCCTTTGTCATTATCTAAATCGCTTCCTGGTTTTTTATTATAGTCTCCATTCGTTTTGTCCAGATTGAGGCCTTTTTCTCGCATTTGAGAACTTCCAATTGCTCTGCCAGATTTATTGCAAAAGTAATGTTTTACCGTCACGATATCGCTCGGCGCATAGTCGATGTACTCGTGATTATTAGTACTACTATCAGCCTTTGCGGTCCGAATTTCGCCAGTTTCGGAATTCTTGACAGATACGGCAGTCACGGTGCCGGTAGCGGTGATTCCCTCGCCGCCAAAAGCCCACTGGCTGCAATCGCCTTTTTTCGTAAAATATACTACAGCTACTATTGGTTCATTGCTTTCACATCTAGATGGTGATGTCCCGTCGGAAATAAATTTTACACAATCATCACCATCAAAATTAACTTCTTTCACTTTTTCGGCAGCGGTTGCCTGAATATCTTTCGTTGTTGCCTTTTCGTCAAACAGCTTAGGATCGTAAACGCCCAGAGTATCATTGTCGTCATAAGGTATAGGCGATCTTGTTATTGTCACAACAGGTTTAGTGTCCTCATATTCATACTCATACTTAAATACCTTTCTACCAGATTCATCGTAAAATATTTCGACGGGATATATTTCTCCCCCTCCCGCTACCGTGGCTGTAAGAGTTCCCCTTGCCGCAGCATATGACGACTCGGAGCTACAATAGTAAGTGATTTCTCCTGCAGTCTTTTTCTCGCCTCTAGGTTCTGCTACTATAGTACCGTCAATCGAGCTTCCGCCTGAATTAAGTCGGATTTTTCGGCCTGATAAAATATAGGGGTAGTCGGTTCCTTGTTCCGTATAATATTCCATCGTATAGACTCCGTCATCTTCGCCCAGTGCACCCTTTAGATACAAGTACCTGCCGCTATCGCATGTAATTTTTTGCGGTACTTGCGTGCCAAACCTATCTCTATAAATCACATTCACTTCTCCGACGGTCGACATGTCATACCTAGCCCATACGGTATATGGTTTCGCGCAGTCCTGACCAGAGTCATTAGTAGTGCTACATTTAACTTCCGCCTCAGCCATATCCGACAGTATCAGAAAATTCGCTAGCACGGCGGCTGCGATGGCTAAAATTGCAAATATTTTTCTTCGCATCGTTACTTCTCCTGGATTGCTTTATAGGTTTTCATAGTTTCATCTGCGTCGCCGCAGAGGCTGGCGCCGGGATATTTTTGCTGGGTTGCCTCGTCGCAATAGCTCGCGCGGTAGTCATAGACTTCTTGGGGATTGCTCGAGAAATAGCTTAAGAATTTCAGCTTGTTATTCTGCGCCATGATTTTCGTTTTTTCGTCTGGCGCATCATTGATGTCTTGTTCGATTCTAGACATGGCGGCATCGTAGTCGCTGGTGTTGCGATATGCTCTAACTATTTCATTAAGGCGAGCGCCGTAGTCTCTGCTTTCCTCGGCAATCTCGGCGGCTTCAATTTCGTCGTGATTTATGATGCGATAGATTACGAAGGCAGCTCCAGCTAGCACGGCGAGGGACACGACGCAGATTATTGCGATTTTTATGATTTTCGGATTGAGCTTGGGAGATTTGCGCTCTTTGGGTTCAGCTACAGGGGCAGGTTTTTCTTTTTCGGGCGCGGTAGGCTGCTCGACGCCATCAACATTGACAAAAAGCGAGGCGGTATCCTGCGCGACAATGTCCGCAGAATTGAAATCTAGTTCCTCTTCGTCGCTGACCGTGTTTTGCCCATCCAAGTTTGCGCTATTCGCATTCATACTACATATTTTAGCATAAACGCAATAAAAATATGCGCTAGAGAGGCGCATATTTTTGAAATGATTGATTATTTGGCGTATTCGATGGCGCGAGTTTCACGGATTACATTGACTTTTATGACGCCAGGATACTGCATCGTAGCTTCGATTTTATTAGCAATGTCGCGCGCGAGCTTGAGTGCGGTAAGATCGTCGACAACCTTCGGCTCGACAATTACGCGGATTTCGCGGCCGGCAGAAATAGCATAGGCCTTATCGATACCCTGGAAGCTAGTGGCAATATTCTCGAGAGCGCGCATACGTTCAGCAAAGTTTTCGGCCGAAACGTTGCGGGCGCCAGGTCGCGCAGCGGAAATCGCATCGACAATTTTCACGATTATCGCTTCTGGAGTGGTCGGCTCGATGTCGTCATGATGCGCCGCAATTGCATGCACAACGCGGTCATTCATGCCGTATTTTTTCGCCAATTCGGCGCCAATCTCGGCATGTTTACCTTCAATCTTGTGCGTGACAGCCTTGCCCATGTCATGCATAAGGGCGGCAGTTTTTGCAATATTAACATCTGCGCCGATTTCCTTGGCAATCATGCCGGCAACGTGCGCCATTTCTACGGAATGCAAAAGAACGTTTTGTCCGTAACTAGTGCGGAATTTTAGCTCGCCGAGCAGATGCAAAATTTCACTCGGAATACCGACAATGCCAACCTCGCGCGCGGCGTCTTCGCCTGCACGCATAACCTCTTTTTCGATTTCGCGCTCTGCCTTCGCTACGGCGTCTTCGATGGACGAGGGGTTAATGCGACCGTCCTTCATGAGGCGCTCGAGTGCATAACGAGCAACCTGGCGACGGATTGGATCGAAGCTACTGAGCACGACCATGCCTGGCGTGTCGTCAACGAGCACATCGACGCCGGTCGCGTGTTGAAGCGCCTGAATATTGCGCCCTTCCTTACCGATAATACGCCCTTTCATGTCGTCGTCTGGGAGCTTGAGACTAGTCACGGTGCGGTCGGCCGTCACCTCTGAGGACATGCGCTCCATCGCAGTCAAAAGAATAGCCTCGGCCGTATCGTCGGCATTGTCACGAAGAGCTTTTTGTTCCTTGATGATAAGCTCAGATAGGTCGCGCTTGATGTCCTTTTCGGTCATCTGCATAAGTTTTTCTTTGGCGTCCGCTTTCGTTAGGCCGGCGATTTTTTCGAGTTTCTCCTGAGCCTTAGTGCGAATCTCGCGGATTTCACCCTTTAGGTCTTCGATTTCAGCTTCTTGGGCGCGCAAATTTTCAGATTTCTTGTCGAGCTGGTCGAGTTTTTTATCAAGCAAAGTCTCGCGTTCGGCGATACGATTCTCGGTTTTCTTCCACTCTTTGCGACGCTCCGACTCTTCGCGCTGAGCGTTATCGTTGATGCTGGCGGCTTCCTTCTTGGCGCTCAGGACAAGCTCCGAGGCCTCGTGTTTTGCCTTGCGAATAATTTCGTCAGCTCTGTTTTGGCCGTTTTTCTCTTTGCTTTTGTTGTACGCAAAAAGACCACCTGCGCCTGCACCTGCGCCAACAATAAGCGCAATGATCGCAATAATTGGTTCCATTTCCCTCTTTTCTAAAAATAAAATTTAAACTTAAAAATCCCCTTTTAAGTATAACATCTTGGGAATAGATACGCCAATAACTACTTGCGAGGTGGAGTAATGTTGGCTGGTCGACCGTACTCTGGCATGACGAGTGCAAGCTTTTCGCCGCGTTGATTATAGAGAGGAACGCCCAGTTGCTCCGCGAGTGTATTGACTACCGTAGCGCCAATGCGTAGACCCGTAAAACTGCCTGGCCCAGCAAAAAAATGAATCTCCGTAATGTCGCGCCAATCCTTACCGTTCTCGATTAGCCGGTCATGAATATATCGCAATAAATCCCGCGCTAGACTGCGCCCCGACTCCCAACGATATTCACGGTCGTCAAGTCTTAAAACGGTTTCTGGACTAGAGGTATCTAGATAGAGTTTCATTTTATTTCCACTTCCCTTGAATTTTCGTCAATATATTTTATAGTTATGATTTTGCGATTCTCTGGTAGTATGCCCTGGGTGGACTGTCCCCATTCTATTACCGTAATTACGGCCGGATCCGATATTGCTTCGGCCAAATCTTCCATCATGATGCCAGGATCTTGCAAGCGATAGAAATCATAGTGCACGAGATCGGCTTTTTCGCCAGAGTAGCTTCGAGAAATCGTAAACGACGGAGAAGATAACTCGTCTTTTACGCCTAGCCCCTTGGCCAGGCCGCGCACAAAGGTAGTTTTACCAGCCCCGACATCGCCTATTAGTTCTATGGTAAGCGGCGGTAGAATTTCGTTGGCAAATTTTTCGCCGAGCCTCAGCATTTCCTCTTCGGAAGTAATTAACATGAATATATTTTACCATTTTTTGGATATTTTGCCAGGGCTGGCGGCGAGCGAAAACGGAACGCTTCGCGCTTCGCAAGGCAGATTAGGACCATGCATATCGGAACATAGAGCAAGAAAATCGAGGCGTCGCCCGGGCTAAATTCGTAAATTCCCCAGCTCCATTCTGCAAGTTGATTTACGACAAAAATGTGGAACCGTAGCACGATTTTTGCGAAGATTGCTAGAGCCGGAAACAGGAGCGACAACAACGATAAAAACATGGCTGCGGCAATTGTGGGCGAGATAATCAAATTCGCCAAAACACCCAAGATTGAAATCGTGCCAAAACAATAAATTGTAATTGGCAAGCAAAATATTTGCGCCGAAATAGTTATGATTATGGATTCCGCCAGAAATGATAGCTTTGGGCCTCCATATAAATACTGTTTTAGGATTGGCGCAAAAACTACAATGCCAAAATAAGACACAAATGATAAATACCACGCAACATTAGCAGCAAAGCGCGGATTGTAGGCGAGCATTAAGGCAACGGCGTAAATTATCGCGCGTAAAGGATGCATTTTTCGGCCGTAATATTGGCAAATCGCAGAAAACATCCCCATAACTCCGGCCCTTAATAAACTAGCGCTAGCCCCGACAATCAAGATATACGCGATTAGTAAGATAATTGAGCCTGCGAAAGCCGCAAAGCGAGATAATCGACCAAAAATCTTACGCGAAAAAGCTAAAATTACTCCCAGATGAAAGCCCGATGCGACAATGATATGAGACAGGCCGACAGACCGAAGATTCGTCAAAAAGCCGTCGTCGATATCGCGCTTGTCGCCGACCAGGTATCCGAGCGCCAATCCGGCTGCTAAATCATCATCGAATAGCTCGTGTATTCTCGAGCTAAGGTGTTGGCGCAATCAAGTGAAGGGGTCCGCTCTGCTGTTTCTGGAGATTTCTACCAGATTGGCACGCCAGACAGAGACGACATAGTCGCCAAAACCTTCAGTCGGGATGCCCGAAATAGTCACAGTATCGCCACTCTTGATATCGAGGTCGCCGCTGACAGTTGCATATACTTGACTTTTTAAAGCGCTTGTGCTATAATTAATAGATACGTTACTCATTTTTAGATGAGTGTACTTCTCTTTTGTTTTTGGTTCTTGCTCAATTTTTGCCGTGACAGTGATATTTTGGCCAAGATATTGCAGCGTATTTTTGTCGTCATGTAAGTATGCCGAACCTCGCATGACTCCTAAAATTAGGCCCGCAGAAATTGCGAGAATAACTCTGAAATAATTTCGCAAAATTAGCGAGAAAGCAATGAAAAATATTGCAAAAGCATAGAGTCAAGAATAGCTAGCAAAATCAAAGCCTAAAAGAGGCACTACAATGATCGCCGCCGCGTAAGAAAATGCAGCTGCGAGTGGCACGACTGAACTATGTATTTTGCTTTTCATGTCGCAATTATATGCAGCCTCAAAACTCGGTTCAAGCATAAGCATTTTAAGATAAGCGGAGGGCTTTTTGGGCATTGGCTTTGATGCTATAATGACAGAATGAAAAAGTTAGAATTTAAGTGGTTTCGGAAGATGACGGAAAGGCAGAAATACTTCTTCTGTTCGGCTCTTTTTCTAGTGTTTGCCGCGGTTTTTTTGACTTGGTTTTTGGAGTATCGATATTTTATTAATGATTTTGCGCGTACCTGGAATTTTGTTTTTGGAAGCCCTGCGGCATTTTTCTATAATGCGCTGCTTTTACTCTTGGGGATGTGCATTTTATGGAGCTTGACCGGGCGCGCAACGACTGCTAGCGGCGTTACGTGGGTTATCATTTGTATTGTCAGTTATATACATATAAGTAAATTCAAGGCGCGCGGCAATCCGTTGTTGCCGGAGGATTTTCAGCTAGCTAGTGAGGCTGGTTCATTGTCGAAGTTCGTTAGTATCTGGTCTATTGTGCGGCTGCTGTTGGCGATTGCGCTGATTATTAGTCTAACGATTTTCATAAATAAGAGAATTGCGCCAAAAGCACATCTCAATCGTCCAAAACGCGGCCAAAATTATCTTCTGCGCCATGCGATTGGCGCAAGACTGGCAGTGCTCTTGATTGGGGTGCTCGGTTTTTATTTCGCTTCGGATTTTGCAAGGCACAATGATGGCAGTCGATACCAGGACACTTTTCTCGGAACGCGCTTTACGGCCTGGAACCAAAATCGTAATTACGACGAAAATGGATTTATTTTGGGCTTTCTTTATAATTTCCAAAAGTTGAGGCTTTCGGAGCCAAATCAGTATGAAGAGAGTTTTATTTCTGGAATCGAAGAGAAATATACGGAGATTGAGAAGAAAGAGAACGAGTCGCGAAAAGATATAAGCGACGAAGACGTTAGCGTGGTCATAATCTTGAACGAATCGTTTTTCGATCCGACCGTCAGTTTTAATGGGAAGAACTTTGAAGATTATTATCCACATGACGGCGGTGATATCACGCCAAATCTGCACGCAATTCAGAGCAAATATCCGAGCGGGTTAATGTATTCGCTCGATTACGGCGGCGGCACAGCAAATATAGAGTTCGAGGCTTTGACGGGCTTGACTAACTTTTGGGTAAATACTGTCCCATACACAGCGCTAATTCCACGAGCTGGAAAGGTGCCGTCGATTGCAAGTTTTTTGAAAGACGAAGGATACACGACAACTGCAATTCATCCGTTCAATGGCGGCATGTATAAGCGCAATATCGCGCTAAAAAACGAAGGTTTTGACGAATTTATAACAGATTTGGAGATGGATTTTACTGAGCATGACGGAGCTTCCGAATATATTAATGACCGTTCCGCATATCAGCAAACGCTAAAAGCTCTGCAGGAAGGTAGCAAGCGACAAGTGATCGGGTTAATTACGATGCAGAATCACACTCCGTTCAAGGAGGAAAATTACGAGAGCCGCGATTTTGGGCTAATTCGCAACGATTATACGGCCGAGCTTGAGGATTGGCGCGAGACGGAAATCGAAACATATTTCCAGACAGTTCATTCATCTGACGAGTATCTAGGGGAGTTTATCGCGGGGCTTGAACAGCTCGATAAAAAAGTTGCGGTGCTATTTTTCGGTGACCATTCGCCTGGTCTATTCGACATCACGAACAGTCACGAAGATAAGGAAGTTCGTGATTTGTCACGAGTCACGCCATATTTTATTTATACGAATTATGACGCAGATTTCACGAATAAGGAGCTTCCGACCACGACGCCGAATTGCATGGTAAACACAATGCTGAATTCTTTGAACTGGCGCAAAAACGCTCGCTATTATTTGCTGGACGAGGTTTGCCGCGAGGAACCGATTTTGACCGCGACTTGGTTGGATGGGCGCGATATCGACGAGGAATCCGATTTGCTGAAATCGTACGAGCTATTGACATACGATATTTTGGGCGGCAAAAAATATTGGCACGACAACTGAAAAATCTTCGGCATAAAAATACCGCCCTAGCGGGCGGATATCTTTAGGCTTTTGGGAATAATGGCGTTGCGGGAGCCTTGATTTCTTCGGCGGTGAAGATTTCCTGGATTTTTGATGCGGTTTCTGGGAGGAAAATTTGTAGGCTTTCGCAAATATTCAGGAGCCAGTCGGCTTCATGATTCAGGACTTCGCAAGCCTTTTCTGGCTCAGTTTTCGCGAGCGACCAAGGCTTATTCGTTTCGAGGTCCTTGTTGATGGCCTGAATTTCTTCCCAAAGAAGATCGAAGGCGGAATTGAACTCATAGGCATCCATGCGTTTTTTGAAATCCTGCGACCATCGCGGAATGGTATCTGCGCGAAGAATATTGTTGATTCCGTTCTTGTTACAAAGGGTCGCAAGGCGCTGGACTAGATTGCCGAGATCATTTGCAAGCTCGTTATATGCAGCTTCGTATTTTTCCCAGGTAAAGTCGCCGTCATCCGAAGTAGAGACATGGCGCAAGAAGTAGTAACGGAATGGCGCGAGGCCGTGTTTTTCGATGATTTCCTCTGGCGCGATTACGTTGCCGATGCTTTTTGACATTTTTTGACCATCGACGTTAATGAAGCCGTGCGCTAGCAAGTTTTGCGGTAGCTCGAGGCCGAGGCCTAGTAGGATTGCAGGCCAAATTCCAGCATGAAAACGCAAAATATCTTTGCCAATAATTTGGGTTGTAGCCGGCCAAGAATCAGAAATATCCTTTTCTGGGTAGCCAAGAACCGTAATATAGTTCGAAAGCGCATCAATCCAGACATACATAACCTGCGAATCGTCGCCTGGGACCGGGACGCCCCACTCGACTTGCTCTTTTGGACGAGAAATTGATACGTCTGGCATGTCGGCTAGAAGATTCAAAAACTCTTTTTTGCGGAAAGCAGGGGTGATTTTGAGACGATCCGACTCTATGGCGGCGCGGATGTCATCTTTGAAGTCAGAAATTCGCAAGTAGTAGTTTTCCTCGCTGAGTTTCTGGTATGGTTTTTGATGGTCGGGACAAATTCCGCCATTTTCGCCCTGCTCTTTATCGGTCACGAAACGTTCGCAGCCCTCGCAATACCAGCCTTCGTAGCTGTCTTTATAGATATGATCGGAAAGCTTTTCCCAGATTGCCTGGCAACGGCGCTCATGATCTGCATCAGTAGTGCGCACGAAATCCGTATATTCTACGCCGAGCGAATGGATGAAATCCTGGAATTTTCGCGAATTTTCATCAACATATTGTTGAACCGGAAGGCCTGATTCGGCGGCTTTTTTGAAAATCTTGCTGCCGTGCTCATCGGTGCCGGCCTGCAAACGAACTTCTTTGCCCTGCATCATCATATATCGACGCAAGACATCCGCAAGCAAATAGTCCATCGCATGACCAAGGTGCGGTTTACCATTGACATACGGAATAGCTGTTGTGATATATGTTTTTGTCATGAGTCTATTATATCAAAATAACAGAGATATGTGACCCCTGTTATTGACTTTTGGGCTAATTTGTTGCGAAAGCAAAATAGAGGGCCGCTATCGTGCCGAGTACAGCAATGGCTGCGACGACAATCAGAATAATTTTGCCGCTTTTGTTCTCTTTTCCGGGAACCGTAATAACCTGAAGAGGTGTCTCCTCTTCTTGTGCTTGTTCTTTTGGTTCCAGCTTGGCTTCTTCGGCGGGTTTTTCTTCGACTTCGGTCTGGATGTTGGGCGAATTCGCAATCAGGGCGTGGATTTGCATGTTGCCATTGATTGGGTCGTAGTCCAACATCGCATTGTTCGCGTCATGACGCACAGGCTCTGGAGTCGGCTCTGGTTTTTGATACTGAGGTATGTCGCCAGCTACGAAGCTTGCGTTGTGAGGCGACTGCGGCATAGGGCCGTTGGCGTTTTCAGGGTTCGTAATCGGATCGTAATCGACAGGATTAAAATCTTGCACGGAATTAGATGCCGCTGGAGCGGCCGTATTCTGAGCCGTCTGCTCAGCTTGATTGTTTGCAGATTCCGAATCTGGACCCATACGCTCCTTTTGCGAGAGATTATTGTTCGTATAATATTTTAGTGCTTATGGATAAAATTTTCAAGGTCGCACCACTGCTGGATGGATAAATCTGCAGGACGAACGTTGGTCGAAATATTGAGTTTTTCGAAATAGCTAGTCAGCTCTTCGCGCGAGATTTTGGTCGATAGCGCAAGATTTGAGAGGAGTTTTTTGCGAGGCGCGGAAAAGCCGAGTTTGATGAGCGACATAGTAGATTCGGTCGCTAGCGGTTTCGCGAGTGGTTCAAGGACGACTACCTGACTGTCAACTTTTGGCGGCGGCGTGAAAAATTCGCGGCCAACAATACTGCCGGCAGTCACTTTGGCGTAGATTTGCGCAGATAAGCCAAGTATGGAATAGTTGCCAGGGCCAGCAGCCAAACGTTGCGCGACCTCTTTCTGCATAAGCAGGACAATTTTTTGCGGCTTATGTTCGACGTGCAGGAATTTTTGAATAATCGGCGAGGTGATGTAGTATGGGATATTTCCAGCGACAACATATTTTTCCGGTAAGCCAAGTTGGGAAATGTCGAGCGATAGAATATCCTGATGAATTACTTCGAGGTTTTTGCCCGGGAAAGATTTGGGCAGATTTTCGGCTAGGCGATCGTCGAGTTCGACAGCGATGACTTGCTCGAAAAATTTAAACAAAGCTGAGGTTAGCGTACCGAGGCCTGGTCCTATCTCGACCACAACATCAGTATCGTCTGCACTAGCAGTGTCGGCAATATCGAGCAAAATGTCGCGATCTTTGAGCCAGTTTTGACCGAGTGATTTTCGATTCTTCATATTACCACCAGTGATGACTCGACCAGAATTGATAAGCGCCCGACCAGCTGCCGTATCGGCCGCGGGCATAATTCGATGCGGAGCGGAGCTGGCAGACCGGATCGCTTTGCCAGTTTGGACATTCGGCCTGCAGGCGACCGAGGCTGGTCTGGTAGAGGCCGAAGTAGCGACCGTTAGATGCGGTTGTGCGCCAGCCTGATTCGTGAGAAATAATAAAGTTTACGTAGCCGTAGTCGCTGGACGAAATGCCGGCCGCCGCCATCCAATCTTCGTGAGAGCCAGACGGAAGTGAGATTTTGGCGCCAACAGTGCGCTCTTGCTGGACTGGCGCCTCAATGACGACCTCGGAGATTACTTGGCGATTTACTTCTTCGCCGTTATACAACTCAATTTCATAAGTAACCATTTTGCGACCGTTTTGACCAGCTTTGGTAATTTCCGATTTGCCGCGATCCATGTTGTAGTCGGTCGTGATGCGCTCCGTAAATGGAATCGTTTCCTCTTGCGAGAAGCTTTGTTTGCCCTGCATATACACCTTGAATTCGATATTGTCGGCAATTTTCGTATCTTCTGGCAAGGAAATCCAGTTAATATCTGGATTCGACTCGATGTTTTGCTCTTTCAGAAAATCCGCCACCGTGTCAGCTTGCGTACGTTTTTCGATTTCTTGACCATACAGCGTAAAATGAACGGTTTTGGCGCGTTTTATTTCGTAGGCAATAGTCATACCGCTCTCGAGGAAACCGGAATAGTTTACCGTGTTTATAACATCCTCTGGCAGAAGTTCGATGCCGGCCGCTTTGGCGATTTCGGCCGGGTCGGTCGCGGCAGTGCGGAAATATTTGCGCGACAAGCCGTCGATAGTGACAACTTCGCGAGCACGATAGATGTTAATCTTAAAATCATCTTCGTTAATAATATCTTCAAGACTTGGCTCGACAATGTCGCCTTCTGAGGTTGTAATTTCCGCGCGATCGAGAACCTCTTTGACGGTCGCTGCGTCGCTGCGGAGTGTCGTTTTTTCGTCGCGATCATAGATGGTGATATAGTGGCCACCTTCAGCAACCACGGCATTAGCTCTGTCGTCTGAAAAAATAAACTGCTGTGTTATGAAAGCAAGTAATATAGCCGCGAGAGCTAGAGGAAGTATCCAAAATAGGAGATTTGTTCGTATTCTACGCAATCTCATGCTTTTTAAGAATAACATGTTTCACACGACTGTTCAAGTTAGCCCTGCTCTTCAAGCGAAAAGTTGTGGCGACCGAGTTGCAAGAGATAGCGGCGATTAAGACTAAAGCTTTTGTTTGGCTGGTAAGTTCGAATTGCAAAAAGCGCACGCGCAAGCTGGGGCCGCGTTAGTGAAACCTGCCAAAGTTGAAAACGATAGCGCAGCAGCTCTAATGCGCAAGCGTCATCCAGCTGGCGATAAAAATCTCGCGGTGCCGAAGCCGAATCGTTAATCAGTTCTGAATCGAGCTGTTCGATTTGCGCACGAAGTTGATAATTTTTCCAAAACCCACTTTTGAGCCTTGCGCTGATTTCTGGGTATTCCAAAAATTGCCGCCGAATGCGATTTCGCAAATATTTATCCTCGGTATTGGTCGAATCGGCGCGAAAACGAATCTGGAATCGACTCGCATATTTGTAGATTTGTGCTTTGTTCCATTTTAGGAGTGGACGGACGATTTCATCGTTACCAAACGGAGCAATACCACGCCAACCCGTGCCGCGCAGAATATTAATTGCCATGGTTTCCGCTACGTCATCAGCATGGTGAGCGACAAAAATTTTCGCTTTTTGTTCTCGGCCGAGTTGCCGCAAAAAAGCATAGCGAGCGTTGCGCGCCTTCTCTTCGGAACTATTTTCGCCAAGCTCTGCGCGCATAGCGAAAAATGGGCGGCCGTACGATTTTGCGACGCGCTGGACAAATTCCATATCCAGATTCGAGCAGGGGCGAATTCCGTGGTCAAAGTGCGCCACAACAGCTCCCGGATCGTTGCGGTAGATATGCATCAAAACCATCGAATCGATGCCGCCAGAGACGGCCAAGATTTTTTTCATTATGCTATAATTATTCCATAGATGGAGGTTAAAGAAAAATGCTAGTGGTCGGGTCTAATTTTATCGATTTTCCAATTTTGAGTATCCATCTTGGTGGCGAGGTGGCTTATACTAAGCGCGCGATTATTGACCCAGAATCGCTGAGCATTATCGCCTTCGAGCTATATGGCGACGTGATTAACGACCCGGAGGTCGGCAATATTCTGATGATTGAGGATATTCGCGAATACAGCAACGAGGGCTTTATTGTCGATTCGACCGATAAATTCGTCGAGAAAGATGACGTAATTCGCCTGCGCGAAACGATGGAGCTTAATTTTAACCTGCTCGGGCTGAAAGTCGTAACAAAAGACGGGCGAAAGATTGGAAAAATCGAGGACTATACGGTCGATTCGAATAATTTCTCGATTTTTCAGCTAATCGTACGCCGACCGTTCTTGCAATCTTTTAGCGACGTACAACTTACGATTAATCGCTCGCAAATTACCGAGATTGACGATTACAAGGTGACGATCGACCACGATCGCGAAGAGATTAAATTGCCGAAAGAGGATGACGAATTCGTTCCGAATTTCGTGAATCCATTTCGTAAACCGAATTATGCTAGCCAAGAAGACGAATCGTCGGCTTCACGCGATAATTCGTCTAAGACATCCGAATAATTAAAGCCTTGCCGGACGAGGTATTGGATGAATTTCTGCTGGTCGTCGTAGCGTTTTTGGCGTTTTGTAATCACTTTTCTTAGCTCATCGCGTTCGTCGCGAAGATTCTCGCCTAAAACTTTATCTATTATTTTCGAGTCGATGCCCTTTTGCTGGAGCTCTAGGCGGAGTTTTTTGCGGCTAATACCCTTGCGCGTGTTGCGATTTTCGACCCAAAGACGAGCAAAGCGTTCATCGTCAAGGTAGCCGTGCGCATCCAAGCGCTCCATGACAAGAGGAATCAAGCTCGGATCGTATCCTTTGCGCAACTTAGTGACATATTCGCCGGTTTTCCGGTTTCGTACGCGTACGGTTTTATCCATAGTTTTGCGCTTCAGATAATCCTGAATTTCCCAAGTCGAGTGTGGGCGCTGAAAATTATACTCTAGCGCGCGAGCATATAGCTTGCCGAATTCCGAGGCGCGCTTGATCTGTTCGCGCTCGTCTTTATCGAGTTTTCGACCGATTTTGATTTTGAAATCGACGACTTGCGAGATATCGAGCGAACAAAAAAATTTCCCGTCAAGATAGATATTGACGCGATTTTTGTCGCGCACGGCTTCGCGGATGTCGGTTATCTGGTAGGACTGCACCGTTGATGCAGTCCTATCTAGTTCCGGCTCGAAAATATCGTGTATTTCGAGCGCCATCGCTATGCTTCGTTGCTAGCGGCAGCCGCCTCGCGAACCTTTGCTTCGATTTCAGACATCAGCTCTGGCTTTTCTTTGAAGAGGCGCTTGACGGCTTCGCGACCCTGACCGAGCGTTTCGCCGTTATACTTGATGAAGGCGCCGGCTTTTTCGAGAATTCCGTATTGGACGCCGAGATCCAGCACATCGCCAGATTTACTTACACCCTCGTTATACATGATATCGAATTCGGCAGTGCGGAACGGGGCCGCAATCTTGTTTTTCACAACCTTAATCTTTGTGCGGTTGCCGGCGATATTGTCACCGTCCTTGATTTGGCCGATGCGGCGAATATCGATACGCACTGAGGCATAGAATTTTAGAGCATTACCGCCAGTTGTGGTTTCTGGATTGCCGAACATGACGCCAATCTTCATGCGAATCTGATTGATAAAGATAACCGTGGCTTTTGTCTTGCTAATGACGCCAGTCAGCTTGCGCATAGCCTGAGACATGAGACGAGCTTGCAAGCCCATCTGCGCGTCGCCCATGTCGCCGTCGATTTCGGCTTGCGGCACGAGTGCGGCTACAGAGTCAACAATAATGAGGTCGACCGCACCGCTGCGAACGAGTGTTTCGCAGATTTCGAGCGCCTGCTCGCCGTTGTCTGGCTGCGAAATAAGCAAGTTGCCGGTATCTACGCCGATTTTACGCGCGTAGGCTGGATCTAGAGCGTGCTCCGCATCGATGAACGCGGCTTGGCCGCCCTGTTTTTGAATTTCCGCAATCGCATGTAGCGCTAGCGTGGTTTTACCAGATGATTCCGGGCCGTAAATCTCGATAATGCGACCTTTCGGATAGCCGCCGCCCAAAGCCAAGTCGAGCGCCAAAGAACCTGACGAGAAAAGCTCTACGTCAATCTTTGACTGCTCGCCTAATTTCATAATCGAGCCATCACCAAACTGTTTTGTAATCTGAGACAATGCTAAGCTGAGGGCTTGCTTTTTACCGTCATCCTGAGCCTGGTCTTTTTTAGTTTTTGAATCTTTTTCAGTCGCCACCTCGTCCTGATTTTTCTTAGCCATTTTACCTCCTTTGATAATATATATTTTAACTTATGCTTCTCTTTAATTCTAGTGGTAACGCAAAGCGCGCAAGAGTTCGTCGCGCGTATAATGCGGACGATCATAGACGCCTTCGTAAGCAGGCAAATTTTCGAAGAAATAATAGATTAAATCATTAAGCCGGCGAGCATTTTCTTCGCTAAAGCTACCGTCGCGGCCAACCTTGTCGTTCAGACGATTGACAAGGTAGATATTTTCACAATTGCCATCTTTCAGGTTAATTCCGACGCCAAAAATATCCGACGGCTGGCTATGGTAGCGAGCCAGCAAACAATCGCGCAGCGCGAGCATATACTCATCGCCCGCAATCATGATGCCTTTACTAGTATCAAACACGGCCCAAATATAACCGTCTAGCTCTTCGCAAATATAATTAACGTCCTTTTGGGAAAGTTTCATTTTTCTAATAATTTTCATTTTCACTCCTTGTTCATATTTTTTGAATATGTTTTAAAAGATAGCATCTCGCCCTCGCGCCTCGAACCACAAGCGTAATACTTTTGCATTTTTTCGCAAAAATGGCATAAAATTATGATAAAATATAATAAATTAGCAAAAATACAATTGGAGTTTAAATGAGCGGACACAGCAAATGGGCCACCACCAAGCGCCAGAAAGCCGTCGTTGACGCAAAACGAGGCGCGCTTTTCACGAAAATCGGAAACCAAATCGCAATCGCGGCACGTAGCGGTACCGATCCAGCAATGAACCCATCTCTCGCGATGGTGCTCGAAAAAGCTCGTCTAGCAAATATGCCGAAGGCAAACATCGAACGCGCGATTGCTCGCGTGGCCGATAAGAGTGCGGCGGCGCTGATTGAGGAAACTTATGAGGCTTACGGCCCTGGCGGCATTGGCTTGATTATCGAGGTTGCCACCGACAACAAGAATCGCACCATGCCAGAGGTGCGCCACACTTTGGACAAGAACGGCGGACGCATGGCCGACCCAGGCTCTGTGATGTTCCAGTTTACGCGCAAGGGCGTGATTTTCACGAAAGCTAAAGGCGATGAAGTTATGATGGCGGCGCTTGATGCCGGCGCGGAAGATGTCGCCGACGAAGATGACGGCACGACGATTTATACTGCCGCAAGCGACTTGATGAAAGTACGCGCTGCGCTTCTCGATGGCGGTATAGAAATTGACTCCGCCGAGTTGCAGTACGTTCCTAACAATACTGTCCCGGTCGACGAAGAAACTAGCGCGAAGGTCGAAAAGTTGCTCGATGCAATCGATGACTTAGACGACGTCGTTGCAGTTCATACAAACGCTGAATAAAAAGTATCAAAAAGGCTCCCTCGCGGGAGTCTTTTTTGTTTAAGCACCGATGCGATCGCGATGATTCGTGCGCTTGGCGTTGCGTTCGACATATTCGATCATTTTGCTGGCCACGTTGCGACCGGTGATTTTTTCGATGCCGAAGCCCGGCGAAGCGTTTACTTCGAGTACGAGCGGACCACGCGAAGAGCGCATGAGATCGACGCCGGCGACGCTCAAGCCCATGACTTTTGCGGCCTTGACGGCAACTTTTTCTTCTTCTGGGGTCAATTTGATGATTTTACCGTTGCCACCCTTGTGAAGATTGGAGCGAAAATCATCGTCGAGACTTTGGCGCTGCATGCTTGCAACCACACGACCGCCAACCACGAAGGCACGAATATCCGTACCGGCCGATTCTTTGATGAACTCCTGAAGTAAAATGTTTGTACCGTTGTCGTTCGTGAGATAGAAAGCCTGCAAAACGGACTTGGCGGCCTTTTTTGTCTCTGCTAAGACCACGCCGTTGCCATGCGTACCGCTAGCCAATTTGATGATGACTGGACAGCCGTCGAGCTGATCGAGCAAATCGTCAATATCGGCCGTGTTGCGTGAAACGACAGTTTTCGGAATGTCGACGCCATACTTTGCAAGCAATTGAGTCGAGCGGAGTTTGTTGCGAGCGCGCGAGATAGCGAGAGATTTCGAAAGACAGTAGTCGCCCTGCATCTCGAGCTGGCGGACAATCATAGTGCCATACTGAGTCATGTTAGACGCAATTCGCGGAATGACCGCATCAAAATGTTCAAGGGGCTTACCCTTGTAAAAAACCTGATTTTTGCCCTGCTCGATAGAAATGTAGCAGTTCTTGTATTTGATCACGCGAACGTCGTGACCACGCTTTTCTGCTTCCTCAACCAGGCGACGCGTCGAATAGTTGGCGTTGCCGTTCGAAAGAATTGCGATTTTCATCTTTCTACTCCAATTAGGTGTCTTTTCTTCTAGTATTGTAGCGGATTTTTGCTAGTTGTCATCTAGTTTTTGCCTCGAAAAACACAAAAATCACGCAAACTAGTTATCCATTTTAATTATATCACTTTTGGGCAGAAAAGTCAATAGTTTCATATACTTATGGGGCTGGAAAAAGTGCGAGTTTTATGTTAAAATATAAATATGAAGAAAGAGCTGGCGAGCATACGAAGCGCCAAAAGCGCTAAGCAGTACACTGATGTCGACCTCGAAAAGGACGAATACGTAGTACTTTGCCTCGAACGATCAAGAATTGGCATCATTGGAATTTGGTGCTGCGTGGGAGTTATTATCCTGGTACTTTGCCTAACTTTAATTGCGGTAATTGGAAACGGGGAGACGATTGCGGCGCTATCTTATATTAAACTTAACGAGCAGATGCTGCACGGTTTGCGCGTGTTGATGTTTGCACTGTTTGCGCTGATTATTGCGGCAGGCTTTATCGGTCAGTATATCTATAACGGCAACAAAATGTATATCACGAATATGCGCGTGATCCAGAAAATTCGCAATTCTCTGTTCTCGAACTCGACGAATATTATCGATTTGAAGCGTATCGAGGACGTGTCGTATAAGCAGGTTTCATTGACGGATCATTTGTTTAGGTTCGGAACTTTGCGACTTTCGACGGTTGGCGAAGAGACGACTTATACTTTCCCGATGCTCGACACGCCGCGCGACGAAGTGAAAACAATTTCGCATCTCGTGCACGAGCGCAAAAATTCAAAGAAGAGCACGGCCGAAGAATAAAAAGTCCCCCGAGTGGGGGATTTTTTAGTTGCGGCTGTTTTTGACGAATTCTTCTTCTTTCTCCATCCTGGAGCGAAGGACATATTCTTGACATTGACCATTTTCGCAGTTAGCCGGCTCGTAAACATATTCGCAGTCGACACCTTTAGCCCAAATATTGTATCCGTTCGTGTCCGTAAAGAGGTTCGGGTCAATCCACGGCAACGTTTCTGGGCTCTCGATTCGCTCTGGATAGTAGCCCTTTTGCGCGTAATACCCTTCTTCGAGCGCATAGTACATGGCGTTGATTGCCGTTTTGCGCCGCTCGTCGCGCTTCATGGCGTCGATATTTCGCTGTTGAATAAAGAATAGAACCACAAAAATACCAGAGATAATAACACAAATCATCAACTCGAGCATCGTGAATGCTTTTTTCGTTTTCATGACATTATTATAACATCGGACGCTATTCTGTGCATTTTTTGTCGACAGGACTGGAAATCTTGCGGGGAATCTGTTATGATAGTTAGGTAAATACCTTTTCATTAGTGGCACCATAGCTCAGTTGGTTAGAGCGTAGGACTCATAAGCCTAAGGTCACTGGTTCGATCCCAGTTGGTGCTACCATTGAAAGGGTATTTTTGTTACGGAGGTAAATTATTGCGGAGGCGAACTACGTTCTCATCTCACTCCTGCATTTTTGCACAAAAAATGGCGGAAGGAGTGAGATTCGAACTCACGGTGGTTATTCGCCACGCCGGTTTTCAAGACCGGTGCCTTAAACC
>DGRN01000028.1 GCA_002391075.1 Candidatus Saccharibacteria bacterium UBA4387
TTCCGATACGACTCATTGCGTTCCTTTATGTTAATAATATCTCGGTTATTTTATCATATCTATCTGTTTTTTGCAAGAAAAAATACCGGCCGGAGCCGGTTGAGGTGAGTTGAACACGGTTATTCTGCGACGAGGGGTTCGACCTTTACGACGTCTTCTCTTTTTATACGCCAGAACGTCGCTTGGATGTGTTCGCCTTTGGAGTATTCGCCGCGTTTGCGCAGGCATCTGGGCCACGTGCTTCTGATGGCTTCTTCGCCTTCCGAGCAGTCATCTACGTTGACGCCAAGGCCCAACATGATGCATTCCCAGTCGTCGATATTGGACAAAACTACCTGATCGTCGGGGATTTCGAGATGAATGATTACGCAATTTTTGCTTTCTTCTCCCCAATCAAGGAGGTCAACATCAGAGTAGTCTACCCATGCCCAGACAGGAATTTCGTCTTTGGGGCTGTTAGAGATTTTAGTGCGCATTACGTCAGCAAGCCAGCGGTATGCGGTATAGATCGGATTGTAGCAGCCGTCTATATATTCGTAGTCTGCCAAGGTTTTGGTCGGATCCGGAACAAAGACTCCGGTTTTGTTGATGATGTCGAGCACTTCGACCGGTTGAATGGTAAATAACTTCATAACTACCTCCTAATGTACAAGTTGGACTATGATGTTATTATAGCATACCTTGCGCAGAAAGTCAAGTGTTTATGCTTATATATTGACATTTTGCTGGTTGTGTGCTATAATATAAATATACGTTTCGTCTTCGACACAGAAAGGTGGTACATTATGGAAGGAAAAATCATGAAGGCTTTCGAGGAGCTGTGCAAGGAACAGGGATATACCCCTGAAGAGTGCCTGCGTGAAGTTAATCTGATTCTGGAATCGGTGAACTTCGGCAAGCTCATGAAACTGGTTAGAAACCCCCTTTTTAGGGGCAAGATCAACAGCAGCGATCCGAACATGCTGGCTGAGCTTCTCGAACACGACCAGGAGGCCAAAAACGCATATGCCAACGGCTTTGACGTGATGAGCTTGGACTTTAGCGGCGCTACGCTGAAGGAGCGGATCGAATCTCTCATTGCTGAGGTCGGACTGGCTGAAGCCTCGGATAGTATCGGCAGCTTTACGGCTTTGTGCCTCGCTGAAAAATACCGCCAGCTCTATGCCAACGAGGCGTTCGCATGCGAGCGTACAGAGAGAAAACTGGCTGACGCCCTCAAATGACCTTCAACCCGCTTCGGCGGGTTATTTTTTGTCGCGATAGCGCCTATGTTTTGATTTTAGTCGCTCTACCCCTATAATAGGGGCAGTGCATACCGCACGTACTTTATCTTAGACTTTGTTGAAAGGGTGATATTTCATGAAAGTAAGCATTCACGGATCGAGCCATCTGGGCTACAACATTCCGTACGACGAAATCCTGCTTTACAGCGGGCAGGCCGGCGGAATCTGCTATATGCCCGATGATTTCGAATCGATCGTTGCAGGCGATCCAAAGAAAAGCATTGGCCGTGCGCTGGGTTGTGCGGATTCTGGTCATCACAGCGTTTTCCAGCACTGCGTAAAAACTTTTACCTTTGAGGGGATTCCAAAGCTGGCCGCAATGATTCTGAATAACGAGCGCCCCTATGTGACGAGCGAGAAGTCTGGCCGCTACACTGTTATGGCATGCGACGGCCGAGAGAAGGAACTCTACGACAAGTGGCGTCAGCGCTTTGCGGTGCTGATTTCGGAAGAGTATCCTCAACTTGACGAAAAGATTGTGAAGAAGCTTGCGCAGGAAAATGCGCGCTGCTTTATATCGATCCTGACCCCCACAACCACAATGGATTACACTGTGGACGTGGCGCAGGCAAACTACCTGATTCGTTGGATGCGCGATTTCTGCGTTACTCCGACCGGGCATCCGCTCAAGATTGTAATTAAGCCGTGGCTCGAACAGATTGCGGACGCCATGCAACCGCATGTTCGCATCGAAGGTATTCGTGACTACCGTGGTCGCGGGCTGAGCTTTTTCGCAAAAAGGTTCCGCCGCGAAGAATTCGGTGAAAACTTTAGCGTAAACCTTGCCGTAAGCTCTGCTTGTGCCGCACATCTGAACCGTTCACGCTCGCTGGATTTCGAGTTTACTTACGACGCAGATACCAGCGCGTCCGCATTCTATATTCCGCATATCCTGCAGAACGGCGATGACATTTTAGAGTATCTGGAAGATATGAGGTCGGTTGCGGATTTGTATCCCGCCGGCATGCTGCTGAATCTGAACATGCGCGGAACGCCGGAAAATTTCGCCCTGCTTTGCCAGGAGCGACTTTGCGGCGCAGTGCTTCCCGAGACTTGCTTTGCCGTGAAGGATGTACTGACTCGCTACTGCTCGGCTGTTTTTACGAAAAACGTGCCCGTATATGATTTTCTGCACAGATTCGAGCATGGAACGAAATGCAGCTTCGGCTATTATAAGTGTAACCGTCCTTGCCCGCTTGGGCCAAATATGTGCTTCGAGCGCAAAGCCTAATCCTAGAGCCGTCACGTCGTGGCGGCTTTTTCTTATCATTGTGTCTTGGTTATGGTAAAATTATCTTAGAAATGAAGAGAGGTGAATTAAATTTGCCGGGCGCGCCGGTAAGGGAATCGTCATGGGACGCCTTAGAAGTTAGGAGTAAAGCGTCTTCTAGCGAATATAGGATTAAAAAGACGACGAGGGCCTGCGAGTGGTTGGACAGGTTAGGTTTTACTACTCTGTATTCGGCGGAGGATCATTTTTATGGTAAATCTGGCGACGGTTCGATGTCTTGGGGCTACGATCCGAACTTTAGTAATGGTGGAAACAGCTCGCATAATAATAATTTCCAAAAAATCGACGCACTGAACGTGACGACGCAGAGTTCGGCCGAGAAGTACGCCAAGCTGAAGGTTGACACCTTCCGACGAGCGGCTGATAAAGTGCGCAGACTAGGCGGTAAAGCTGCAAAAATTAATGGGCGCGTCTATTCGCTTGGTGAGCTAGATGCTATGCAGACTGAAACTTATCGCATGACGGCTGAAAATCCAAATGCGCGCATAATCGAGGGCGACAGCGTTGATTTGTCGAAAATTTCAGTCGGCGATAGACAAAAATTCAAGGCGGCTATCAAGGATTCGCTGCCGAGCGTGCTTGAAGCCTGCCCTTTGGATTACGACGATCGCAACAAGTTTAACGTTTCTGCTTTGCGCTCCGGACTATTTCGAACCTTGACCAAGCCGAGCGATGTCGCCGACCGCGCGAAAGCTTTTGGACTGAGCGAGCAATCTGCGCAGCGACTAGTATCGGCGATCAATACACGCTATTTATTGGAAAACATGCCGCTGGAAAGCATGAAGGCGATGCTTACGGGCTTACTCCACAAAAAGACCGAGATTAGCGTCGGCGGCGAGAAGTATAACTTTAGTTCGGAATACTTTGCGTCCTACATGAAAGATTTGGGCATAATCGGCATGCATCGCTACCTGAATTCTCCGCGCGAAATTATTGGAAAGAATGGTAAGAAGGAAAGAATCGGCAATTTTCATTCGATTTTTATTTTCAGTCAATCTGAGGTAGATATCGATAAGAACAACGAGCGCAAACGCGATACGCGCAATCGGATTTTTGGTCAGATAGCGTTGCGTATGAATGGGATTTTGCATGGGCGTGGTGGTGAAATGGCTAGAAAATCCGGCGTCGTGAGCGAACTGGAGCAGCGACTATATTCGACGCCGCGCGAAATTGTCGAAAAAGCCAAAGAATCCTGTCCTTGGGCTAAGGGTTTCTACGAGATGGACGCCGGAAATAAGGAAGGCTATACCCTGCAGGAACATACTGAGACTACTTTGCGCATTTTTGAGGATAATTTCGCGGATAAGTTGCCGGCAGGTTTGATTCCGGCAGCGAAACTAGCACTCTTAGTGCATGATATTGGGAAACCAATCGCGGCAGCGACGAGCGGTAACACTAAGGGGCAGGCTAGCTTTAATGCTTATTATTCGGCGAAGTTTTTGGAAGATGCTGGCGTTGATGCCGATACGCGAAAGCTAGTCAGTGATTTAATTGGTAAAGGAATGCATAATTCCGGTAGTTATGCGCATTATCAGGATAGACCGAGCCTACAGCGCATGCATCAGATTAGCGAGGAAATAGCGCGCGACAATTTTGGCGACGTTAATTTGCGAAATAACGCCGACGGAATATTTGATTTACTGATAGCATTGCAGACCTGTGATAGTGGCGCTTACACGCGGCTCGCAAAAACGCATCGCGGAGCTGGTCAGGAAAGCGTTTATTATCGCAACTTAGACAGTTTTGGAAATAGTTTCGAGAAATCGGATTTGGGTGGCCGCAAAATTAGATTAAGGAGAGCACTGGAGAAGCGTCTAAGCCACGCTGTGTAGGATATGGAATATAAATCTGACGATAATTTTGAGAATAACGAGAGCGCAAATGGCTCTACCAATGTGTGGGAAAAATACGCCGAAGAGGTAAAAAATATTCCTTTCATGGGCGCTCATAAAGTAAAGAACGAGGATTTGCCTGCAGAGGAATTTAGTAGTGATAAAGTAGAAGATTCTGAACTCGAGCAGAAAAAAGAAAATTTTGCGAGCCTAGTCCGCGAGAAAGGTAGCAGTTTATTATCCGATGATGATATTCGGCGGGAGCTCTACACTGAACTAGACAATATACCGGTAGAAGACAGATTGGATTTAATTGTCGGCACTAGCGTGGATAGTTACGCAGCTTTCATGACGGTCGTACCAAAAGAAAGTATGGAGCATTGCGCGCCTGAGATTTGGAGCGAGACGGCTACCTCGCCAGATTGGAGTCCGGAACGGCTC
>DGRN01000008.1 GCA_002391075.1 Candidatus Saccharibacteria bacterium UBA4387
GTTCGATCCCAGTCAACGGCTCCATAAGATAAGAATGTCGTCGTGCTAGTCGCGACGATTTTTGTTGTTTCGGGAAATATGATGCGCTAAGCGGAAGTGGTATAATGAATAAAATGAAGGTTATGTCATCGAAGAAAAGGCTCGGTTGGACGTGTTTTTTGATTGTTTTGAGTTTTGCAGTGATTTTGGCCGGCCTGGCCTGGTGCTGGTATGCGGCAAATGAGGTCAATGCGGCGGTCGAGGCGGAATCGGCGAAGATTTTGCATGAGCCTGTGCAGTATATAAGCGGAGTGCGCGATGCGATTAAGGATGTGACGTTTGTGCTGGCGATGGGTGTGAGCGTGATGATTTTTGGTTCAATAGTGCTAAGCGTTTCGATTTCGAGATGGAGTATTTTGCGGAATGAGGAGAAGAGAATCGCGAAATTGGAAGCGAAAATAAAAAAGCTTGAGCAGAGTTCTAAGAGTTAGCGTTTTTGCGTTTTCGTGTTTTATGGTAAAATATTAAAAAGCTATGAAAGAACTAGCGACCGATTTTAAAACAATTTTCAAAAAAGACCGCGGGCTTTTTGGATGGATGGTGGTTCAGCTCGGTTTAAGCGTGTGGTTGTTTTTGCTGCCGATTTTGAATTTGGCGCCGTCGAAATCGAAAGTATGGGCGCGATATTCTGATATTAATAACGGCTACGCTCAGAGCGATTGGTATTATTTGATTTCGTTTTCGGTGATTGCGGTCTGTTTTGGCATCGTGCATATTTTGATTAGTGCACGTTTGTTTTCGAAGCGGGGAAAAGATATAGCGCGCTTGTTTTTGGGCGTTAGTATGGCGATTTGTGTGATCGCGATTCATTTCTTGTCGAGTATTATTGGGGAAGGTTGATGTCGAAAGTAGTTGAGTTGCCGATGGGCAAGCGAAAGCCGCTGTATAGGTTTTTCGAGGTTTTGCCGCTCGCTTTGAGCGTCGGGGCGATAGTGCTTTTGTTCGTATTTTCGGCGATCTCATCGATTTCGGGGTCGATTTATTTGCTTTTGATTGTGATTATGAATTTCGTGAAGGCGATGGGGATTATCGTTCGGACAATACAGGGGTATAAGGTCCTGAAGGCCGGGATGCTGGTGGATTGGTGGCAACGTTTGGAGGACTTGCGGGAGCCTGAGCAGAGCTACGAGCGTTTGTCTGGTGAGAAGAGCGACGAATATGAATATGCGCAGCATTTGTATAATCTGAAGCGATTGAGTGAGCAGCCGAAAAGCGAGCGATATGACGTCGATGGTGTCTGGCATGCGGTAATTGTGACGATGTATAATGAGTCGATTGATGTGTTGCGCCCGACGCTGAAGTGCGTGGCGGGTTCTGATTTTGATTTGAAAAAAATGATAATTGTGATTGCGTATGAGGAGCGCGGTGGTGCGGATGCGGAAAAAGTCGCAAAAACCTTGGAGAAAGAGTTTGGGAAGACGTTTGGCGGCTTTGTTTTGAGTAAGCATCCTGATGGGGTGAAAGGTGAGGTGGTTGGAAAAGGTGCGAATTTGACTTTTGCGGGGCATAAGTTGCAGGAGTATGTGGATGAGCGCGGAATTGATTATGGCGATGTGATAATTACGTCGTTGGATTGTGATAATAAGCCAGATAAGAGCTACTTTAGCCAGGTGGCGTATGAGTATTGCGTGCGCGACGACCGCGAGAAGTTGAGTTTTCAGCCGATTTCGTTGTTTACGAATAATATTTGGGATGCGCCGGCAGTGTCGCGAGTGATTGGTTGTATGAATTCGTTCTGGAATATTATTTGTACGATGCGGCCGCATATTTTGCGGAATTTTGCGTCTCATTCGCAGCCGATGAAGGCTTTGGTGGGGATGAATTTTTGGAGTGTGCGCACGATTGTCGAGGACGGACATCAATATTGGCGTAGCTTGTTTTACTTTGACGGCGAGTATGACGTGGTGCCGATTCGGTCGGCGATTTATCAGGATGCGGTCTTGAGCGATACGCTTTGGAAGACTTTGAAAGCGCAATGGGTGCAGTTGAGACGCTGGGATTATGGGGCGAGCGATGTGGCGTATGTGGCGACTTACATGTTGTCGAAAAAGCGAAAGATAAAGATGGCGAGCCTGTTTCCGAAGTTTGTGCGTTTGTTGGATGGCCATGTGACTTTGGCTGCGATGGCGCCGATTGTGGCTTTTGGCGGTTGGGTGCCGTTGCTGTTTAATATCGGGACGCGCGATTTGTTGTCGCATAATTTGCCTTCGGTAGTGAGTATGATTCAGTTTATAGCGGCGATTGGGCTTTGTGTGTCGATTTTGATTTCGATTAAGCTGTTGCCGCCGAGACCGGCAAAGTACAAGCGATCGAAAAGCGTGATTATGGTTTTGCAGTGGGTGATTTCGCCGATTATTTCGATTGCGTACTCGTCGTTTTGTGCGTTTTATGCGCAGTTTAGATTGGCTTCGGGGAATTATATGGAAAAGTTCGACGTTACGGAAAAAGTTGTAAAGAAATAGCCGCGAGTAACAGGGGTAGTGAAAATGCTCATGCTTGCGGCTTTTTGTTGGTCGGCTAGAATGACTTCATAGCAAGGCGCGGGCTTTGCGGAAAGGAGAAAAATGCGGCGTTTGTGGGGATTATTTTTGATGCTTTTGGCGGCTTGTTGGTGCTTTGCGGCTGGCGGTCATGCGGCGGCGGTGGGTTTTGTGCCGGAACGCGAAATGGCGTCGGTTGAAGTTGAAGATTTGGACGAAAATTCAGAGGCGGTTGTTTCTCTGAAATTGAGCGGGAGTGGATACGCGGATTTGAGGGATGTGATTTTTGTGGTGGACGAAGCTAGAGTTTCGGAGCAGAATTCGTATAGCGTAATTAAGCGTGTTTGGAATCAGGGTTTGCGGTATCATGCGGAGGTTTGGAATTTTGCGGTCGTGGGCTATGGGGATGAGTTGGAGGTGCTGAAAGATTTTTCGGAGGATATTTCGGCGTTACGTGAGGAAGTGAGCGATATGATGGGCGAGCGGAATGCGGCGTTGGAATATGCTAAAAATTACGCATTCGAAAAAGGGAAAGATCCGCTCGTTGTTGTGTTGTCTGGAAAGGATATTGCGGTATGTGCCGAGGAAGACAATTGCGAAACGCGACAGTTGGGGACTTTTGCTCAGGCGGAGGTGATTTGGCGGGAAGTTTTGAAAGAGATGAGGGATGATGGCAGAGCGTATTTTGAGCTGGGGAATGGTACGTTGACGAACGGGGATTACTATGGCTTGGACTTTGTGAGCAGAGGTGTGGATGATGTGAGCTTTTGGTTGAACGGTGAACGTCTGACGGAAGTGACGGAGCTGGATGACGATAGCGGTGTGAATTATATTGCAACTGTTCGGGATTCGTCGGAAGCGATAGTGATGAGGTATTGGAGGTTTCTGGAAAGAGATGGAGAGTTTTTGAGTAATGTGTTGGAAATTGATTTGAATAAGAGTGTCAGGATTGATGATGAGGTGGTAATTAAGTTTAAGGTGCGACTGTGGGAGCCGAGGTATGAGATTTGGAATGATTTAACAGGATTAGGTGCGGTAGTTTGCGAGAATTCGTATTATGAAGCAGATCGTAGCAGATATATGGAGCGTTTTGAGATATTTTGTCCTGGCATGAATATGAGGATGACGGAAGCTCCTGTACCTACAGGTATAAGAATGGGGGAATCGTTAGCTATTGTCGGTTTCGTAGTAATAATGTTGGGAGGTATTATGATGGCGTTTAAGACGTGATAGGAAATCGTGACGGGTGGGAAAACAAAAAATAAGGAGGAGTTATGGGTAAAACGAATGTAATTAAGGTGGCGGGAGCGGCGATTGGAGTTTTGTCGTTTTTGCAAGTGCCGGTAAGTGCACTAGAGGTGAATTCGACTACGATTGGAAACAATGAGTCGAGCGCTCAATCGATTTTGATAACCAGAGAAATTAAAGATGTTAGCTATGCGGTTACAAATACATTTAAGTATGCGATTTCGGCGGTAGATACAAATCCGGCTGCAGTCACAAATTTGCCGAAAAGTGCCGAGATTAGCTTTAGTGGTGCTATGCCTGACGAGAATAAGCAGGTAAAGGCCTCGACAACGGTTGACTTTTCAGGCGTCGGTTTTTCGAGCGTAGGTGATTATAAGTTTATGATTAGGGAGAATGGTACGAATTCTACGACTCGGTATCCGATGAATAAGGATCAATATTACGTTTACGCATATGTTCGCTATGAGCTAGACGAAAATAGTCGGCCGACTGGGAATTTGGTGGCGACTTTGGCGGCGCAGGTTTTAAAGAATGATGAAGGCGACAAGATGGAGGCTGCGGCGTATGAGGCTGCTGCGGTAAATAGTTATATCGAGGTCCGTAATGAAGTGGCGGGCGATTTGGCGGATCCGAATAAATATTTCAAATATAAGGTCGATTTAAGTAAGTTTCCGGCAACGGAAGAGCGTTATGTAGTAAGTGGCCAGGACGAGTCGATAGTTTATAATGGTGAAACTATAACGCCTGCGACTGAGCTTGTAAGCGGCACGGCAGAGAACTACGTCTACTTAAAACATGGGCAGACGGCTAGAATTGGCCAAAGCGGAGAGTTGTTTCAGGTGCCGATAAGCTATCAGTACAAAGTATCTATTCAACCTGAGGATGGTTATGCTAGCACGTTGGATGGAATTGAGGTGCTAGAGACGGACGAAAAACTTACTTTGGCGATTCCGGGGCCAAATGCGAAAACATCGACAAAAGAAAAGTTTGCGGCAGCGAATACGACGCTGGGCGTGAATACGAAGAATGCAGAAAATGCAGGCGCGGTTTTGACTGGAGTAGCTAGCCGGACGTGGCCGATTGCGGTGATGATTCTGGTTGGCGGGATGATTTGTGCAGTGTTTGCATATTCGGCAAAAGAGCGGAAGGAGTAGAGGCGTTTTGGGTGGGCGCCTTTTTGGTATGAAGAGTTGAATAAAGATTGGGAATAAGGCGGTTGAGCTTGCGCTTGCTTTGGTGATGGCGCCGCTTTTGGTATTTTGCGTGGCTTGTATTGGCGATCTGGTGGAGGTTGAGAGTGCTAGCGGAATTGAAACGCTGGTAGAGAGGACGGAAAGCAGTGATGGATTGGGCGAATTGTTTGACGAATACCCAAGGATGGTTGGCTGGTTGCGGATTGATGGGACTAAGATTAATTATCCGGTGATGCAGGCCGAGGATAATGTTTGGTTTTTGTCGCGAGCTTATGATGGCGAATATTCTGGTGCGGGGAGTTTGTTTGTTGATTACAGGAATAATGCATTTGACGATGATTTTATGGTTATTTACGGACATCGTATGAGTGGCGAGAATATGTTCTCGGAAGTTGTGAAATTTTCGGATGAAGAGTTTTTGCGGAGGAATAATTTTGGAATATTGCAAACTCGAAACGGTATGCTGAAATTATGGTTTTATGCTTATGCGGAGGTGGAAACAAGCATGAGCGAGATTTATGAGCTTGGTGCGTTCAGGAATGGTGAAAATGATCGGATTTTGGCTGCTGTGAACGAGAAGATAGTTGCGCGGAGTGGTTTGGACCTTAGTGCGAGAGATAAGATTATTGTGTTGTCGACGTGTGATCGGAGTAGAAGGAATTATAGAAATATATTGATAGCTAAGATAGAGAAAGTTTAAACGGTTATGCTATCATATAAGCATATGAAGAATAACGAATCTTTCAGCGCGAATAATACTGGAGAACTTCAAGAAGACAAAAGCTCAAAAGTGGAGCGCTTGTTTGGTAATATCAAGAAATTTGCCGAGCGCATTAAGCAGAGGTTCGGCGTGTCTGGCAGCGAATTAACAAGGATGACGGACGATGCGCTTGTTTTTGCAGCCGAAGAGACGATTAAGGCGGCCGATGAGGATGGCGAACGCTCAGAAGAAGGGCAGGCGGAAGTTACGGAAATAGTTTCTACTGTAGTTGCGGAAGGCGCTTTGGAGGAAGCTGGGGCGGTCGAAACGGATGGAGATAATCCGGTTGCGACTTTGCATGAGAGCGAAGTGGCGCGGGATGATGTTGATTTGACTATTGAATCGATGCGGCAGGACGGATTGGAACTGGGCGATGGGCAGAATGTTGCGGAACTGGCCACACAAGCAATTCGGCGTGCGAAATGGGATGATTTGATTCAGACGAGCGCTAATTTGGGATCGAATCCTGGTGGATGGCATGAGAATAGCAAGGGTGAGAGGTATTATGTAAAGTTTTATAAAAATCCGAGTCAGGGGCAAGTTGAATATATCGCCAATAAAGTGTATGCGGCGTTGGGGATTAGAGCGGTCGAATCGCAGTTGATTGAAAACAATGGCAGGGAGGCGGTTGCGGCAAGAGAAATTAGAGGCGCTACGTCGGTGCACCTAGATGAGTTGAGAAGTAGCGTTGATGTGCAGTCGGGCTTTGTGGCGGATGCTTTTCTTGCGAACCGGGATGTGATTGGTCTGACTTTGGATAACTGCGTTCGCGGCGAAGATGGCAATGTCTATCGTATTGATAATGGTGGGTCGATGATTTTTAAAGCGATGGGCGGCGACAAAGAATATGCGCCTGACAAAATCGAAGAGCTTGTTTCGATGCGAGAACATCGCCCGGCGAAGGATGTATTTGAAGGATTGACGGACGCCGAGATTTTAGAGCAGGCTCAGCATCTGATTGATAATTTGTCCGAAGATGATATTCGTAGGTTTGTGAACGAGTCTGGGTTGGAAGGGCAGGAGCGCGAGCGCGTCTTGAATGGCATGTTAGGTAGGCGGGAATATTTAGTGCGTCTGTGTAAAGGCGAAGAACGATTAGGGTAGGAATAAAAAGATGAGCGCCGAAAAGCCGATTAGTACTATTACTACAGGTATTGAACAAGCGACTAGTGGGGGCGAGCAAGTTTTTAACGGTATTATCAGTAAGGCGCTGGATGATATAAAGAACGTTTCCGGTTCGATAGATGTGCGATTTGGCCATATGGATGCTCAGGCTAAAGCGGGTTTGGTGGATGAAGCTCTCGTCTATGTGGCACATGAGGCTATTGCTGAAGCTGAATCTGACGATACGGATGCTGAAAGTTCCGGCAATACGGACGTTGCTAATGATGCGATTTCGGCTGTAGTTGCGCGCGGAATGGACGAGCTTCTGAATGGGACGCCAGATGACGATGGTTTGATTGTTGGTAAGATTAATGAGGCGAAGATTGCGCAACCGGTTCTTGATGTGATAGCGAAATTGAAGAGTATGCTTGGCAGCGAAGCAGAAGACAACGGTGCGCTTGAAGCGATTGATATGTTGGAGAAAGCTCTGCTAGCTGATGCTGCGGAGAAAACGGGCGGTCGCGAAGAAATAGTCGAAGAATCGGCGCCTTTGCAAGAAGCAAAAGAGCGAAGGCAGGAAGATTGCAAACGATTGGCAGACATAATTACGGAAGTACGATCTGCGGGCGAGTTGGCTGGAGAGGATTTATCTCGAATTCGGAGAGAGTTAGTGTGTGACGGCACTAGTATAGAGGGGCAGCGGATTAGTGTCGGAATTGAAGATATAGAAGACGGGAATACTGGAGAGAAGCGGCGCGCGGTTGTTTTGTTGGCAAAAATGGTGGGCGCAGAACAGGGGGCTGGCGTTTTTAAGGATGCTAGCGCTCTTATGGGGTCTGATTTTTCGTTTGTGGGTCAGAAAAAGGTAGGTGCTTATCGGCGGAATATTTCAGCGGCCAGCGTATTGATGTCTGCCTACGAGAAGGACGGAGTGAAGGTTTATGTCGCAGGACAGAAGCCCGAGGACGATAGCGGCGTTATTGTGCGGAGTGCGATTGGTTTGGTGCGCATTGAGATTCCGGAAGGTATGGAGCCGGAAGCGGCAAGTGAGGCTGTGGCGGAAGTTTTTGAGGATGGTTTTGATGTGCCTGGCGCATTGGGTGAGGTTCCAGATGGCGATTCGGAGGCGTATAAAACGGCGCGGTATGAGTGGCATCATATGCTGGGACGGCATGACACGAAGGGCGTGAATGGGGATGTTGCGCAGGAGGAGATTTCGGAGTCGGCCCATAAGCTTGTGAGGCGCGAAGTATTTCCGGGGTATTCGACGATGGTTGATGAGGGGAAACACGAGGAATATCTTGGAGATAATCCAGATAGGATAAGACCAATGCATCATCTGAATTCAGGAGGGGTGAGGCCAGATTCGATTGCGCGAATTTTGCGAACCGGCTTGATGAGCACGACGGAGAGATTTTCGCGTGGTGTTGTGACGACAGGGATGTCGTCGTGGACGGACTTGCGGACTGGTGGCGCGGATAGTGTTTTCTTGCGATTGAAGCGTTGGTCTGAAGGTGAGGCAGGCTATGTTGTTTTCAAGCCTGAGATTCTAGATAGAACGGATTGGTATGCCTACAATATGGACGCGTACGGCGCGACAGGTGAACATAACGGGCGTTCTTTTGCTAAAAATCGTATGTCGCCAGAGGAGATGCTTGAGGCTGCAAAGGCAGGCCAATTGAGCTGTTGTAATGAGTTGATGTTTAGAACTGGTGTTCCGCCGGAAATGATTGAGACGATAGTTTGTGGCGGCATTTCACAGAAGGAAACGCGCAAATCGGTAATAAAAGAGTTGCATGCGGAAGGGATATTTGAGGTTGGCGGAAGATTGCTAGAAGAGATTTTGCTAACTGAAAGCGAGTATGTGCTGCCGCCGGAAGAATTGTCGAAGTTGTTAGCGAAGAGGCGAGTAGCTAGGAAAATCTTGGATGGTGAGGAGATGGTGGCTTTTGCTTCGGTTGCGGATTATGCCGAAGGTGACGTTGAACTCCAAAGAGAGATGATAAGGTCTTTGGCGAAGCATGATAGTGACGGGAAGTTTTTGGAATCTATTTTGAAACCTTTGGGCGCGATTGTCGATTCGGATGATGGTGATGAGGATCCGAATCTTGAATTGATCAAATATGGGCTTGAGGCGTGCGGAGTTGGGTATCTTGATGCTGTTATGAAGGCTAACGAGAAACTCGCCGAGGAGGCTAAAGAAACAATCAAGATGCTAGAGAGCGAGGATTGCGACTGTGATGAATATGCGGATAGGATTATAGGTTCTGGAGGGGCTGAGGAGACTGCTCGCTTCTTTGTGATGACTAAATATGTGATAGGTTATAGCGAAAAGGCTAAGACGAAGCTGCGGGAAGCATGCATGAAGAAACTATCGCGTGATTTTGGTAAGGCGCGTCTTTTGGAATGGGTTGCCGAGCAAGAAGATGGCCCGGAGAATGCCGCAGATAAAATCGTAATTCAAGATTTGGGGATTGGTGTTGATGAACTAACGGAAGCAATGAGCGTTGCGCGTGAGTATACAGTTAAGGACGTCAAAGAGAAGTTGCGTAAAGACGATGTCGATGCGGCAAGCGAAATTAAGCGTTTGGGTATAGGCTTTGAGGATTATGACGACTCCTGGGATATCATAAGCGAAGTGATCGATGGAGACGATGCGGTCAGAAGTAAGGTTTGGGAAGTCTTTAAACGTGGGTTGTTGAACGAAGGTCGCGTTGGGGATATTGTAGCAACGGCTTATGATCCTATGTACAAAGAAGTATTTGAAAAAATAAACGACATATTTGGTGGTAGCTTAGATGAAATTGTAGAAGATGCGATGGCGGAGCAATCTAAACCTCTGGTCGAAGCCTTAGAGAAGGGCGGTAATATAACGGCTGAGATAGTGGCGCTTTTTGGTTCAAGCGTCATGGATGGTATTGTCATAGTGGGGGCTTTGGCAGAAAAGAATCCGGCATATAAAGAGGCTTTACGAATTCCTTTGCGTTCAGCGCTAGCTTATAGGGCTGTAGAGGATGGCGAACCGAATTATGTGGATGATTTGGGCACCGAATTTGGATATGATGCCGACAGTATGATAGTTAAGGATTATGTGTTGGATACGTTTGGGATTGATTGGAGTGATTTGAAGGACGATGTGCATAGCGAGCAATTCTACAGGGGGATTATGGAGGCTAATGACGACGATGACACGGATAATGTCCTAGAAGATTTTGACGCCTGGTCGCCAACGGGTATAAAGACCATGAAGCTGGCCATAGAATATAATAGCGGGTTTAAATATACGTTGGCGGATGTTTGGCGAAAAAAGCTAGCAAAATATCCCGACCACGTGAGAGATATGAAGCGAGCGCTGGATAATGATGAAGAGTATTTTGCTACGAAGCCTCCTTCATCTAAGTCTAGTCTCGAGCAGCAGGCAAGTTTCATGACGAATGAATTAGGTATTGACCTGGATGAGCTGCTTAATGGATATTAAAAAGACGGAATGGAGCGAAGATGTCGAAGGAATGGTTGAGAAAAGTAGAGAAAAATGAAAGGGAATATCCTGAGAATAGGCTAAAAGATTTGGGAGGCGTTGCATTGGGGTTGATTAGGCAAGATAATATAGAACGAGAGAAGATGGAACGGGAAAATAATATAGAGAGGTATGTGTATTTGCCGGCGCCGGTATACTTTGTGGAGTCGCCGGATGACGAAGCTGCATTGATTGGTATTAATGTAAAGATAGATAAAAAGTTGAGGAGCGTGTCCTGGTTCGATACGGTTAGAGAGAGGACTCGTAAAGTCGAAACTATCTCTTATGGAGACGATGGTGTTTTGCTTTTTACGGCGCAAAACGGATACGATGACAATGAAAGAAATATGGAAAAGTTTCGCATGAGCCCAATGACCTTGGAGACATACAATGAGAAAGTAAAAGAAAAGATGGGGTGGCGGGAATTCGATAATGAGAATGAAATGATTCAAGCCTTCCTGGATAGCATCGATAACGAGTAAAAGAAAAGCCCCCGAAGAAAACGGGGGCTTTTTGGACAGGCTTAGGCTGTGATGGCGGCAAAGAAGTTGTCGCACATTGTGAGCAGGTAGTCGTGGCGCTGGAGCGTCTGGATCCATTCGTCGGGAATAGCGTCGAAGCCATACAGTACGCCGGCCATGGAGCCGGTAATGGCGCCGACGGTGTCGGTATCGCTGCCGAGGTTGACGGCTGCGAGTACGGTCTCAGCGTAGCTGTCGTAGTGCATGATTGCCCAGAGTGACGCCTCAAGCGTGTGGAGGACGTAGCCGCTGGATGAAATGCTGTCGACGGCATAGGCGTGGATATTCTCCTTCAGGATGCGGTGGTAGAGCTGCCGAGTGTCGTCACTGAACATGGAATAGTCTGCTTGCTGCATTCTGTCGTAGGCGGTATGCTTGTTTTCTCCGTCGAGCAGAGCGCAGACGAAGTTGATATAGGCATAACAGCCAAGAACG
>DGRN01000011.1 GCA_002391075.1 Candidatus Saccharibacteria bacterium UBA4387
TTTAAATTACGCTATCAAGGTTCGGTTTTGGGTTATTTTTGGGCTATTTTGCGCCCGATGCTGATGTTTGTCATCATGTATCTTGTTTTCTCAAAATTTCTGCGCTTCGGCGATTCGATTCCGCATTATCCAGTCTATCTACTTGCGGGAACTGTTTTTTGGAATTTCTTCACTGAATGTGCTGGGCAGGGCATCCACGCAATCATTATGCGCGGCGATCTAATTCGTAAAATTAGTTTCCCGAAATGGATTATCGTTATTTCTACTACCGCCACTGCGCTTATTAACCTCGCCATCAATATCGGCGTCATCATTATCTTTGCGCTGATAAACGGCGTCACGCCTAGCTGGACTTGGCTCTTAATTATTCCTTCCGTTATCGAACTTTACGCGCTCGCTCTAGGTATTTCCTTCCTACTTGGCGCTATTAACGTAAAATACCGCGACATCAGCTCGATTTGGGAGGTTATTACTCAGGCGCTTTTCTATGCTGTGCCGATTATTTACCCCATCTCGATGGTTGGCGAAACAAGTATCTTCGCCGCTCGCGTTCTCCTCTTAAATCCTATTGCGCAGGTTATACAGGATGTCCGCTATAATCTAATCACCACAGAAACTATCACAACCTGGAACTACTACGGTTCTTGGTGGAGCAAACTCATCCCTATCTTTATTGTTATAGCGCTTCTCGTAGCCGCGTCTCTCTATTTTCGCAAAAAATCCAAATACTTTGCGGAGGAAATCTAAATGTCAGAATACGCAATCCGTGTTAAGAATATTCACAAAAGCTTCAAACTCCCAACTGAGCGCTCGGCTGGCCTCAAGCAGGCGATTTTCAACGCGCTCAAAGGCATTCGTGGCTACAAAGAGCAAAAAGTCCTGCGTGGTGTCAGCTTTGACATAAAAAAGGGCGAATTCGTCGGCATCGTTGGCCGTAACGGTAGCGGCAAATCTACACTGCTCAAAACCATCTCGCAGATTTATTATCCAGAGAAAGGTAGCATAGAAATCAATGGCACACTCATTCCGTTCATTGAGCTAGGCGTTGGCTTTGATCCGGAGCTAACCGGTCGCGAAAACATTTACCTCAACGGCGCTCTCCTCGGCTTCTCAAACGAAGAAATCGATGACATGTATGATGAAATCGTCGACTTTGCCGAACTTCGCGATTTTATGGATCAGAAACTCAAAAATTTCTCGTCCGGCATGCAAGTTCGCCTCGCATTTTCTATCGCGATTCGCGCCAAAGGCGACATTCTGATTCTCGACGAAGTTCTGGCGGTCGGCGATGCGGACTTCCAGGCTAAATGTAATGACTATTTCAAATCTCTACGCGGCCAGCAAACTGTCGTTCTTGTAACCCACTCGATGGAAAACGTCAAAAAATTCTGCGACCGCGCCATCATGATAGAGAAGGGCAAAATCGTCATCGACGGCAAGCCAGAAAAAGTTGCCGCCGCCTATGAAAACCTCTGGAAATAAAAAATAACCCCGCGCAGGGGTTATTTTTTTAATCAAGTGTTTTGGCTAAATCTAGCGCATTCTTAATCGCGACATCCATATCCCAATAACGGAAAGCGCCAAGACGACCGCCCAGAACCATATTCGGATACTTTTCTTTGGCAAGCTCGACATACTTCTGGTACAGAGCCTCACTTTCCTCGTTATTGACCGGATAATAAGCCTCGCCACCCTTCTTAAAATCGGCTGGATATTCCCGGCAAAGATACGACATTTTCTGATTAACAATCTCAGGCTGATGAATCTGATAATACTTATAATCATGCGTGCGAGTATAAGGCACATCTGCGCTAGCTTCGTTAATCACGGCCTCGCCTAGCGAATTCGTGCTTTTTTCTTCTTCAAAGCGCAAGCTGCGATACGGCAATACGCCCAACTCGTAATCGAGCAGCTGGTCGACCTGGCCACAGTAAATAATCTTCTTGTCTGCTGGAATTTTGCTTGCGATATCCTTAAAATCGACGCCCGTGCGAACCTCAATCTTGTCATTATCCAAGATATTCGCCACCATTTTCGTATAGCCGTCTTTTGGAATACCCTGGTGCTTTGCGGTCATAAAATAACGATTATCATGACTATAGCGCACCGGAATTCGCTTCAGAATTTCTGCAGAAAGATTTTTTGCGCTTGTATTCCACTGTTTTTCGGTGTAATTCTTCAAAAACGCTTCATAGAGTTTCGATCCAACCAAAGAACGGCCTTTTTCGTCGAAATTTTTCGGATTCTCGATTTTTTCTTTTGCCGCCTCATTAGCCACGAATTTCTCGACCTCCTCGGCGCCCATATCTGTACCGTAGAGCAAGTTTACCGTGTCTAGATTAATCGGCATCGGGTAAAGTTTGCCCTCGTAGCGAGTGTTTACCGTGTGGACGTAATCGTTAAAATCAGCATATTTCGTAATGTAATCCCAAACCTCGTCGGATTCGGTGTGGAAAATGTGCGACCCATATTTGTGCACCTCAATGCCGGTCTCTTTGTCCGTATAGCTATAGATATTACCGGCAATATGATCGCGCTTCTCGACCACGAGTATCGAATGGCCTTTTTGAGCTAGTTGTTGTGCGACGATCGCACCAAAAATACCGGCGCCCGCCACAATATAATCAAAATCTTTCACGGCTTTCATACTATAATTTATAATATGAATTCTCAAAAATGTCAATAGGGCATTAAATCCAAAACCATCGCTCGTCGCCACGCAAAACAAGCTTTACCGCTTCAAAAATTCGCGCAAGCTCAAAAAGCAATAATATAACTGTGGCGGAAAGTGCAAAATCACCGTCAATGCCGTCCAGTATCTTTTAGGAAAATAACTTTTCTCGAGCAGGCCGCTCTTCTTAGCTGCCGCAAACTCCGCTCTCATCTCCTTCATAAAACTCAGCGCCGCCTTCTTAGGTAAACGAATCAAATTCCAGTGATAAGCGCCAAATTTCGCTACCTGCTCATACTTCGATACTTTCTCGGGTGCACTGTTGTCTATCAAAAAACGCTCAATCTCGGCAAATTCCTGCTGCACGAAGCGCACTTTCTTATCGCTCTTAACTGAAGAATTCGCATTGTCGGTCCTGTAGTGCAGATAAGCCTTCTTTGTATATGCAATCCGCTTCGCCATGGCCAGAGCCTTAAAATTAAAACCCGTATCCTGATAAGACGCGCCCGGTGTTGGCAGAAAACGAATCTTATTCTTCGTCAAATAATCTTTACGGTACAGCCCTGACCAAATCGCCGGCTCCTCCAATAAAATCGCGCAATTTTCCAAAATCGACATCGCGTGCCCAGTTTTTTGCTCTCGAACCGACTTATGCACTTCGTCGATTCCGTCGTGATGGTAAAAATAATTACTTCTCACAATCTCCGCATCGCATTTTTCGGCTAACTCAAGCATTTTTTCAAACATATTCGGCTCAGCAAAATCATCCGCCTCCACGATGCCTACATATTTACCACGCGCCATCTCCAACGCGCGATTCATGCTATCGCCATATCCGCTATTTTTCTTGTCAAGCAGCACGAAACGCTTATCTTTCTTCAAGAAACTCTGAATAATTTTTAACGATCCATCCGTCGACCCATCATTTATACAAATAAACTCAGCATCTCTAAGCGTCTGCGCATGTAAACTCTTCAAACATTGCTCTAAAAAAATCTCGGCATTATAAATCGGCACTAGCACAGAAACAGATTTCATAGCCCTATTATACCCCAATGCTCGCCCGGCTTCCTATGCTATAATTCTAAGCGAAAACTATGATTATAAAGATAAAAAAGAGCGACGACGAAGAAGGGCAGGAACGCATCCTAGAAGCACTCGATGCTATTAACCATCGCCTAGACAATCTCGATAAGCGTATTGCGAACCTCGAATCGCAAGTTTTCGCAACGAAAAACGATTTTTCCTGGCTCGCATCGCTTTATCAAAGCGACCGCGCGACTATTTCTTCGGAATATGTCTTTAAGCTTGGTACGGAAACAAATAAAGAAAAAATCCTCATCTGTGGTTACTATGGCGCCCGTAACGGCGGCGATGAATTAATGCTTTGGTTTCTTCTAAACACCATCCCGCAGAACAAAGATGTGACGATTTTGCTTTCACGTAATGAAAGACTCGATGCTGCCGTATATTTCCCATTCAAAACCATCCACTATGCTAGTAAAGTCGACGACTGCGCGGCGCTAGCTCGCGAATTTGATACGATTATTCTTGGTGGCGGCACAACGCTTGACGATACCGATTATGATAATTCAGGTGCCCGCAATCAGCTCGCGTATATCGAGCTAACAGTTTCCAGACTCGCACTTCAGGTTGGCAAAAAAGTCATAGTGTTCGGCCTCAGTGCCAACAAAAACCTCACGAACCCGCGATTTATCGAAGAACTAAAAACGCTCGTAGATGGCGCGGATTATTTCTCGTTGCGAGATAAAAACAGCTTTAATACTTTCGCTAAAGCCGGCATCGATACGAAGAAAATCAAGCTTATCGACGATTTGGCTCTTGGCAACACTTATGAAACTGTTAAAAGAGAGCAGACCGAACATGTTGTCGGTCTGGTAGTCGTTCGATATTTCGAAAATGATGACATGCTCAATGCTCTAATCGAGCACACTGTAGAATACTACGAGTCAAAGCAACAGCCAACCATTATTCGGCTAACAACCTTCTTCGATAATAACGACCATGATTTACATTTATTCGACGAAACCATCAAGCGCTACGAAGGTGGCGGGCGGAGTAGGGTTAAACTTGAAATAACCAACACTAAGCTAGACGTCGCTGGCATCGCGAGTGCTCTTGATAGTTGCGATACGATCGTCTCCATGCGTTACCACGCCACTCTAATTGCCGGCTTTGCACTCGGTAAAAAAGTTCTTTGTGTCAATCTCGGCGACACGCATGCGCATTATCACAATAAGAATAAATACATCAAAGACAACTATCTTCCAGGTCTCACCTCTATCAACTACCAAGACATTAATAACAAGGACAAATTTTTCGAATCGCTCGACGAAGCCGAGCGCCAAACTCCAAAAATCGACGAAAAACGGCTGCGATCTATCCGCAACCGTCTCCGTAAACTTGTCCGAGATAAATTAGCCTAAGACTACAACCTCAATATCAGCCGTTTTCACTGCGAGATGTTTAGTAGCGATTCCTCGGTGCAACTATGAGAATCGTTCGCCACATCCCATTCAGTCAGCAAGCATCTCCCAACTACATCGCCGACACCATTGGCGATGTTCGTTTTCTTGACAAACCAGCGCCACTCGCCGCCATAAAGCGGGTTACCATAATTAATCTCGCCCGTATCATAAAAATGCTTATAGGCATTCTTCGCAAAAGTTAATCTCGTACGTCCGCCCAAATCGGTCAAAACCTCGCCCAAATCTTCACGCTTCACGCACAGATTCCGACCGCTAGCTCTATCCGACTCTACGACTAAGCACGGATAAGACCCGTCGCTTCCGCGATAATAGGCTTTCTTGGTAACATAAAGCCGCTCGCCTTTTGCGACGCTTTCGCCCGCAGTCAAATTTACGAAATCGCGCTTCTGCGTGTCTCTCACGACGACCATCTCGCGCGGTGTATTCAAATCCGCCATGGTCTCCATTGTATCGTCGTAGTTAACGCATCCGCCGTTGTTTTCGCGACAGACAAACATTCCGATAGGCGTATAAATTTTCTCATTGAAATAATACGTGCCGCTAAATTTTGCACCTCTTTTACCGGTTGCCGGATCGATGAAATAACTGCTATTGTTTCTATCTTTCATATAGCGCGGATATGCTGAAGTAATCTTCTCGGCTCCGAATTCTGTCAGGCTATTTAACGTTACGCATCGATTCTCAGCCTCGCCCTCTAACCGGACGCAGTTTTCACCCTCTGGCGTATAGACCTTTTGCGTATAATATCCTACCTTTGGCGCATCACCGACTACGTTTCTGGTTCGCAAATCGATAATTTTTGTTCCAGGCGTCGCCATTATATAGCGCGGTTTTGCAGCGCTCATCCAGCCCCAGTTCGTTTCTTCCAAATCCTCATACAGGACACACCTCTGAGCGTTCGCATCCGTATCGTCCTTGGTTCTCAAACAAAGCTTCCCGTCTTTCACGCCTTTCGACGAATAATACTGGGTTACGCCCGCGCCAATCGGCGTTGTAGAATTGTTGCTCAAATCATAAATTAAGGTATCGCGGCTCGTTGTCATATATCTCGGCGTAACCGACGGCTCCCAATGGATTTCTCGAATAACAGGACTTCCGAACCATTCCGCGAAATACATAAAGAAATTGCGATTGCCATAAGATCCGCAATAAGATGTCCCAGGATAATTCGCTAGCGCCGCATCATTTGGCGTATAGGGCGTATAGATATACAGAGATGTCGTCGCGACGTTCTCCAAGTACACATTTTTGCGCCCGCAAGACCAATCTGGCGAGTAGAGAATCGCATTATTTGAATACGGACGATAATTATAGCTATAAATATGGCTTCTGTAATAATTTAGCTGCCAAGCTGCCATCATTGTCTGATTGTAAAAACCAAAATATTTCGAATCGCAAGGCGCACCATCAGGACATGCGTAACCCATTACGGTATTATATTCCCATTTCAGTGGCCAATTATCACCCCAAACATAGCTTTCTTTCTTCAAAAGCACGAGCAAAACCTGCGGATTTATATTATATTTATGCGCCGCTTCGTAAATAATCTGCGCCGCAGAAACCATGCCTGGTCTAATTTCGCCATTAGTCTCATACAGAGTCTCGTGCGTCTCTGGATTCTCGTAGTATCTGTTCACGCAAACGTACGGCGCGTCGTGATACTTGCTATTTCCGGCCTCCCGCATCATTCGCGCGTATTCTCGCCGACTTGTATTTGATGGAACCGCACGGCCATTTATGTATCGGCCACCACCAACTGCGCCTTCGCCCCAAAAATCACACGACGGCGAATATTTATCCAGATGCGCCTGAATCTGCTCGACCGTCATCGTGTTTGGATTATAAAAAACCTCATCATCGATAATTCTGCCGGCCAAAAAATCCGTCGCCTTCACAGCCTCCGATTTCGGCTGATTCGCAATCATCAGGCCGAAAAAAGTCGCCGCAAAAGCTGCCGTCCCGGCAATAATACTAATTGACTTTAAATTTAACCTTCTCACTCTCACCCTCCGAATAATTAGATTTGTATTTTAGTTGAACTGTCCACTCTCCCGCACCGAGTTCGGACATGGTATTTTTATATTCGTCGCTATCCTTTTCAAGAACCACAGCGTCACAAACGCTATTTTTCGCGTTCGGTAAAATATCTTGCGTGAAAACTTTTTTGGCGTTTCCGTTCGTAACCTCAAAAGTGCATTCTCCGCTCTCATCCAAGACATTAGTTATCTCGGCGGCAATGATAATATTTCCGGAATCCTCATCTGCGCCCGCAAATGTGATTTTTGGCTCGGCGACCTTTAAGCCAGCATTGTTCCTAGCCACTTCTTTCTTAGTTTCAGCTGCCTCAGCTGCCTCTTTAAGGTCGACTACCTCAGGTTCCGTATCCGTATCAGTCTTCTCGCCCTCGTCGCTCTTGCGTTCTTCTGCGCCTTCATTTTTCTGCTCAGCAACAATATACTCGGCCGTACTTAAATTTTCGCTTGCATTCAAATCGGTCTTCGTTGCTTCGCGATTATTCAAATAATGAATCACGCCAAAAGCGCCAAAACCAATCAGGGCAACCAAAAAAGTCGTGCCAATCATTTTAGTAAGTAAACTGCTGTTTTTTCTCCTATGTTTTCTTGTCATAGCTTCACTATAATTAAATCATTTTTTCATAGAAAGCACAAGCGCCTTGCATTTGCGAAAACAAACATGTTATTATTTAAAATGTAAAATGGATGATGAGAGGTATACGAGCGAGGGTGATCCATATTCTGGCATGGCCGATGCAGACATCAGCCCGGATTTTGCAGCCGATGCTTTAGGCTCGGCCTCTAGTCTTAGAAACGCCGAGCGAGGCGCATCTGGAAAAAGTCGCGACAAAAAGGATGGTGACAATCAATCTTCCATGAAGAAAGCCGAATCTGACGTCGCGTCAGACAAGGCAGGTCAGGGCAAAAACGGCGGCAAAGGTGGCGGTTTCGCAAACAACGTCGGCAAAGGCATCGGCGGCGGTGGCGGCTCTGATGGCGGCGGCATAGCCGGCAAAGCCAAAAAAATGCTCAGCAATCCCAAAAACGCCAAACGTGTAGCGCCGCTTCTTTCGATTGCCGTCTCTATGTTTGCTGGCGCCGGTTTAATGTACGGCTCTCAAAGCATGCTTCCGTTTACACTTAGCCATTTATTTGGCAATAAGCTTAGCTCTATCGACATTGCGTCGCAAATTCGTTTCGATGCGTTGGCCGACAAACTTTTCAACAAGAACGCCGCAAAAGAAAAAGATGTTAGGGCTACTATTTCCAGCGACGGCGAATTGACGCTCAAACAGGATCAAATCGATTCTCTCGAGTCGCACGGCATCACGCTAGGCTTGACCGGCAACTGTCCAGAAGCCGACATGTGCTTTAGGCAGTACAAAATTTTCACCGACGCATCAAAAGTAGCGAATGAAGGCGAAAATGACATCTATAGCTTCGAAGAAATTTACAACAAGAGTAAGCCTTTCCATCTAGCCTATTCTTCTGCTGTCGCATCGTGGCGCACGGCCGCCGCCTCGCTAGCAAGCGATGTTTCAAAAAGTTACTATCGCTATCGTCGTATTTCTAACTGGATAGCTCGAAAAGTGGGTCTCGGCGACAAAATCGCCACCGCCATAGACGGACATTTCAAAAATCTCAAAGTCGATTCCGTCAACAATGCAGCAGAAATTGACGAAGATACCGGACAAATCAAAGTCGACAATACTGACTCTAAAAAAGCCGCCAGTACGAAAGCCAAGCCAGATTCCGACTTCTCGAGCGATATGAAAGATGTTGTTGGTCAAATGGAAGGCGGCGCGCCAAAATCGAAATTCGCAGTTGCCGGTAAAATAGCTAATGGGGTTTCTAAGGTCGCAAAGAAAATATCCAAGGGTGCCACGGTCGCTAACTTTGTATGTACTGCACTTACAATTGTTCAAACTTTCTATCTCATTATTGAGGCGTTCAATGGTAAGTCAATGCTAAACATAATGAAGACCTTTATGGCCGCCCTAGACATGGCTCTTACTGGTGATTCTAGCGAGCTATCTCGCGTATGGCCGGATTTCACAAAACAATACACGCAACAATATTTCCCTCAGGACGAAAACGGCTTTTCTGTTGCCGTGAAAGCCGTAAAATCGGTCGCCAGCAGCGAAGACGAGAATTATGCAGTGCAATACGATGAGAGTCAGCCACCAGTCGAAGTGACGGGAAGCGCCGCCACCTCCGAAGGCATTGTCTCGCTTTTTGAGGGGCGCCAGCCAGACACAGTCACGAACCGTAGCGCATCGCAATTCAATTTCTTCTCCACGCTCCAGGGCTTATCCAAAGCCATGTCGTTTTCAGTAAAATCCATCGAAGCCTGCTCTTACGCAAAGCTCGCTGCTAGCGTCGCAGATTTTGTAGGCGACTTAGCTTCAGCTATCTCGGCCGTCTTGACGTTTGGCGCCTCCGCTGTCGTCAAAGCTGCCGTGGACGCCGCAGTCGCAATCACTATCTCCTATATGGTAGGGCAACTTGTCAACCGTCTCCTTCCGACTCTCGCCATGCACTTTGCGCTCGATTATGTAGATAAACACTATGGCGAAGATTTTGGCAACATCCTTCGTGCGAGTGCGGGTAAATTCCTCGGCGAACAAGACCAATTCGGCGGCGGCATGGCTGCTAGTGCTCAGCTATTCACCCCATGGAAACACGCCCAAGCCGAAGTTATCGCCGATCGCGCCCGCTTCGATCGCGAACGCTACAGCCCATTTGATATTCGCTCAGAAAATACCTTCTTCGGCAGCATTGTCAGTCAATTCATTCCGGTCTCATCCTACATGGGCGTCAGTCTAGGTAAAACTCTCAGCTCATTTGGCAATATCGTCTCAAATTCCATCGCCAAACTCTCGCCGACCGCGCAGGCTGCTGGTATTTCCGTAGACGCATCAAAAGAAATCGAATTCTCCCAGAAGAACTGCATGCTCCTTTCCAGCGTCAATGCTATTGGCGACCCATTCTGCAACAAATATGTCATTACTGACGTCACGACCACCGGTACAGACCCGACCGTAGTCGACAACTCCACGCTCATCACGAGCGACGTCAGGGACGATGACAACGACGGCAAATACGAAATCGAAGAAGGCAGCAACCTTGGCAAATGGCTTAAATATTGTGGTCGCCGCACATCTCCAATCGGCGCCGCCGACCAAAACATCGCTGCTGATTTGGGTGTCGATGTTGGATTTGACGTTAATATAACGGCCGACGACGACGATAGCAACGACATTCACCTCGGCCTTTCCGATGTTCCAATTGTCGGCTCTTTCGTAGACATCATCAATAACTCCAAAGCTATCTCTAACGCTGGCTATATCACAGGCGAATCTTGTGTCCTTCAGAGCGGTGTCAATACAAAAAATAACATCAACGGCGTCGACATCAGCGAGCGCAAAACCTACGAAGATAACGTCGCAAAGCGCAGAGAACTATGGGCTCAGTTCCTTAATGGCTGGGACGACCCTAGCATCGGCTATGTTCGGGGCGCCATAGACCAAATGAAAAACATCAAAGGAGACCCCGGCACCAACCACTTGTTCGATAGCGGCGACATCAGCACTATCATCAATGGCTTATCGTCAGAGAAAAAGACCGCTCTCGCCAATACCGGCGTTACGACTCCTAACTCTCTGGGTACTTACGATAAAGATTCGAGTGGAAACTACTCATTCAATTTTGACGCGCTCAAGGACAGTAACACTGGCGACTTTAAAGACGACCGCGCAAAATTCATCGCCGTCAAGAATATCTATGACGACTTCATCGCCAATCCGGCCAAGACATATGGCTACACCTACACGAACTACTACTACTCAGATGATACGAGCCAGCCGCAATGCGCGAATAGTGGAGCCTCTCGTTGTTATATCACTAGAAACGATAGTGGTGGTGAGACAAGCGATCGTATGAATGATAATAATTATCACTCGACGCACGGTAAACCAAAAAACATTGGCTGGGACGGTCGCACGGACTTTGCGGTCTATACGGAATATGCTGACCCTGACGCTGATCCGTCTGACTATGAATGGCAGATTAGTCACGCTGTCTGGCATTCAGATGAATATGGGGAAAATAAATACAAAGAGGATTATACAACAATACAGTATGATGCGGATGGTCGTAATAGAATTGAGGTACCTGTAAATGTAAAATCTAAATGGTTTTTCAATAGCGGGGGTTCTTTAGAAGTGCCGATTGATAACAATGGGACTAGTGATACGTTTAAGGCTAACGATATTCGGAAAGAAAACAATAGCGTCTGTACATCATATAGCAAAAAAGATATGGGATTTAATATTGCCGTGTGGGATTATGTAACGGACGGCGACGGTAATTCCCATGTAAAAAATAGAGATGGCTCCGATGCGTCAGTTGGCTGGACGTTTGCTGACGGTTCGCCCGCTAGAGACTATGTGCAGAAATTGAATATATCTGTTACAATCGAAGGCCTTATCACTGGCTGCAATAACAGCTGGGATTCAGGTGAAGCCTATCAGACTATCAACTTTAGCCAATGCGAGGATAGCGATTATAAGAACAAATTCATGAAGCACGTGGTACGTAACGCCGGCGTTGTTAGTGCAACCAAAGCAATTGACGACCTCTGCGCTCTTCACAACGTCGAAGAACGCATCGCGGAACTCGACAAACAAATCTTTGACTATGAGGCGAAAATCGCCGGCACCATGTCATTCGATGCTATCGTGCGTGAATCTGCCACCGGCGACGAGGCTCGCGTCTATCATCGCTGGGCGCAGGATCAGCGTCTCTTCAATACGATGGGCTACACCAGCAGTAACCTCGTCCAGGACTACTACGACAAGCTCGACGCCGCCAATCCGCCAGAAAACATGAGCGAGCTCGACATTCTCGCGCGCGACTCTGGCCTCACAAAGGAAAATGTTATCGCCACCATCGAGGGTGTCGACCTCCTTCTATGGATTGCCGACTATCACCCATCCGGCTACTATCCGACCCCGACCAAAATCATAGAAGAGCCAGAATACGACGTCGACGGCGAAGAAGAGCGCTACGAATCCATCGAATATCTCGCTCGCATCCCTCAACAATTCCTTGAAGACCGCCGCCAGCGCAATTACGCCGTCTAGCGCATTTTACGAACGCACGAAACTGTGTTATAATATCAAAATGAATTTCTGGAAACAGTTTTCTCCTGGCTTCACCTGTCTAGCCCCAATGGAAGGCGTCACAGATATCGCATTTCGCCAAGTGGTCGCCGCCGCCGCGCGCCCAGACATTTTCTTCACCGAATTTACAAATGTCAATAGCTACATCAGCGAAAAAGGTCGTCCAAACGCCCTCGAACGCCTGCAATTCCTGCCAAAAGAGCAACCAATCGTCGCTCAAATTTGGGGTACGAAGCCCGAAATGTTCGCCGAAACCGCCCAAGCCGTCAAAAAGCTCGGCTTCAGTGCCGTCGACATCAATATGGGCTGCCCAGATCGCCACGTCGTCGGCACTGGTGGCGGCTCTGGCCTCATCCGCACGCCAGAACTAGCTCAAAAAATCATCCGCGCCACCAAAACCGCCGGCATCTCCACCTCCGTCAAAACCCGCCTCGGCTACACAAAAACCGACGAATGGCGCCCGTGGCTCACTACAATCCTGTCTGAAACTCCCGACGCCCTTACAATTCACCTCCGCACAAAGAAAGAAATGTCCAAAGTTAACGCGCATTATGAGCTCGTGCCAGAAATTGTCGCTCTCAAAAACGCAATCTCGCCAGAAACCGTCCTTATCATCAATGGCGACATCAAAAATCCCGCCGACGGCCAAAAATTCATCGAGCAGGGCGCAGACGGCCTCATGCTAGGCCGCGCCGTCTTCCAAAACCCTTTCTGTTTCGAGAAAAATCCCACAACTCACACGCGCGACGAACTCATCTCGCTCATGCGTCTCCATATCGACCTCTATCAAAAATACGGCTTCGCCCCATACGACCCACTCAAACGCTTCTTCAAAATCTACATCAATAATTTCCCCGGCGCCTCCGAAATCCGCGAAAAACTCATGCAAACCCGCGCTATTCCCGAGGCTATCGCTGTTCTAGACGAAATGGAAGCCGCACAATGAGCGCTCGCGCTAAAAAATCCGAACCCGCAGAGAAGCGCACCGTAATCCTCGTCCACGGCTTACGTGGCGACCATCACGGCCTTCTCGCCATCGCCAAGCTACTCCAGCCATACTTCCGTGTCCTCACTCCAGACCTTCCGGGCTATGGCGATCGTCCTGCGCTCGACAACCAAACCATCGACGGCTACGTCGAGTGGCTCCACGATTACGTCAAGCGCCTCAAACTCGTCAAACCTATCATCATCGGCCACTCAATGGGCTCTATTGTTGCCTCGCATTTTGTCGCCAAATATCCAAACGCCTGCGCTAAAGAATGTATCTTTCTCTCGCCAATTTTTCGCACATCCAAAGGCCAAAAACGCAGCAACCGCTGCAACGACCTAATTAACTTCGGCCTCCATCTCCTCCCGCGCGGCCCGCGCTATCGCTTCCTCAAGAGTAAATTTATCTCGCTCAAAATCTCCCACTTCCTCACCTACGATCGCAGCCAAAAAGCCGCCATCGACGAGCAACACGTCAAATATTCCGGCCGCTTCATTTCCGCGCAAGCCCTCATGAATGACATTTCTATCTCCATGCGCACTCAAACTGTTATCACTCCTGAAAAACAAACCCTCTGTATCATGGGTCAGCACGATCGTCTCTTGCGCACCGAAACCGCCAAAGCCGCCGCCCGCAAAAAACACTTCAAACTCATCATCCTTCATAGCTCCGGCCACCTCATCAACTACGAGCGCCCGGACGCCATTGTCCGCAAAATCCTCAAGTTCCTCGGCGAAACAATCAAGCCCGAGTTTGACGATTTTCTAAAACCGTAGTGTAAATTTCCTCAAACCGCGTCAGCGTATAGTTAATATCGTGAATTTTTATCCGTTCCAAGCTTGCGGCCGACATTTTCTTGCGTAACTCATCATCTTGCAGAATTCGCACCAATCCTTTCGCGACTGCTTCTTCGTCATCTGGCTCGCAAAGATAGCCATTCTCGCCGTTCTTCACCAGCTCGTGAATCGCACCCGCGCGCACTGCCACTGCCGGCAGTCCAGATGCCATTGCCTCCAGCAACACAATGCTTTGCGTCTCGGTCTTCGACGTAATCGAAAAAACATCACCCGTCCTATAAAGTTCCGGCAAATCGTCGCCCACCACGCGCCCCAAAAAATGCACGCGCTCGGCAATCCCCAAACTCTCCGCCAACTCCTCCAGCTTATTTCGCGCCGTTCCGTCGCCCACCATTACCAAATCCGCGTCGTCATTTTTCTTGCAAACCAGCCCAAACGCCCGCACTAGCACATCGAGACTCTTCTCTGGGTCCACGCGCCCAACATACAGCACAATTTTGCGCCCAGTCGGCACGCCATATTTCTTGTAGATTTCCGCTTTCGCTTTTTTCGGCTTGAACCGCGACAAATCTATCCCGTTGCTCAGCGCCTCTACCGGCACGCGAAAATGCTTCCGGTTTTTCGGAATCAAATCCGACACCGCTTGCTCGGTCGGCATCGTCGCATACTCACTCCGCTTCAAAAAGCTCAAGAAGTACGCGTTCATCGCTTTGTTAATCGGTTTCTTGGCCAACTGCGGCAACCTTACTTGTTGCGTCAGATTATCTGGATACGCATGATCCGTCGCCACCAGCGGAATTTTTCGATGTCGCGCATAACGATAGACCGACAGCGCCACCGGCCCAGGCGTCTGGTCATGAATAATATCTGGCTGAAACTTGTCCAGCGCCCGCTTAATCTCGAAATACGGCATAAAGCTCACATGCATACCATTCCGATAAATCAACTGCGGCAACTTCATGCCCAAAATATCTTTCGCTTCTGGCACGTCGTTAATCTGGTCAGGGTAAAGATGCATCTTGTTTGAGGTCAGGCGCACCACTGTAAAGCCAAATTCCTCATCTTTTTCCTCGGAGTAATCGCCAGTAATGCTTGGCGCTAGAACCATCACTTCGTGTCCACGTCGCTGCAGTCCGCCCGCCAAATTGCGCGCAAAAACCGCGACACCGTTAATCATCGGATAATAGATATCCGTAGATATAACCACTTTCATGATAAAATTTTACCATATGCCAATCCCAAAAAAGATACATTATGTGTGGCTGGGCGACCGTCCCATTCCCGACCGCGACCAAAAATTCATCAAAAATTGGCAAAAACTCAACCCAGACTACGAAATCCGCCGCTGGACCGAAGCCGACATTGACCTCAAGAAATACCCACTCGTTGCCAAAGCCCTCGCCGAAAAGCGCTGGGCGCTCGCGGCCGACATCATCCGCATCTACGCTGTCTATTCGGAGGGCGGCATTTATCTCGACACCGACATCGAGCTACTCAAGCCCCTCGATTCGCTTCTCAGATACAACGCCTTCGCGGCCTGGGAATCGCAATTTTGGTTCACGACCTCTGTTTTTGGCGCCAAGAAACACTCCCCATGGATCGCCAAAATCCTCCGTCGCTACGAACTTGCCGACCCGCACCAAAAAATTACCACCGACACCTTCCTCAAAACCGTCCACAGCCCATCAGTTTATGCGCAGGACATTTTCGGCCTCGAACTCGACGGCGCCACTCGCGTTTATGGCGACAACGATTTCGCCACTTTCGCCCCCGAATATCTCAGCCCGAAGCACTACATGACCGGCCAACTCCACACCACCGAAAACACCATCGCCATCCACCATTACGCCTCCACCTGGCACACTCCGTCCGAAAAACTTAAAAACAGCCTCGCCCGCGCCGGCTACAAAATTCTCGGCGCCAAAATCTACTCGCGCCTCGAGCTTGCCTATCATCGCAAACTAGAGCGCAAAATTCGCCGCGAGCTACCATAGCCCCGCCATTGACAAACCGAACCGCTTGTGCTATAATAAAAATATCTAGGCGCAAGGGCAAGCACTGCGCCCGCTTTCTGAGTCTCTTTAGATATGCTAAAATAAGGCTATGAAAAAGCCCAAAAAGCCAGCCGCATCCGTTGTAAATCGTCGTGCCCACTACGATTACATTTTGTCGGACAAACTCGAAACCGGCATGGTTCTCACTGGGTCTCAGGTTCGCCTCATCCGCGACCATCACGCGCAGCTCAAGGGCACTTATGCCACGATTCGCAATCACGAGCTTTGGCTTCTGGGCCTCACTCTTGGTAGCGATACCGCGCAGGACATCAAACTGCTCGCCACCAAAAAGCAAATCGCCGCTCTCGAGCGCAAAAAGGTCGAAGGTTCCACGGTGGTTCCAGTCGAACTTCTCCCCACAAAGCGCCACATCAAGCTCGTCATCGCTGTTGGGCAGGGCAAAAAGAAATACGACAAGCGCGAAACCATCAAAAAGCGCGACCTCGAGCGCGGCCGCTACTAAAAACACGCTCGAAATTGCGAGCTAAGAGCTGGTACCCCAGTCGAAATATGTTATAATATCTCATTATGAGAACATTAGCGAAAGAATTAAACAGCAAATCCGGAAAAGTTAACTTGGCCGGCTGGGTAAATTCTCGCCGTGACCACGGTGGTCTCATTTTTATTGACCTCCGTGACCACACTGGAATTATTCAGCTCGTCATCGATCCGAATACCGCTAATGCGTTCAAGCTTGCAGAAAGCCTTCGCGATGAATTCGTTATTAAGGCTACAGGTACGGTTCGCAAACGCGGTGCCGGCCTCGAAAATCCAAACATTCCAACCGGCGACATCGAGGTTGTCGTCGAAGAGATGGAGCTCCTCAACCGTTGCGAACCGCTCCCGGTTTCAACGCACGACGAAGGTCAGGAAACCGGCGAAGAAACTCGCCTCAAATATCGCTACCTCGATTTACGCCGCCCAAGCATGCAAAATCGCTTGATCCGTCGCTCTGAGTACTACCGTTTCATGCGCAATTACATGCACGACCATGATTTCATTGAGGTTACAACCCCAATCCTCGCCAACTCCAGCCCAGAAGGCGCTCGCGACTTCATTATTCCGTCCCGTCTTCGCCCAGGCCAATTCTATGCTTTGCCGCAGGCTCCGCAGCAATTCAAGCAGCTCCTGATGGTTGGCGGTATTCCGCGCTACTATCAGATTGCGCCATGCTTCCGCGACGAGGATCCGCGCGCAGACCGCCTCTATGGCGAGTTTTACCAGCTCGACTGCGAAATGTCCTTTGTCGACGATGGTGACACCGTCCGCCAAGAAATGGAGCCGCTCATCAAGAGTCTTGTCACTGAATTTGCCGGCAAAAAACTTTTGACCGAAGACATTCCGCGCATTCCATTTCAGGAATCCATGGAGAAATACGGTGTCGACAAGCCAGATTTGCGCTACGGCATGGAGCTTATCGACCTCACCGAAGACCTCAAAGACACCGAATTCTCCGTCTTTGCCAAGGCTCAGTGCGTTAAGGCAATCTGCGTGAAGGGTAACGCCGACCTCTCTCGCTCGCAAATCGATGGCTTCACTGAACAGGCTCGCAAGCTTGGTG
>DGRN01000016.1 GCA_002391075.1 Candidatus Saccharibacteria bacterium UBA4387
AAAGCGCTCTCGCGCAATCTGAGTCACTTCGCCGTCAATAATGGCGGCGCTGCGCGAGGGCGATACGACCCGAATCGTATCGCCGGCTTTTAGTTTTTGCGGAATAATTAATTCGCGCGACATCTCACTGCTCGTTGGCGTTTAGATGGATTTCGAATGCCGGCCTGTCTTCTTTATCTCTAATCTCGACGTCGACGTCGTCATCCTCAGTGTCGTCGTTTTCGATATTTTTCATCATGGGCGACGAGTATTCAGGATTATCGCTTAGGCTGATTTCATAATCGGCGCAGTTACTATTTTCAGTGTTTGCAATGCGAACGCTGGAGTATAGCGTCTGGTAGTCGCTCGAGAAGCCAGCAATGTAGCAATATTTCGAATCATTGAAGCCGATAGTACGTGACTCTTCGCCGTTTGTAACGGAGTCGTACGTCTCAAAACTTAGCGTATCGCCATCGCAGGCAGACGTACTCATGCCTTTGAAAACCTCGGATACATAATCTCGACAGTCACCAACATAAAGAGCGTCACCCTCTGAGCGATTGCGATATAGGTTGTCAATATGATTTGCGATCGACATAACTTGCAACGAGGTAGGTGTACCGGTCTCATTAATACGCATCGAGAAGCCATCACCGTATTTATCGATCATTTTGAAGACGAAGCCAAAAATAATACCCACAAATATCAACGGGCACACCAGAAAAATTATCACCAAAACAAGAACCACAATCCAAGCTTTAGATTTTTGTTGTTGAGGCACGCCCGGTTGGGTTACTGGCGGCATATTATTAATTCCATTATTCGCATTGTTCATGCTTAAATTATAGCATCGAAATTCAGCATGAAAAACATAAGTTTTTTCGGCCAAAACGCTTGCGCAAAAAATTCCGCTCATGTATGATAGTGATGTGGAGTTGAGAGACAAAAAATAAAAAAGAGGTGTAACAAAAAATGAAAATAAACATCGTTTCTTCACAAAACGAAAAAGTTGCTGTAGCTGTGCGCCAAGCAAGCTTCGTAGCTTAATCAAGAGAGACTGACCTGTCAGTCTTTTTTGATGTCTGCGAATACTAGTGTTTTTGGAAAATTTTTATGCAGGCGGCGGCGTATTTTTTGTCGGAAAGTAAACTCAGCGGCGCGAATTCTGGCGGCTCCAGGTTTGCTGGATGCGAAAGCACAAAAAAGCCACCGAGGCGCAATGAATCGGCCAGAGATTCAACCAGTGCATATTGCGGGTTGTCGTATGGCGGGTCCGCAAAAATCAAATCGTAAGTAGCGGCGGGGCGTTTCGTGATTTTGCCCTGCTCGGTCAGACCTAGTTTGGCTAAATTATTTTTTATCGTGCGGATTGCCTGCGGATTTTTTTCCATAAAATCGACACTTTTTGCGCCGAGCGACAGAGCTTCGATACCGATGGCGCCGCTACCAGCAAAAGCGTCCAACACGACAGCGCCAGGCAATTCATCGCGCAAGCGATTAAAAATCGCCATCCGCTCGCGATCACCCATGGGCCGCGTCGCGTCCGTTCCTGGCGTATCGATTAGGCGGCCACCATATTCGCCAGAAATAATTCGCAATTGCGTCTTGCGTTTAAGCATGTTTCCCTTTCTTTGCTTTGGCTGCTTTGTTTGCCGCCGACGCCCAAGCTAGGGCCACCGCGCGCACGATTTCTGGAATTAAAATTTTGTGCGTTTCTGAAACCAGCTGCGTTGTCCAACCTTTTTTTAGGAATCTGTCATACATACGAAGCGCCACAATCTTGTCTAGCGCCGCATAAAACGCACGGATGCAGTCGGCCTGATCGAAATCGTCATGATGCAGACCCTTCGGCCAAAGCCGTTTCAGAGTAACCGGCGTAATAGTATAAGCTACACCGTACTCGAAGGCGATGTGCTTGGTCATGACGCCGCCAGCGCCCCAATAGAGCCAGTTGTTGCGCGCCGCTTGCGCTAGCGTATTGCCGCGCATGATGCCCTTGATTTTGCGACCAAACAGTTTAATGAAGTCCTTGTCCGTCATCAACTCGTCAACGACGCGGCGATACGGATAATGGTGAGCCGGCGTCAAACCGTCAGTAATCGCATGTGCCAGCCAGGCCGCCTCAAAAGCCGCGCGAATTTCGTCTTTCGCAATTAAGGCTTGCGTCAAATTGTAATGATGATTTTCGATGATTGTTCGCAGTGAGCCGTCGTCGTGGCCGGGCTGAATAAAATGTTGCGGTTCGTCGACGCCTGGCGATTTGCGCTTCAGGCCGTCAGGTCCGCGCGAGCCTTCGAAATGCAGGATTTGCTCGATGTCGGGAAATTTTTTAGCCTTGCGGCAGTATTTTTGCAGCATCAGGTAGGCCGATTTGTCGATTTTTTGGTGCGCGCCTATCAAATCGCCGCTATGGTTCGAATTTTCAATTACGCCGAGTGCTGCATACATATTAATTTAGAGTAGTTAGTCTTTGATATTTGCGAATCGAATCGCTAAGCTCTTTATATTCTAGCACGTTATATTTTTGTTTCAAGAAATCCTTGACTAGAGCATCCGCACGGTGAACGAGCTTCGTGTCGGTGATTGTCGCGATGCGCAAATCTAGCGCACCGTGCTGAAGCGAGCCATAAATTTCGCCCGGTCCGCGCAGCTGCAAGTCCACTTCCGCCAAATGGAAGCCGTCTTGAGACTGCTCGATTTCACGTAGGCGCTTTGTTGGCGCATCGGTGGACGAGTTTATGAGATAACAGAAGCTTGCCGCACTACCGCGGCCAACTCGACCGCGCAACTGATGAAGCTGCGAAAGTCCGTATTGGTCCGCGTCGGCAATCACCATGACGGTCGCATTCGGGACGTTTACGCCGACCTCGACAACTGTCGTACTGACAAGGATTTGGATTTGGTTTTGCGAGAAGCGCGTCATTACGTCATCCTTTTCGGCAGGTTTCATGCGGCCATGCAGGAATTCGACCGACCAATCTGGAAAGCGATGTGCGATTTTTTTGACTTCTTTCTGGACGGATTTTAGCTCGCTCTCGCCTTTGTCATCGATTTTTTTACAGATGTAATAAACCTGATGTCCGGCTTGCAGTTCTTTTTCGATGCTGTCCCACATTTGCGCCGTCGAAACCGGCGAAACGATTTTAGTTTTAATAGGCTGGCGACCAGCAGGCAATTCGTCGAGAATCGAGACGGCAAGATCGCCAAAAATCGTCAGCTGCAGTGAACGCGGAATCGGCGTAGCGGTCATGGAAAGAAGATGCGGCATCGTATGCGCCTTGCTGAGCAGTTTCTGACGCTGCGCGACACCAAATCTATGCTGCTCGTCGATTATCGCGAGGCCGAGGTTTTGGAATTCCGTGTCGTCAGTAATCAGAGCGTGCGTACCGATGACTAGGTCGACGTCGCCGTTCTTGATGTGCTTTTTTAGCTCGGGCTTATGTTTCGTGGAGCCGGTCAGGAGCGCAATATTTAGCTTGTTGCCGAAAAGTTTTGCCAGAGATTCGGCGTGCTGTGTGGCTAGAACCTCGGTTGGCGCCATCAGTGCGGTCTGCAGGCCGGCTTTCGCTACGACAAAAGCACTTAAGGCCGCCACCATAGTTTTGCCGGCGCCGACATCGCCCTGTAGTAGCCGGTTCATTGGTACGTCCTGCGACATATCTTGAATAATTTCCCAAGTCGAGCGACGCTGCGCATTGGTCAGCGGGAACGGCAAGCTAGCAATTAGCGCTTTCAATGCCTCCAAATCGCAAGTTATCGGATGCGTTTTGAGCTTTTTGTTCTCTTCGCGGTTCAATTTTGCTGCCAAAAGCAAAGAGAAAAGCTCCTCGACCGCCAGATATTCGCGCCCCGCCCTGGCCGCTTCGAGCGTTTCGGGGAAATGCACATTAAACAGAGCGTCAGCGCGGCCGGCAAAATTCGGAATCATATCCGGCACGCCAGAAATCTGCGCCGAAAGCGTCTTGATGAACTTTTTGAAATCCTGCGACTTAATCGAGCCACGCATTGGATAGACCGGCTGCAACTTGTCGGCCACGCTAGAATCGTAATCTTCGGCAGCCACCGCGGACGGATTTTGAATCTGGTAACGGCCGTAGGCTAGCTGCATGTTGCCGCTAAAATAATATTCTTTTTTGTCGTCAAATTGTTTGGCGCGATATGGCTGATTGAACCAAAGCACGCGCAGAGCGCCACTTTGATCGCGAATCGTGCCCTCGGTCAAGCTGAGATTGCGCCGCATGCGACGCGTGGTGATACCCTCGATTTTTGCCTTGACCGTGACTTGGCCCGGCTGCAAATCAGCGATTTTTTGCGCGTTCTGGAAACTGTCGTAGTCGCGCGGCAAATGATATAGAAGGTCACGAAGCGTGAAAAAGCCCGCCTTATGCAGAACTTCTGCCGTTTTCGGACCGATTCCTTTCACCTCCTCTATTGGCGCCGCCAAATCCATAAGATTATTATATAGCCTAGGAGAGTTACTGCTCGAATTTTAATTGGTTTTTATAATGATAGGCGTAAAGCCGCCTTCTTGCATGGTCAAATCTTTGTTTGCAAGCATAATAACTACGCATTGAGTGTCGGGCTGAAATTCTGCCGCGTCTTCGAGGAGCCTGCCGCTCGCACTAATCTCTTTGCCGGATTTCATTAGAAAAATGAGACGACCATCATCTTGGTTGATTTCGCGGATGGTTTCGGTCCGATAGCGAAATTGGCGCTTCGCGAGCTTCCGTAGCGGCTCATTATTTGCGTATAGCAGCACAAGTTCACAAGCCACAACAAAAGCCACAAAGGCGATAATTTCCATCATTTCGACCGGCGAAAAGATAATCGAGATCACTGCAATAATACAGCTGAGCGCCAAAAAGCACTGAAGCATGCCGTAGCGCTGCCAAAAAATGCGATTTTTCTGTGCCCGATAGAGCGAAATAGCGCGCTCGATGGTCTCGGTCGGCATTTTGCTTCCGTCAGGATAAGCTGCGAATTGCGCGTCCATTCTACTCCTTTGTTTCGGTCGGAGCGTTCGCGGCGCGCCATTTGGCGATTTCGCCGTGATTTCCGTTCAGTAAAACTTCTGGGACTTTCATGCCACGAAATTCGGCCGGGCGCGTGTATTGCGGATATTCCAGATTATCGCCATCAGAAAAGCTTTCGATTTCGGCGCTAGTTTCGCCGCCGAGCACACCAGGAATGAGGCGCACAATGCTATCTACGACCGCCATGGTTGGAATTTCGCCGCCAGTCATAATAAACTTACCCAGCGAGAATTGATAATCAACCAAACTCAAGATGCGTTCGTCGTAGCCTTCGTAGTGCGGACAAATGAAGATGTAATTTTCGCCAGAATTTGCAAATTGCCGTGCGCGGGCTTGGTCCCAAATCTTGCCCTTTGGCGTCGAGAGCACAACTTTGGCGTCTGGACACTTGGATTTTGCGAATTCGACCGCCGCAAAAATCGGCTCCGGCTTCAGAAGCATGCCATCGCCGCCACCGTATGGCGTGTCATCAACTTGATGGCGCGGGCCAAGTCCGAATTGACGCAAATCGATCGTCTCGAACTCGACCAGCCCGCGATCTTGCGCTTTCCAAAGCATCGACTGCCCAAAAACCTTGTCGAACATCTCTGGGAAAAGCGTGATAATATAGATTTTCATTATTGTTTGGCAACCTTTACCATAGCCGTGCGAATTACGCCGCCTTCGTAGTAGTAGCCAGCGCGCAAAGTTTCCGCCACGAGCTCCTTATCGCCGTCGCCCTCGACCGTAATGGCCTCATGCAGTTCTGGGTCGAATTCAACACCGGCGTCGGACGGAATTTTCGTCAAATTAAGCGACGACATGGTCTTTTCGAGATTTTTCGCAAGCGGTGCGAGCGTGTCTGGATTGGCCGCAATTGCGCGATCAATGTCGTCAATCAGCGGCAAGATTTTTTGAACAGTTGCAAACTTTACCGCATCGCCGTATTGGAGCTGCTGAGCATCCTTGTTGCGGCGAAAATTCTCAAAATCCGCACGCGTGCGCTGTAAGTCGTTAGTCAGCTCGGCGATTTGCGCGTCTTTGGTGGCGTTTTCCTCGGCCAACTGCTGCGCAATAGCTTCATAATCCGGCGTCTCGGCGGCCGGTGTTTGTTTATCTTTCTTATTCATAAATAATCTCCTCCAACATTAATCCTGCGTGACGAACGAGCGACATGACGCGCTTGTAAGATTGGCGCGTCGGCCCCAAAACTCCAATATAACTGCGGTCCGAATACGGCGAGCGAAAACGCGAAATGATTAGCGAAACATTCGACTCTTTGCCGACTGGATTTTCAGTGCCGATGTAGACGTTGATAGTCTCGTTGGGCTGAACTTCGCGTAGCCATGGCTTGATGTTGTCCAGTAATTTACCAACCGCCTGGACTTGAGCATTCTGCAGAAATTCCGGTTGCGAAAAGAGGCCGCCAAAACCAGAAATGTAGAGCTGGTCGCCTATGGTCGCCAAGCCGAGGTTACCGGTCAAATCCACCAAGCTGTCGACCGCCGCACGAATTGCAAAGTCCGCGCGGGTTTGCGCGTGAATACGAGTCGCCAAGGCCTTCGTTGAGCGATCTGGTGCCGATTCGGAGATTTTCTGCTTCGGCGCAACGGCCTGCTCGTGGTCGAATTTTTCCTGCAGCGCGTTGACGTACAGACGATAACCCGCATCGGTCGGTACACGGCCAGCAGACGTGTGTGGCTGCGTAATGTAGCCCATCGCCTCCAGTTTTACCATCTCGGCGCGAATGGTCGCCGATGAGCAATCAAAAAGCTTCGCCAAAGTCACACTGCCCACAGGGGTTGCAAGTTCGGCATATTCCTCAATGATTGCGTAAAGAATTTCTCTTTGCCGATCTGTCATAGCTTTATTTTACGCTTTTTAGCACTCGTTGGCAAGGTCTGCTAATTACGGGAGACGGTCGAAGTATGTAGTATCAGACAGATTGCCGGACGGGTCGCTCTTGGTAATATTATAGAAATAAGATTGTAGATTCCTATACTCGTCGCTGTTGTCATTGACCTGGCCATCCGCTGACCAAGCCGTCATCGTAGTGCGCGTATTTCTGCCCTCGCCAGACACAGTAACACGCAAAACCCAACCGATGTTTTTATAGTAATAGAGTGAATCGTTTTCGTCTGCAATAAATAGCTGCCGACTGCCGTAGAATACCTTGCGCTGCGTGCCAGAAACACCCACAAAAACATTATCGTTATAAGCAAATACGCGATCCGACCCAGAAACACGCTCAATACCGTCATTCAAGTTTACAAGGCGCAGCTCGCTGCCCTTGCGCGCGATGACGAAATTCTGGACGATGTAGGCCTGGTTAGCATAAGCGGGGTCATTTGCGTCCAATATGAAGCTGTCGTAGCCGAAGTTAATCAACATGCGTGCGTCTTCGATGGAATATAGGCCGGTACCGTCCTGACTTTTTAGCGAAACCAAAGTGCGGCCGCCCCAAGAAACCGCTTGGACGCTTTCGTACTCGCGAACCTCAATCGTGGTTGGCAACACGACGTCCGGAGAGCTAGGATTAATAACGATAATCTGTTCGTCTCGGATAATTTTGCGGCCGTCTGGCATGCCTGCAAGCTCCACGCAATCGGTTTTGCATTGATATTCGCCGATTTTCGGCTTCTCTGCGGGAGTTTCCGGGTCTTCCGGTTCTGGGTCTGGCTCTGGATCGACAATATTACATTCGTCACCCGTGCAATGATTGATTGGTTGCGGACGCTGAGTCTCCATGTAAAGCGTGAAACCGATCACGATAATCAACGCAATGATCGCAACAATAATAATGGCCACCAAAATCTTTACGCCTTTGCGAGTGGCACCCACCATGGCTTCGCGGTGGCGCACGCGGCGCGTGGCGGCACGGTTCTGCGCATGCATTCTATCAAGCTGAGCTTGAACATTGTCGCGCTCGGACTGTACGATGCTGGACGAGCGAGCATTTTCCGGCACGTACGGAGCTGGTTGGTTCGGCAGTTGGTTTTGAGTTGGCGCAATAATAGGATTAAAAGGCATCTGCTGCGCATTGGCGTTTTGTTGGTTTTGGGCAGCATTAAAAAAGGCGCCGTTATTTGCAAGATTTCCGTTCGCCACATTCGGATTCTGCGGCGTGGGATTTTGGTTCAGTGGGAATCCTCCACCATTCGCATTCTGACCATCCATATGATAAATTATATAATAACATGGACGAAAAAATAAGTTTTATTAAGGAATGGCTTGGCACTGGCAGTATTAATATTTTTGGGCTGCCTTTTTCGGGCAAAGATACGGTTGGCGTGAAACTTGCTGAGATGATACAGGCGCGTTTTCTCAGCTCTGGCATGATTTTGCGCGCAGCAACGGACGTCGACATGGAGCTGCGACACGACATGGCGGGCGGTCTGTTGGCGCCAACGGACAAATTCCGCGAGATTATCTTGCCATATTTGGGCCGCGACGATTTGCGCCCATATCCGCTGATTTTGAGCAGCGTCGGACGATGGGAAGGCGAAGAAAGCGACGTAATGGCGGCGGCTGAGGCTGGCGGCCACATAATTAAGGCCGTTATCTTGCTGAATATTTCCGAGAACGAGGTTTGGAAACGTTGGCAAGCAGCGCAAGAATCTGGCGACCGCGGCCTGCGCGAAGACGACAGAGTCGCCTCCGCCATTGAGACGCGCATCCAGGAATTCATTCAAAAAACGATGCCGGTTATCGAGCATTATCATACAGATGGGATTTTGATTCCGGTCGCAGCGATTGGCACGCGCGAGCAAGTTTTTGAAAACACAGTTAACGGACTTTTCAATTTTGCGAAAGCGCACCAAAATTAACAGAGGTAAAACAGCAAAAATCCATCCAAATTCGGATGGATTTTTTGATTTTGCATCCGAATTCGGATTTATTTGTCGCGTTTCAACATGACCGTGAAGGCTTCGGACGGAATGTCGACCTTGCCGAAGCGTTTCATGCGAGCCTTGCCGCGTTTCTGCTTCTCGACAAGCTTCGCTTTGCGGTCGCGGTCGCCGGTATGAATTTTTACAGTAACATCTTTGCGGAATGCGCCCAAAGTTTCGCGCGCAATGAAGCGTGCGCCGATGGCGGCCTGCAGGGCGACTTCAAAGTTCTGGCGCGGAATCACTTCCTTTAGCTTCTTTGTCACGGCGCGGCCAATTCCGTCAGCTTCGCTGCGGTGCGCCATCACGCTGAGCGCGTCAATACGCTCGCCAGCAACATAAAAATCAACACGAACCAAATGATCGGCACGATAGCCAGCCAGCTCGTAATTGAATGAAGCATAGCCGCTCGTGCATGATTTCAGCTGGTCGTAAAAATCCGTCAAAAGATTCGCCATTGGAGCTTCGAAATCAATCACGGCGCGCGTGTCGATGTAGGAGATATTTTTCTGGATGCCGCGCTTGCCAATGATCAACTCTAGAATCGAGCCAATGTATTCTTTTGGCGTGATAATTTCGCCTTTTGCCCAAGGCTCGCGAATTTCGGCCACTTTCGTAATGTCCGGCAAATCAGAAGCCGAGCGGATATCTAGCTCTTCGCCGTTCGAAAGCTGTACGTGGTAGTCCGTCGACGGATTCGTAACAATGAGGTCGAGCTTGAACTCGCGTTCCAGGCGCTCGCGAATGATGTCCATATGCAATAGACCGAGAAAGCCAATACGCAGACCAAAACCAAGCACCGGCGAATTTTCTGGCTCGTATTGCAGAGCCGAATCCGACAGCGCCAACTTCTCTAGCGCGTCCTTCAGGTCTTTGTATTGATCGTTGCTAACCGGGAAGAAACCAGCATAGACAAACGGGCGAACGTTTTTGTAGCCCGGCAAAGCTTTTTCGGCCGGCTTTTTCGCAAGCGTGACCGTGTCACCGACCTTTGCTTCGCGAGTAGCCTTTAGATTTGTGACGATGTAGCCGATTTGGCCGGTAGTTAGACTGTCGCGCGGCGACATTTTCGGATTCAGAACGCCGACCTCTAGCGCAATGTCGTTCGAGCCGGTCGCCATCATGCGAATATTCGCATTTTTCGGCAAGGCGCCGCCAAACATTCGCACATAGAGTACTACTCCGCGATAATCGTCAAAATAGCTGTCGAAAATTAGCGCTTTCATTTCGGCGCCCTGCCCAGCCTGCGGCGCCGGGATACGTTCGATAATCGCATCGAGAACCTGGTCAACATTTTCGCCGGTTTTGGCGGAAACTTTGATGATTTCCGACTCGTCGCAACCGAGCAAATTCACAATCTCGGCCGACACACGCGGAACATCACTGGCTGGAAGGTCAATTTTGTTGATGACTGGAATAATTTTCAGGTCTTGCTCTAGCGCCAAATAGACGTTTGCGAGTGTTTGCGCCTGGATGCCCTGCGTCGCATCGACGACCAAAATGGCGCCCTCGACCGCTTGTAGCGAGCGCGAAACTTCATAGGAAAAATCCACGTGACCTGGCGTATCGATAAGGTTCAAAATATAGTGCTTGTAGTGCATATGAACCGGCGCAAGCTTAATCGTGATGCCCTTTTCGCGCTCCAGCTCCATACTATCAAGCAACTGAGATTTCATCTCGCGCTTCGCAACCGTGCCAGTAATCTCTAGCATGCGGTCAGCCAGCGTCGATTTGCCGTGGTCGATATGAGCGATAATGCAGAAATTGCGGATTTTTTCTATATCCATAGAGAATATTTTATCATATTGTCAAGCAGATTTTAAGAGTAGCGCGCAAAATCAGAGCAGGAGAATAAATACCGCCACGACGGCCGCGATAATGCAAGAATAATAACCGAAAGCCTTGAACGGCAAGCCCGTTTTGATGCGACGCCAAAACGCCGTCAGCGCGCACAGCGTCACCGCAAAAGCGGCGGCGATCGCAATGCCGCAATTCAAAAGATTCACCTCGACGGATTGCGTAAAGTAAGTTACTGGCGCCCAGACTAGCACAAAAACCGCCAGCGCCAAGGCATGCGCACAGAGCGCGAGCCGAATGAGCCTTTTTTGTTTTTTGACATCATCCTGAGTATTTAGCTTAACAAGTTGCGACGGTAGCACACCGCCAGCCATCAAAACCGCACACACGGCGCCATTTTTACTCTCGCGGAATGATGGAGCCTTGCGGCGCTCTGGATCTAAAAACGTGAAGTAGTTCTTGTTTTTGCGACCGGCAGCCAAAATTGCGAAGCCGAGGAGCGCCGATGCAATCGCGGCTATCGAAATCGGAACCGCGCCGTCGCGCCACTTTAGGATGGCGCCACGATATAGGCTCATCACGACAAATTCAAATATAGCCACCATCAAAATCTCGGCGATTTTTTGCATATCTCGACGCGAAACGAGCATTGCCAGGTGCCGCCTAAAATGTACGAGAATCGCAATCGCGATACCGAGCAAAATACAGAAGGATTCAGCCTCGGAAATCACGACTTTGGACATCAGCTTTGAAAGCAGCAGTTCATGCAGGACGGTATTGACCGGAAGCAGGCTGCATAGCGCCCGCAAAATAGCGAAGCAGATAATTTCGTAGAGTTGCATCATTTCGCCTTGTATGCGCCGTTATGCTTGCGATTGTCGTAGATGAGCGTCGGGATGCCCTTGACGTGAATCGATTCAACGATTTCTTGGTTTTTCGCGATAAGTTGGTCGATTTGCTCGGAGTGCGCACGAGCGGAAATCTCAGCAATTTCTTCGGCAGAGTAGCCGTCATTGCTGAGCCACTCTTGCAGCTTGCGCTCCGCACGATCGGCGTCGTAGTTATCATTGAAGGCGCTCTGATACAACGGGCGCGACTCAATACTTTCGTCTTGCGCCATAAAGACATTGCGGAAAATGCTCATTGCTGGCGACTCGCCGCGGCTTTCGGAACCGGCCGGATAGCCGTACTGATCAAGCGCGAGAATATAGCTGACAATAAGCTTAGAATTGGCGAATTTGTAGCCGCCATCACCGTCTGGAATTGGATACGGCACAATCTTCGTGTTGTATTTTGCGAAGAAATCGTCTTCTAGCTGAGCACGGAAAGATTGTAAACATACGACGCAGCCCGGGTCCAAGATGTCGACAGCCTGAGGTAGACTTTCGTCTGTTTTGCCGCTCGCCGAAATGCCGACAAAATCAAACTGAGCAACATCCCAAGAGCGAAACTTGTCTGGCACAGCCGAGAAAATCTCGCCCCAATCCTTGAGCCAGCGCACAAAAGCATTATCGTCGTCGTTGCCGTCAATACTGCAGACTTCAGCGCCGAGCGCGCAAGAGCTTGGATGCTCAACATTACAGGTGCCAAGCGTCCACAGGGCCAAGCCGGCTTTTGCGCCTTCCGCGAGCGACCAGATAGTCACAAGCACGATTAGCACCGACACAACCTCAATCGTAACCGAAAGCGGTTTTACGAGTTTCGGCTTCTTTATGACGACTTTGCGCAAAATTGTGTTTTTGACGTCATCTTTGAAGTTTGTATCGCATTTTTGGAAAGTAACCTTTTTGCCGACACAGCCCCAAGATTTTTTGAAGATCTTCCAGTATTTTTTGCCAATGTCGCGACGAAAAATCGACAAAAATGCAACCACGACCGATGCGAGACACAAAATTATAAACGCAGCAATACAGACCATTAGCCCAACATCCTTTCTAGAGTTTTAATGGCTTTATCGATATCGGATTCGCGCACATGATAGCCGAGCGAGAAGCGGATTAGCGGCGGATAATGCTTGACGTGATCCAGATAGTAATGAACGCAGAAATAACCAGTGCGCGCCATGATGCCCTCATCGGATAGCGCGGCGCCGACTAGATGTGAATCGAGTCCCTCGATGTAAAATGACATGGTCGGATTGGCTTCTTCGTTAGTGAGATGGATGCGCGGCTGAGCCTTGAGAAAGTCGAACAGGCGCGTATAATTGCGCTCGAAATCTTTCTTGGTGGACTTAGGTAAATCTTCGAGCCATTTTAGCGCCTCGCCAAAAGCCGCGATTTCACCCCAAGCCTGCAGGCCGGACTCGAAACGCGTATAGACATGGTCAGGGTTACCTTCCGCAGAGAGGTCGAAGTCTTCTTTGCGCACATCATCGACCATGCCACCACCGACAAAGTTTGACTCTAGGCGTCCGAGCAAATCGCGCCGCACGATCATGACGCCAAGCGACGGGCCGTACATTTTGTGCGCCGAACTACAGATAGCGTCAGCCTCGGTTTTTTCGAGCAATTCCGAAGAATGCGCCAGCGCCTGCGCCGCATCAATGATGATAATTCCGCCAGCTTTATGTACGGCTTTTATCAGCTCTTTAATGTTACTAAGTTTGCGGCCGTCGATATTTGAAGCACAGTTTACGACGACGAGCGCTTCAGAAAAATCGTACTTGTCGATATTTATCGAGCCGTTGCGGCGGCGAACCATGACTTCGCGCGGGATATTTTGACGTCGCGCAAAAGCTATGGTCGCCAAAAACGGCGAATTATGCTCGATGTTCGAAGTCATGACTTTGCTGAATTGGCCAGGCTTGAACTGGTTGAGCAGCAAGTTGATGCCGTAGGTCGTGTTTAGGGTAAACGAGACGAAATAATCGCGCGACTTTAATTTGAGATATTTCAGCATACGCTCACGCGTTTGCTCGACTAGCTCGTCGGTTTTGCGGCCCCAGGCGTATTTTACGCGCTCGCCGCAAGAGTTATGCTCGGTATAGTAGCGATTTAGCGCATCTATCACCGGGCGCGGACGGAGCGACTGACAGGCAGCGTCAAAATATACATCTCCGTCGGACAAATAATCAAAATCATTCATTTCGCACTCCTCCACTTATTTCATCTCATTATAACACCTCGCCAAGCCTAGCGCAAAAGCATACGCGCTATTGACTTTTTAGCGTTTTTGTGATATAATCAATATATCTGTTGGCGCAAACCCCAAAACCATCTCACAAGCGCCATTCCGGCGCACCTTGAAAGGAGTTAAAGATGAAAAGAATTGCCCTATTTTTCCTGGCGACCCTGGTCGCCATCTGCCTTTGCGCTTGCGGCTCTCACAAGAGTACGAACGACGCGCTTGACGATGGCCTGCTGAAATTCACGCTGACAAAAAGTGGCTCGGTCATTAGAGAAGTCGAGATCGACGAAGACGGCTCCGCTATTCTGGCGGAAGACAATGGCAAGATTCTGAAACTGGCAACCGACGGCACGGTTCTCTATGGAGGCTCAGCCACAACCAGCATTCAGGATTGGCCTGAGAAGCCCGGCGAAATCACAATTCTTGAGAATCCCGCTGGCTACGCTTTCTGCTTTTCCGGCAACGGCGACGCACGCTTTGTATCCCGCATGAAAGACGAATTTACAGAAAACGAGCGCGTAGTTCTCTACGACCACAATATGAACTTCATGCGCAGTTTCCCGAACGCAATCGCGTACGGGCGCGGCGAAGTGTTCGAGGTCGGCGATGGCGAATACGCCGAAATTAACATCGTCTACCGAGACGAAAAGCGGATGCCTCACTATTACAACTACCAGTTGGAGAGCGATGGACACTCCGCGACCCGCGATTCTCTGCTGGAAAACGGCCAAAGAGCCAGAAGCTACTTCGTTAACGGACACCTGACGACACAGAACTACTACGCGTACAGCGGTCCGAGAGATGAAGTTCGTATTGACGATAAGCATCTGCTCATTCGTGACGGACGCACCATCAATATATACGACTCGATGGCTGACGCAGACTGCACTACCATTACGTTAAAGTACGACGACATGACGGTTGACGATCTGATAAGCGACCTCAGAGCCGCTAACTGGAACTTCGAGAAACTCAACTTCAGCTTCTACTCCTAATTTCGCGCCCCCGCAAGGGGGCTTTTCTTTTTTAAGAATATATTATATAATCCTAGATAGACATAACCATAATTAAAAATAGGAGTATGGAAAAACATGGTTAAAAATACAAACAAAAAAGGCTTCACGATCATCGAGGTCGTGTTGGTGCTTGCGATTGCTGGCCTTATCTTCTTGATGGTCTTCATCGCCCTGCCGGCTTTGCAGCGTGGCCAGCGCAACACGCAGCGCAAGAATGATCTGAGTCGTTTCGTGACGGCGGCGACGCAGTATCAGGCGAATAATAGTAATAAACTACCTTTTTCTTCCTCAACAAGCCTTAGTAAGGATTCTCAATTCGTTAAACGCTATATTATCGCAAATGGTGACGAATCGCAATTCCAGGACCCTAACGGCGAGGACTACAGGTTCTATACTTCCCTAATGGACCTGACCAAAGATTTAGGAAGTGGCGAAAAGGTAAAGTCAGGAGCTAGTCGTGGAGGCGTCTATTATACTTTCGAAAACAATAAGAACGATATCTTTGTTTACACAAACGCGAAGTGTAGTGCGGAAGAAGGATATATCGAAAAATCTAGCGGAAAGAATGATTTTGCGCTCGTAATGATTCTCGAAGGCAACTCGTTCGCCTGTAATGATAATCAATAGATTGGACAAAAAAACACCCCGCCTGGGGTGTTTTTTTGAAGGGTAGGTTTAGCCGCGATGGCCGGTTCTAAGATGGCCGGATTTTTATACCTTATTTTGCGATTCTTTGCAATCCAGCAGTAGCTTGGCAGCCTTTTGTGCATAAAAATATGCCAAGTTAGCAACGCTCGTTCTTTAAAACTCGCAGTTCCGAGCGCGGCTAACCGGGCACATTTGTATTCTGCTTATTATTATCCATGACGCTTATGCCGATGTCAACCGTCTGGCGCGTTTTTGATTTCGTGCTACCGTTTTGCTAAAATCTAAATAGAAAGAATAACATAAGTGCAATAGGAATATATAATGGCTAGGAACAAAGAACAGAGAGGTTTTACTATTATCGAGGTCGTGTTGGTACTTGCGATTGCGGGCCTTATCTTCTTGATGGTCTTCATCGCCCTGCCGGCTTTGCAGCGTGGCCAGCGCAACACGCAGCGCAAGAATGATCTGAATCGTTTCGTGACGGCCGTGTCGCAATACCAGGCGAATAATAGAAATCGCTTGCCATTTGCTAAAAGTGCGCTGTCCGATGACGAGCTTGAATCGTCGGGCATGACTGCGGATAATTCTGCATTCATAAAACGCTACATAATAGCGGGCGGCGACACCAGTCAATTCGAAGACCCGGACGGTCGCCCATATCGTTTTTATGTAAATTGGCGCGGCAACGGTATAAGTGGCGCGGATAAGACTACTGGAACCGCCGCATGCAAGGATGCGACCGGTTGCGAATTTGACGCGTATGGCTCTAAAGATGGTTTCGGGAGCGACAGCGACAAGGAAAAGAGAAATATCTACACATATATAAATGCGAAATGCGCAGAACAAGAAGGGTATATAAAATACTCGCCTGGGCAGAACGATTTTGCTCTAGTAATGTTCCTGGAAGGTAACTCTATTACCTGCGCAGACAACCAATAAAGCGCGACAAAAAACACCCCGCCTGGGGTGCTTTTTTGATGTATCAATCCTATTGATTGTCGGCGCAAGCGATTGAATTGCCCTCGAGAACTAGGACGAGCGCGAAGTCATTCTTGCCACTGGATTTCTCTATGAAACCCTCTTCGTCACTACATTTGGCCTTTACGTAGACATAAATATCGCTTCCGGCGCCGCCAGAAAAGCTTGGGCCCTCACCAAAGTTATAATGGCGTTCTCCATTCCAGGCGGCTCTCAGCTTATCTGTCTTGCTATCGCTTGGCGCCAACTTGTTACCAAGATAAAACCTATAGTCTTCGCCGTCAGGATCTTGAAATTGCGAATCGTCTCCGCTCGCAATAATGTAGCGCTCTATAAACTGCGAACCGTCGCCCTTTTCTAAATAAAACCCTTTAGAATCAAACGGTAACTTCCCGCTATTATTCGCTTGATATTGAGTAACTGCCGTCACGAAACGGCTCAGGTCATTCTTGCGCTGGGTGTTGCGCTGACCGCGCTGCAGGGCTGGCAGTGCGATAAAGACCATCAAGAAGATAAGGCCCGCAATCGCTAGAACTAGCACAACCTCGATGATCGTGAAGCCTTTTTTGTTTCTGCTTTTGGACATTTTTGCTCCTATGTTAATCTGCGTAAATTATAGCACAAGCAAAAATCCCCCTGTGGCGGGGGATTTTCGTGCGTTTAGGCTTCGACGCTGGAAACTTCTGCTTCGGCTTCTGCCTCGGCCTCGGTTTCGGCGTTTTCGAAGGCCTCGAGCGACATGGCGCCAGTACCTACTGGAATCTTGCGGCCGATAATGACGTTCTCCTTCAAACCACGGAGGTGGTCAACACGGCCAGAGATTGCACTGGAGATAAGGACGCGAGTCGTATCCTGGAAGGATGCCGCCGACAAGAACGAATCGGAGTAGATAGACACCTTAGAAATACCGAGCAAGAGCTGCGTGTATTCTGCTGGAGTCTTACCTTCCGCCTCGGCGCGCTTGTTAGCTTCCGTGACGGCCGCCTTGCTGACGATGTCGCCAGTGACAAACTCGGTGTCGCCAGCTTCCTCAATCATGACGCGAGAGAACATCTGGCGAATGATGATTTCGAGGTGCTTTGCGGAAATTTCGTGACCTTGAGCAGCGTAGATGGCGAGAATATCGTTCAAGATATAGCGCTCGGTCTCTTCGATGCCCTTATACTTCATGAGGTCTTGCAAGTTCAAAGAACCCTCAGAGAGGCGATCGCCCGGCTGGACGCGGTCACCGTCGTGGACGGAAAGCGCATAGTCCATTGGTACGGAGAACTTGAGCGGCGCACCAACGTTCGCAACGAGTACGATTTCGTCGGTCGTCAATTCTGCAACGCCATCGAATGGAGCGACAATCGGATCTGCACCCTTGGCGTTACTGGCAATAACTGCACCAACCTTGACGCTTGCGCCGTCTTTGACCTTAGCCTTGCGACCATCGAGCTTGAAATGCTCGGTGCGGCCAGCATCTGGCGTAACCTGGACGACGTTGAAGCGACCCTCTTCCCAAGTCGAGACAACACCTGCGATGGTCGAGATGAATGCCTGACCCTTTGGATTGCGAGCCTCGAGAAGCTCCTCGACGCGCGGAAGACCGCGAGAGATAGCACCGGAACCGGCCTGACCAGAGGAGTGCTTCGTATCGAGCGTAAGCTGCGTACCTGGTTCACCGACGGATTGAGCAGCAATAACGCCAACTGGTTCGTGGTAAGCGACTGGCTTGCGGGTTGACATGTCGATACCGTAAGCTTTGCGCGGAACGCCGTCGTTGCACTCGGTCGTGAGGACGCTCTGAATCTTGATGCCATCGATGTCTTCGTCAGCGGCGATCTGAGCGGCCATTTCCGGCGTGATGAGCTGGTCGACCTGCAAGCCGTATTTCTCAACAGGCTCAGCGGCGTAGCGACCCATGATGCGAGCCGCGAAATCGATGCCGGTATATTCGGATTCTTCCTTGGAGATGCGGAAACCTGGATCTGGAGCCTCGGTTTCGACCGTGAAGACATCCTGAGACACATCGACGAGACGGCGAGTGAGATAACCGGAGTCGGCAGTACGAAGAGCCGTAGACACCTGGCCCTGGCGTGCACCGCGGGTGGCGATGAAGGATTCGAGCGTGTTCAAACCTTTCTTAAAGCTGGACTTGATTGGAAGGTCAATCTCGCGGTTAAAGACGTCCACCTGGACACCAATCGAAGCGGAAGCGAGCTTAATGTTACCTGCCGAACCACGAGCACCAGAGTTGGTCATGATGGAAATGTTCGTATCGAGCTTAGAGAGGTTATCCTTGACCATTGCGCCGACCTTATCGTCAACATCGCGCCATGCAGCAACCGTGAGGCGGTAGCGCTCGTCCTCGGTAATGAGACCTTCGTCGAAGCTTTGGGCAATTTGCGCAGCACGGCCTTCGCCTTCAGCGATGATAGATTCAACCTCTGGATAGTCTGGGTAGTCATCCTTGGAGGTGGAGACACCGGCGATAGTTTCGTACTTGAAGGAGAGATCCTTGATTGCGTCGGCGGTCTTGACGGCCATTTCTGGGCCGAATTGATTCAAGATGTTCGCCATGACCTGCTTGAGATGCTTGCTGTTCTGAACTTCGTTATCGTATGGATATTCAGCTGGCAAAATCTCGTTGAAGAAGACGCGGCCAAGCGTGGTATCGCGCTTTTGCGACTTGGTGTGGACGCGGATTGGCGACTGGAGCTGAATGAGACCCATGTCGTAAGCCAACTCGGCTTCGTAAACGCTAGTGAAGGCTTTGCGTTCACCCTGTGCGGATGGTTTTTCGTAAGTTAGATAATAACTACCCAAAACGACGTCCTGCGTAATCGAAAGAACTGGAGCACCGTCAGATGGCTTCAAGAGGTTGCGGCCAGCAGCCATGAGTTCGGCGGCTTCGCGCTGAGCCTCTTTCGAGAGCGGAAGGTGGACAGCCATCTGG
>DGRN01000006.1 GCA_002391075.1 Candidatus Saccharibacteria bacterium UBA4387
CCGAACTCGTTGTTGGTACCGTAAGTAATGTCGCAAGCGTAGGCCTCTTTGCGGGTGCACGGGCGCAGATGGCGCATGCGAGCGTCGTCGTGATCTTCATTCTCGTATTCCGGATCATATTTGAAGCTAGCTTCATTAATGATACATCCGGTAGACATGCCGAGATAATGGTAAAGTTCGCCGTTCCAGCCAGCGTCGCGCTGGGCAAGATAGTCATTTACGGTCACAACATGGACGCCGCGGCCGGTCAGAGCATTGAGATAGGCCGGAGCAACCGCCACAAGAGTTTTACCTTCGCCGGTCTTCATTTCGGCCACGTTGCCTTCATGCAAAACGATGCCGCCGATGAGCTGAACATCAAACGGTCGCATGCCAAGGATACGCTTCGATGATTCGCGGACGAGCGCAAATGCGTCCGGTAAAATGGAGTTCAGAGCTTTCTCGTCTACAGAGTTAAGTTCTTTCTTTTTGCTCGGTTTTTTGCTGTCTTTTTTGGACTTTTTGTCCGCTTTGACCTTTTCTATGGCGATTTTGGCTTGCGCCTGCTTTTTGAACTTCTTGATACGCTTTTTCAAAACATCGGTCTGAGCCCGCAGCTCTTCGTCCGACATTTTCTCGTATTTATCGCTAAGTTTATTGATATCTGCGACGCGTTTGCGCAAGCGGCGCAAATTTCGCTTCTGCGCATCACCAAAAACATGCTGCAATGCAATCGTCAAGCCAGATTTGTCTGCCAATTTGTCGGTAGGTTTCTTCTCTTTACGCACCTTGGAGGTTTTCTGACTATGCTTTTTTGTTGCGGATTTTTCTGCCACCCTTTTCTGCTCTGACCTCTTCTCTTTCATTGTACTAGTATAGCACGCTTATTTTTATTTCTTAAACAAGCGTCCCAAGACACCTTTCTTGTGATTAGTTTTTTCGGTTTTAAAGCGACGAATCTGGCCGTCGAGTTTGGCCTCGATGATGTCGATGCCGGCGAACACATTGAGCGCTTCGTCTTTCGCGGCGAGAACCTTTCCGCCAGGGATGTCTAGGGTGACGGAAATTTCGTATTTATTGCCGTGCTCACGGTTTACTTCCGTGACAACAACCTTCGCGACGAGATCCTTGCGATTCTCGCGCGGGAGATGGCGATCGAGCTTGCCGATGCGCTTTTGGACGTATTTTTTGAAGCTTTCTTCAACTTTGTAATTAGAGCCGCTAATGTCAATATTTTCAATCATATTATATGGTCTCCTTTCCATCCATATATTTACGCAAAACTTCCGGAACGCGGATGGTCATATCTTCGTTCTGGTAGTTTTCAATGACCGCAATCATCGCTCGCCCAAGCGCGAAAGCCGTGGCGTCGTTGGTATGAACCAGCTCGACCTCGCCATTTTCGCGGCGAACACGTGTGCCGAGACGGCGCGATTGATAATCAGTCATATAGTCTGCTGTATGCGTTTCGCGATATTTGCCTTGGCCTGGCATCCATGCCTCCATGTCGATGCCGCGTGCATCTGGCTTGCCGATGTCGTAGGTACACTTGCGAATGACGCGGTACGGGATTTTGAGTTGCTCGAGCAGCCAGCGCTGAATCGCGATAAAGAGTTCGTGCTCTTCGCGGCTAGTCTCTTTCGTGCTGAAACTTTCCATTTCGAGCTTGTCGAACTGGTGCATGCGAATAATACCTTCCATGTCTTTGCCATAGGTGCCGGCTTCTTCGCGGAAGCTGGTTGCATAACCGAGGTAGCGGACCGGGAGGTCTTTTTCAGCAAAAATCTCGCCCTGATGCATAGAGCCGAGGACATGCTCTGCGCTACCCTGGAGCCAAAGTTCTTGGCCTTCGATTTTGTAGCGGTCATCGCGCGGCTCGAGACGATCCATCGCATCATACATATCCGTGCGGAGCATGAGTGGTGGCAAAACCAAGGTGAATGGTTTGTCGGAAACTTTGAGGTTGTTTTTCTTGATGATTTCTTTGATGACGCTCTCGTCCGTCAAACTGTTCATGACGAAGTTGACGATGGCCATCTGAAGTTTGACCATGTCGCCCTTAATGTAGGCGAAGCGAGAGCCGGTAACCTTGGCGGCGCGCTCTTTGTCGAGCCAGCCGCGAGCCGTACAGAGTTCGTGGTGACTCTTCGGTTCGAAGTTGAATTTGGTTGGTTCGCCAACGACTTCAGCAACCTCGTTTTCGTCCTCGGACAGGCCGACCGGGACATCGTCCTCTGGGACATTCGGGACAGTTTTGAGCTTTGCGATATATTCGGCTTCAATTTCGGCCAATTTTGGTTCGAGTTCTGAAATTTGAGACTTCAATTCCTTACCGCGCTCGATAAGAGCCTGGTCTGGTTTACCGTTCTTCATTTGCGCAGAAACTTGATTGCGTTCTTGGCGCAAGGCGTCGATCTGCCGCGACAGCTCTTTGCGCTCGTCATCAAGCGAAAGAATGGCGCCAAGGTCGATTTCGCCCTCGTAGCCTTTATTTCGAATCGCATCCTCCACTTTTTGACGATTCGCTCTGATATATGTAATATCTAGCATAATACTTTTATTTTAGCATGTTTTACAAGGTGGCGACTAGTGTTAGGCGCAGGTCGTTTTTCGATTCTGAATAATACTATATTATAGTAGTAGGTAGATAGGAGATTTTATGTCAGAAAGAATGCCCTCAAGCGCGTCATCGGAAAGCGTAGATTCGGGTGCGGAATTGAGCGAGGAACGAAAGTTAGGCATAGGCAAAAGAATACTGAAGGCTTTCGCGGCAGTGCGAGACAGATTTCGCGAGCCGACACTGGAAGAGTCCATGGAGCGCACCCGAAAGAAGCATGAGGAGGAACTTGAAGGCTTGATTGAAACACAGGAGAGTCGCCGAAATGAAGAGATGGCGCAACTGCAAACGGCGGGCGAATCCGAGGCGGCCAAGAGCGACCTTTACGCCGCCATCGAGTTGCGTTCAATGCGGATTGCGGAGGCGCAAGTGGAGCTGATTAGTCCGCATTTGCCGAGAGATTTGCGTATGGTAGCGGAAGGCCTATTTGCGCCGCATCGACGCGAGATAATTGACGGAGCTTTTCGTGGCGAACCAGATAAAACACTGCCGACTTTGCTAAAGATTGCGAAAGGTGACGCAGGACTAGAGGATTTGCAGAAAGCGCTGGGAGCCGAACCGAGCCGACTAGCCGAGCCAGCCACACCAGAGCGCGTTTCCGAGCTACGGTTGTTCTTGCGCGCCGAACCGTTTGCGAAAGTCCTCACGGGAGACATGAGCGACACGACTATGCTGGATTTAATGCGCCAAGGAAGACATACCCCAATCGTGCGCCAGATGAATTATGCTCAGTTATACAAGGGTCGATTGCAGGAACGACTTAATTCCGAAGAATTGACAGAACTGGAGAAACAGGCGATTGAGGGAGAAATCGAGATGGCCGACGAAGATCATAGAATCCTTTCGGAGCGGCACAATAGCGAGCTAGAACACATGCGACAAAGCGAGTCGACGATTTCGCCGCGGGCTGAGACGCCAAGAGCGCAAGCAAGGGCGCCGGAAGCGCAAACGAGAGCGACAGAATTGCAAGTGCCGGCGCCACGAGCAGAGACGCCAGAATCGGCGACCGACAGCGGCATATCGGAACAGGTTTATACTGACCTAAACGACCCAAGAGCGAAACGCAGAATCGCCCGCGCCGTAAACGAATCGATAGACGAAAACGTTCCGGACGAGATGTATATAACAGTACAAGAAGGCCTGATTAGTCATTATGAAGAGATGATTGCGCAGCTTTCTGCAGCCATCCAGGAAAAAGGCCGCGAAAATAGCGAGCAGGAGATTCGCGATCTGGAATCTCGCAGAAAAGCACTAGCACGAGCCCAGACTAGCCTGGTGGCAACTAACTTACCGCGCGAACTGCGGCAAGATTTTAGAGACTCGCTCGATTTTGATATGTATCCAGAGAAAGGCGAGCGCCTCGTAGTATTACCAGTGCTGGTCGCTGCGGCACGCGGAGAATTCGATGCCGACAAAGTCAGCGATTATGTCGAAGAATTAGCAAAAACGATGCCGCGCGAAAAAGTGAGCGAAATTATGCAATCATATCATGAGCATTTGCAAGCCCTACTCGACAAAAAACAGAACAACTAATCAAAAAAGAGGCGCCGGGGCGTCTCTTTTTGGTTTTAGTCGCGGCCAAAACAAGTGATGACGGCATTGAGGCGAGCGAGGGTGGTCTCGCGACCAAGAACGCTCAAGGTGTCGTGAAGCGCCGGGCTAAATGGCGCAAAACTGACACTGAGGCGAATCAGTCCGAAAAGCGTAGCTGGTTTCTGCTCGGTTTCAGCTAGAAGTTCGTTGAGGCTCTGCTGAAGCATCTCGGCCGACCATTCCTTGAGCGCAGACAGCTTCGCGACCGCCTTGCGAAGCAAATCGCAAAGCTCATGCTCGGACAGTTTTTTGAGCGCTTTATTGTTCGTCAGCATATCCATGTCGACTTTTGGATCCTCGAAGAAGTAGGTCGTCATGGTTTTGAGGTCGCCAAAAGTTTTGAGGCGATCGTAGACGATGCTAAAGATTTTGAATTTGTAGTCGTCGCCATAGCTGGCGGAATTTTCCGGCCAAAAATCTTTCGTGCGAGCAAAGAGCGCCTTAGCATCTTCGGCGAAGAGGCGGCGAATCCACTGGCCGTTTAGCCATACAAGTTTCTGTTCGTCGTAGCGTGCGCCGGCGCGCTGAATGCGATCGAGGCTGAAGCGTTCAATGAGGTCGCGCTTGCTATAGATTTCATCTTCAGTGCCGTCGTTCCAGCCGAGACAAGCCAAGAAGTTCAACATCGCTTCTGGTAAGATGCCGTCCGCGCGATAATCAACAGCAGATTTGGCACCGTCGCGTTTGCCAAGTTTTTTGTTGCCGCTTGGAGCAAGAATGTGTGGCAAATGGACGAATTTTGGCGCGTCCACACCGAGAGCTTCGTAGAG
>DGRN01000025.1:0-29933 GCA_002391075.1 Candidatus Saccharibacteria bacterium UBA4387
CTCGTAGCTCAGTTGGTTAGAGCGCCTCCCTGTCACGGAGGAGGTCGCGCGTTCGAGTCGCGTCGGGCCCGCCATTAAAAGAATCCCCCAATTTGGGGCATTTTTTATACCCTCGAATACATTGACTTTTTCGCCCATTTGTGATATAATAAAAAGATATGAAGCTTTCTCGTTATAAGCAATCCTCCCCTGTCTCCTATACGCTCGGCGCCACCCTCAGCTACGAGCTACTCAAAACTCACCCCAAACAAATCACTCGCGTATTTTTGCGCCCCGCCCCAAAATATGGCCAAGATCTCCAAAAAATCATCCACGAAATCGAAAAGCACCACATCGAAATTATCGAAACCACCAAAGCCTTCAATGTCCTCGGCGCCAAAGACGACTGCCTCCTAATTGCCGAATTTACCAAATTCTCTACCCCGCTCAACCCACAAAAGCCCCACATCGTCCTCATCAATCCGTCCGACGCCGGCAATCTCGGAACAATCATGCGTAGCGCCGCCGCTTTCGGCTTCGAAGACATCGCCATCATTACGCCGGCGGTCGACAATTTTGCACCAAAAAGCATCCGCGCATCAATGGGCGCAGCTTTTCACCTAAACATAGCGAGTTTTCCATCAATCGAAACCTATCGAAAAGCATTTAGCTCGCGGCCGCTCCTAGCTTTTATGCTCAACAACACAGCCCAACAACTATCCGAAGCCGCGCAAACCGCGCCGGACTGCTATTCACTCGTATTCGGTAACGAAGCCAGCGGACTTCCAGCCGAATTCGCCGATTTTTGCACGCCGGTCTTCATACCTCAGAGCGAATCTGTCGACAGCCTCAACCTTTCGGTCGCCGCCAGTATCGCCCTCTTTACCTTTCGTCAAATCTAAAAACGTCGCCTCAGCTCACTCTTGCGGCTGCTCTGCTTCGCCGTTATCTTCCGCCGAATCAACCTCGGAAGCAATCTCTATATACTCAACAATTTTTCCATCTTCGCCGCGCAAATCGGCCATTTTTTTATCAAAATCCGCAAAACGAACCCAAATCGACTCATAACGCACTCGATTTTCTTCCTTCGCCAACAGCTTCACGATATAATAACCGTCTCCATTCCGCGACACGAACGGTTCAGAAATATCCCCAACATTCGCCAGCTCCGCCGCCTTAGCTGCGCGTCCGCCATCAAGATTCGAAACCTCGACCATACTGTCTACGCTTTCAAAATTCGCGCTTCCGTCCGCCGTATACCCCTCAATCGCCGCGCTCATGTTACCACCATTTTCCGCCAACCGCGTCCGAATATTATTCACCGCATTTTTCGCCGTCTCGTCAAAAGCTTCCGAATACTTCATTTTCGCTAAAGACAACATCACTAGTCGGCGATATTCTCCCATCGACAAATCAAAATTATCACGAATAATTCCCTTAAACGCCTCGTCACTGCGCCGCTCACCGCCAATCGTCCTATGATTCTCAATTACCGCATCAATCTCTTCATTCGTCACCGAAACGTTCGCCTCCGCATTCTTCGCCAAAGCGTAGGCATAATCCTCCGCCAAGGTCAAAGCTTGCCGCTTGTAATGCAATTTCTGCTGCTCAGAATCCGCCGAATCATCAAACGCCCCCTGTTGCCGCTCAATCGAACGCAAACTACTTCGGTACAACATCAAATAGTCGCTATATTTCACCGAATATCCATCAACTTTTCCAACCGGCAAACCCAAAACCTTCGTAAAGCGAAAAGCCACCTCGCTCGTGCTCTGCGCGCGATACAATTCATACCAACCTACTACCACAAACGCAATCAGCGCAGCAATACAAATCGCAATCGTATTAATCACCACGCGATGCTTCGCATACTGAAAAGGATACTTAAATTTCTTCCCTTTCGCCAAAATTTCCTCGCGATTCTCCTCGATATTTGCCTGAGTAATCGCACTTTTCTTTTCTTTCTTTTTTCTAATCTTAATTTTCATCATAATCCCACACTATTCTTCGCCGCCATCATAATCATTTGCTAGATTATGCGCAGCATTCTGCAATTCATTATACACTGTCTCCGGATGTGCCACCATACTCATCACCAAATCACCAGCGCCAGTCTGCACCAAAATCGTCCCATAATCAAACATTGCGCCAAACATCCCCGGCACCCCGAACGAAACGCTCATAATTTTCTCAAGATCCAAATCAACAACGCTCTTCTTGAACATCCCCTTCTGCCGCGTTTGACGAAGCCGTTGATTTGTGACCATGTAGAAACTAAAATACCACAAAATCAAGGCATAAACAAAGCCAAACACGCCAATCAACACGCAGACCATCATCGCAAACACAATTTTCGCATTATTCGGCCACAAAAACAGCATCGCCACCCCCACCGCAATCATCGCAATCATAAATAAAAGCCCTCGCAGCGCCGTCGCAATATGTCGCCTAAAGATAAATAGCACTTCCTCGTCAGGCCGTTGCCCCTCAAAGTCTATTTGCATAATAATATTATATCAAAACCCAATATCGAAAAGCACAAAAATGGTGACCCGGGCGCGAGTCGAACGCGCAACCTTCTCCTTAGGACGGAGCCGCTCTATCCATTGAGCTACCAGGCCAACGACACTATTTTACCACTTTTATCTATTAGTCGGCAACGGAGTGCGAAAGCTATAATTTTGCATCTCCTGCACCGTACCATCTCTGCCCACCCCGCTCACTTCGCCTATTTTATAAAACTGCTCCGTACCTTCGTCAAAAAACATAAAATCCATATCACCGTCCGCCGTAATCACGCAGTCAACCGTTTGCGCTCTGGAATCTCCAACCGATCTACGCACGCCATCGATACTATCGTCATGCTGAATAACATTCCGCAAGTCGGCCGTATCATAAGTCCCATAATAAGCCGTGCAATTAGGATGCGTGTGCCCAAAACACATTATCGCCCTATCGCCCACTTCGTTCGCCGACTTAATCGTAGCCTTAAAATCGCCAACCATCTCATCATTCGCCGCAAACACCAAATTTGGATCACATTCCTGCTGCTGCAATTTCGACATATCTTCCGCGCCGACGGTATAAAATTTCTCAAATCGAATCACATTCGTCTCGCCGTCCGTCCGCCCTATCAGCATAAACGGAATCTCCTTACGCGCATTCTTCGTGAATTCCAGCATCAACTCCATAAACTCCGTGCAATTCTCATCCAGCTCGACTTTTCCGCTCGGCAATTCACTGATGCATTCATGCGGCACCGGCGTCTGACCGCCAAAACCCATCTTCTCGTACTCCGTCACAATATCCGCAAACGTGCCATTCTCAAAAGCACGCCGCATCTTTCTCTCGAACAAATCGCCGCCCGAAGGCTCCACATCATATCTGCTCACATGCCTCGCCGGCAAAAACCCCGCAGAAAAAACATCAAAATCCATACTTTTATCATACAACAAAAAGCCGCCCCACAGTCGGAGCGGCCATTTTCTATCTCGTAAATTTCTCAGACAAAGTCTTGTAAATCTGGATTTCTTCCGGCTTAAACCAGTAAGCAACTTCCTGCTCAGCTTCTTCCGGATTACCCGAAGCATGGATCAAATTCGCCACGCCCTCATCATGCGCATCAGCGTAGCCAAAGCTAACGTGCGCATAATCGCCGCGAATCGTACCCATATCCGCCGCCATCGGCTCCGTCGAACCGACGATTTTGCGCACCACTGGGATTGCCTCAACGCCTTCAAGCACCATCGCAATCACTGGGCCAGACGTCATAAAATCAACCACCAAATCAAAAGCCTTCTGACCACGGCGCGAAATCATCTTCGAAATCCCCTCATAATGCTGATAGTAATGATCCTTGTCCGGGTTCACCATTTTCGTGCCCACAATTTTCAAACCAACGCGCTCAAAACGAGACAAAATCTCACCCACAATTCCGCGTTGCACAGCATCAGGCTTAAAGATAATCAAAGTTCGCTGAACCAAACCGTTCGGATTATTCGCTTTCGTAAAACCGATATTCGCCGCGGTTACTTCAGTTTTGCTTTTTTCTGCTTTTTCTGCCATCAAAAATCTCCTTTTTCTCAATATATCACAAAAACCCGCCCTCGCAAGCACGAGAATTATTCTTCGTTCGCTGTATCTTCCAGCGCCTTATCTAGCGCCGCACGCAAAGTATTTTCAAGATCTGCCCAACTCTGCACGTTATCGATATCTATCGCAACGTCGTTGATATAAAAACTCGGCGTCGCCGTAACTTTGTCTTTATTCATGCCACGCTTATAATCAAATTCGACTTTTTTCTGGATATTCGAATCTGTCATTTGATTACGAAAAGCCTCAACATCGCCGTCCGCTGCAATCCCTTCAAAAATCTTAGCATAAGCCTCATTCAGATCTTCGCCACTCAAAGACACCCATGCGCTACGATTCGCATACAACGCATCTATCATATCCCAAAAATGACCCTGTTTCCCCGCACTTTCCGCTGCCTTCGCCGCCGATTTTGCATTCGTGTGCCCAGTAATCAAGAAATGCCTAAACACAAAAGCCACCCGGTCGCCGTATTCCGCAGTCAACCCATCAACAATCGAAATTACCGACGCGCAAGCCGGGCACTGCAAATCTGCATATTCCACAAAAACCACCTTAGAATCGCTCTTACCGCGCACATGGTCGCCAATCCCACCATTATTCTCGGCCGGCGCCACCAGATACTTGCTCGCGCCATCACTCTGAAAGCTCACATCAGAATCCTCGCCGTCCCACGTTTCAACATGCGTATTCGCATAATAAGTCAAACCAAAAACCACCACCGTCAAAACTAAAATACCAATTACAATCAGCCACAGCTTCAGGGCTTTCGTCTTCTCTGATTTTTTCATATCTATATTATAGCGCACAAAACTCGCATCGAGACACTAGATATCGGTTTCGCTATGAAATTTTTCATGCACTTCCTTCAAATGCGGATCCGTCACGTGCGTATAAATTTGCGTTGTCGAAATATTTGAATGCCCCAACAACGATTGCACCGAGCGCAAATCCGCGCCGTTCATCAGCAAATCCGTCGCAAACGAATGTCGCAGAGTGTGCGGCGTAACCTTTTTCGTGATGCCGGCCGCCCGCACATATTTATTAATAATCCGTTCAATACTCCGCGATGTCAGCCTTCTATAATCGCCCGAAGTCCCCGCCGCCGGCTGGTTCCGCGAATTATTCAAGAATAGCGCCGGCAAGGAATCCTTCCGCTCATCCAAATAATCCTGCACCGCATCCGCCGCCGACTGCGTCACAAAAACCGGCCTATCTTTCTGCCCTTTTCCGCGCACCATAAACTCACGCTTATTCAAATTCACACTATCTCGATTCAGCGAAATCAGCTCCGACACGCGCAAACCCGTCGAAAAAAGCAACTCAAAAATCGCCCTATCGCGCAAACCAGTCTCCGTATCCATCGGAATCTCCGCCAAAATCTTGTCAATCTCGTCAACGTGCAAAAAAGTCACCTGCGGCCGATGCGTCCGCGGCAAATCCACCAGCACCGGATCCAGCGAAGCAATCTGCCGCTTCGCCAAGTATTTCAAAAATCCCCTCAACGCCACCAAATGAAAAGCCTGCGTCGTCACCGACAGACCTTTCCCCCGCTCCGTCGTATAGCGATTCAACCACAAACGGTACTGCCTCAGCCATTCCGCCGTGATATCTGCCGGCTTCATCTCCTCACCGCCAAACTCCAACAAACGATACAAACACAATTCATAATTCCGCGCCGTATATTTACTCCGCCCATTTTCCACCTCCAGCGACACCAGAAAATCATTAATCAGCTCACTCAAATACATCTACAACCCCACAAATTCCATAATCCAATCTTGCGCCCAAAACACTAACAAAAACGCCACAATCAAAAACGGTCCAAACGGAATCTTCATCTTCTTCTTTTTCTTCGCACTCGCCAACGGCACCATCACAAACGAACCCAACAAATTCGACCCAAACAGCGCAAACAGCGCCAACCAAATATTTCCCAAAACCAAAGCTATCGGCAAACACAAAATCCAATCACCGCCACCGACCCACTTCTCATCACTCACCCTATACATCAAAAAGTAAAAACCCGGCAGCACGCCAATCGCACCCAACAATTCAATAAAATCACCAGCGACCACGCCACCGCCAACCGTCGCCCGCTCCAAAAAATCCGCAAAACAATACGCCACGCCCACACCGCAAGCTCCCCACAGCACGCTCGTCGGCATCTCTTTCCACTTCGCATCATATACGAACAAAATCACAAAAATCGTCAAAAGCAAGCTATATAAGCCAAATTTCATCAGTGCAAACACCGACACATCGCCCACAAAGCTCAAGCCGCCCGGCCACAGCCAATAACTCAGCGCGAACACCACGCCCCCAAAAAATTCAGACAAAATTTCCGCGTAACCAATTTTCTTGTGGCACTTCCGGCATTTCCCGCCTAGCAGTAGCCAACTCAAAATCGGCACGTTATCATACCATTTCAATCGATATTTACAATGCAAACAATGCGAGCGTTTCGATTTATCACCATTTCGAATCCGCCAAACCTGACAGCATCCAAAAGAACCCAAAATCGCCCCCACCGCAAAAAACAACAAAGTCATGCAAATATCAAGCATAACTATATTCTAGCACAAAACAGCGCTAGATATTATCTACGCAGTAGTAAGCTCCACCCTCAAGCTTATAAATCAACGCAAAGTTCCCCGACACGCCAGTCCCAACCGCGACGCCTTCCTCGCTATCGCACTTCGCGCCACGAAAAACCCAAATATCAGTCTCTTTCGCCTTAATATCGTTATTCCCTGCGCCTTCCTTCGTTCCCGCGCTATAACTCTTACCGCTATTCCAAAGGTAAAAACCATACAGCTCGCCATTCGGATCAGAAAACTGCGAACAATCCCCGCTACAGCTCAGGCTCCCCAAGCTACCGCTCACGCCACCATCAATATAACGACTCACAAAATTCTCATCAAAGAAGCTCACGCGCTTGCTCGTATCATAACCAAACGGCAACTTATTCGAATTATTTGCCCTATAGTTATCAATCGCAGTCATCACTCTATTGATGTCATTTTTGCGCTGCGTATTCCGCTGTCCACGCTGCAAAGCCGGCAATGCGATAAAAACCATCAGGAAAATCAACCCAGCTATCGCCAGAACCAAAACCACCTCAATAATCGTAAAGCCGCGCTTTTTCACAATCAATGGCCTCCGCTATTATCGACGCAGCCAATTGCGCCACCTTCCAAAACCAGAAATATCGCCACATCACCCGGTTGCTCAGTATTCACAACTCTCTGCTCAACGTCACCGCACCTCGAATACGGAAACACAGTCATCGCATACTTATAATTATCGCTATATTCTAACTTATGCAATTTAGCATATTCTTCGATACATCTATCTTTATTCTCACCTGTCTCACCTGCACAATCACTCTCAGCATACCGCGCAAATTGCTCGTCATTTTCATAAACATACTGACCAATCTTCCCAGTATCTATCTCCATTGCATTCATAATAACCGTCGTCTCTCCTGCAGAGCCACTAGGTCTCAAGTCTATAGCATAAGAATCGCCCTTCGGATCAATCCACTTCTCACAGTCCTTAATCTTAAAAGACACAAAAGTAGGCGGCGCACCACCAGGATTAACCACATCGGACGGCCTATCCCCAGCTTTACAGCTTTCTCCCATATACTCAAACAAAGTGTTCATGTAAGAATAAACGGCTTTCTGGCACTCATTATCATTCGTGCACTTCTTAATATTCGTTAGCGGATTCACGCCACCATTATCCTCCGTATAGGCATCGATCGCTCTCAGCAGCACCGTCATATCATCCTTTCGCTGATTATTCCTAATCGAGCGCCGCACGGACGGAACCAAAACTAATATCATCAAAATAATTAATCCCGCCAAAGCCAAAACCAAAATCACTTCAATCAATGTAAAGCCCTTAGATTTTTTCTTTGCGCTATTAATCATTTTTCCTCCTTAACCTGTAATTTCGCCGACCAACGAGTAAATCGGGAACAAGATACCGCCAACCAAACCGCCGGCCAGCAAGGCCATACAGACCATCATTACCGGCTCAATCAAGGTCGACAAGGCCTGCACCTTCTCGTCCAATTCATCTTCATAAACCTGCGCCGCTTTACCAAGCATTTCATCCATTTTACCAGACTGCTCACCAATCGCGGCCATTTGCGGCACCAAATCCAGGATATAATCCTTATCTTTCAACGAGGTCGACAACGCCTTACCGGCCTGCACTTCTTCCTCAGCCTTCGTAATCGACTCTTGCACCACCACGTTGTTCATAGCGTCGCCAGAAATCTTCATCGTATCCAAAACCGACACACCGGTCGCCAACAAAATCTGCGCCGTCCGTGCAAAACGCGACATGTACAAAATCCTAAACAACGAATTAAACAGCGGTACATTCAACTTAAAGTTCGCCATAAAGCGTATGCCAGGCTTCGTCCTGCGGAACTGCAACAGGAAGGCCACAATCACGCCTACTACCACCAGCACCAACCACCAGTAGCCGAAAATAAAATCCTTAATCCCCACCAAAATCGCCGTAAATGCTGGCAGCGGCTTCTTCAAATCATGATACAAGCTCTCCACCTGTGGCACGACCTGCACCATCATATATACGAACACGAGCGCAATCACTATCAACACAATCACCGGATAAGTCAAAGCGCCACGAATCTTACTCATCATGCGCTCATCTTTCTCCTCCTGCGCCGCAATCCTACGCAAGCTCTCATCCAAAGTACCGGAAACTTCACCTGCCCGAATCAGCGACAAGTAAACATTCGAGAACACATCATCGTGCTTTCCGAAGGCCTCGCCGAGAGTGCGGCCCGCTTCCACGTCCGACAAAATCTCGTCAATCACCGCTTTCATCGGTTTACTGGAGGTCTGCTCAGAAATCGTGCGCAAAGACTGCGCCAACGGCAAACCCGCACCAACCAAAGTCGCGAACTGCCGCGTAAAATTAATCCTATCCTTCGAAGTAACTTTATTTATCTTATCCAGCAAACCAGTACCAGATTCGCTCAACTTATCCGGAATATACCCGCGGTCAATCAAAAGTTTACCCGCCGCACGCTCCGACTCGGCCTGAATCGCACCTTTAATTACCTTACCAGTGCCTTGCTCTTTTGCTCGATAAGTAAACCGTTTCATCCGCGCGCCAACCTTTCAAACTCATGCAAATCAACCGCGTATTCTCGCGCGTTGTCATACGTAATAATGCCTTGCTGAATCATACGCACCAATGTTCTATCCATCGTCTGCATACCCTGATCAGCGCCAGTCTGAATAATCGTGTCAAGCTGGTGCGTCTTTCCTTCGCGAATCACCGAGCGCACCGCCGGATTCGCCACCATCACCTCAGCCGCAACGACGCGTCCACCGCCAATCGCCGGCACCAAACGCTGCGCACAAATACCCATCAAGATATTCGCCAACTGCGAGCGAATCTGCGGCTGCTGATGCGGCGGAAAAACATCAATCATACGATCAATACTCTGCGCCGCCGAGTTCGTATGCAAAGTCGCAAACACAAGGTGGCCAGTTTCCGCAATCGTAATCGCCGCCGAAATCGTTTCCAAATCGCGCATCTCGCCAATCAAGACCACATCCGGATCTTCGCGCAAGACGCTACGCAATGCTGCAGAGAAAGAGAAAGTATCATAGTGGACTTCACGCTGAACCACAACGCTGTTGATCGATTTATGAGTAAACTCAATCGGATCCTCAATCGTAATGATGTGCATTTTCTTTTCGCGGTTAATCTTATCAACCAAAGCCGCCAAAGTCGTCGATTTACCAGAACCTGTCGGCCCAGTCACCAACACCAAACCACGCGGATAATCCGCAAAGGTCGTCACCACTGGCGGCATTCCCAAATCCGCAATCGACTTAATCACATTCGGAATCAAACGGAACGCGCCCGCCATGTTGCCCTTCTCATGAAAAGCATTCACACGGAAACGACCCAAATCGCCGAACGCAAAGGAATAGTCAAATTCCTTGTCCTTAATCAAGATTTGCTTCTGATCTTCTTCCAAGGTCGAGAAAATCAAACGCTCAATCGTCGGTTCATCCAAATTATTATATCCGCCAATCGGACGCAACGCGCCATCAACCCTTAAAATTGGCGGCAAACCAACCTGCAAGTGCAAATCACTGGCATTGGTTCTAACACATTCTTCAAGCAAAGCCTCAATGCGAACCTCTGCATTCGCAATCAAGCTTGAGCTTGTACTGATTACCTGCCCACTTTGTTCCATAACACCATTATACTTATGCTTTCGCAAAAGCACAAGATATTTACTTTTTCAAATCCCGCAAAAATAGTCGTTGTAAAAATTACAACGACTACCAATTACATATTGTTATTTTTACAACATTCCCCACCTAACTGTTGTAATATTTACAACGCCAAGCTATCTCAAATACTCGTGCAGTTTTTTCGTATCTTTATTTTTGCGCAGCTTCGCCAAAGCTTTCGCCTCAATCTGACGAATACGCTCACGCGTCACCGAAAACTCCGCGCCGACTTCCTCAAGCGTATGGCTCTTTCCGCCACCAATCCCAAAACGCATCTTGATAATCTTCTGTTCGCGATCGGTCAAAGTTTGCAGAATCGACGCAATCTGCTCTTTCAAAAGCTGCGTCGTCGCCGAGTCCTCTGGCGAAACCCTATCCTCATCTTCGATGAAATCACCCAACGACGAATCATCATCTTCACCATCGCGCCCTACCGACGCATCGAGCGACGCGATATCCTGCTTGATTTTCATCACGTACTCAATTTTCTCCGGCTCCATATCCATCGCCTTCGCCAGTTCCTCCGTGGACGGCTCGCGATTCAGTTCCTGCGTCAGCTTGCGCTGCATTCGCATAACTTTATTAATCGTCTCCACCATGTGAACCGGGATACGAATCGTGCGCGCCTGATCCGCAATCGCACGCGTAATCGCCTGGCGAATCCACCACGTCGCATAAGTCGAAAACTTAAAACCCTTATCCGGATCAAATTTTTCCACCGCGCGCAACAAGCCCGTATTGCCTTCCTGAATCAAATCCAAGAAATCCAAACCGCGCCCCGAATAACGCTTCGCAATCGAAACCACCAAGCGCATGTTCGATTCCGCCATCTTATCCTTGGCTTTTTTCTGCTCTTTCTCAGTACCGTGAATAATCTTTTGCGCCAGCTCATATTCCTCTTCTTGCGACAGCAGTGGAATCTTGCCAATCTCGCGCAAATACAACTTTACCGAATCGTCCGCGACTTCGTCATAATTGACCGAATTAAAATCAATCGCCAAATCCTCTTCATCGCCATCTTCCATGTCATCAAAATTTGGCTCATCGCTAAACTCGTCAATCATGCTCAAATCTTTTTCGTCGTCGTCCATAATTCTCCTAGGAGCAGAAAAATCCGCCCATCAAACTTGCTATTTTTTGTTTTGAAGATTTTTGTTGAGTCTTGCATTTTCCTGGACGGTCTAAAAAATGACCCACTAATCCAGCACATTACACAAAAAATACCATAAAAAAATCCCCGCCGCAAGCATTTTCAGCCATTTTTTATTTTTCGCGCAACATTTTACTCATTTTCAGCATCAACTCGCGCAATTTCTCCTCATCTCCAGCCGTCTCCGCCGCTTGAATCTCCGCCTCCAGCTCCCGCCGCTCCCCCTCGCGCCGTTCCTTCTTCACTTTCACCAACAATTCTTCCGCCTCACGCTGCAACTCAACCGTTTTATACGCCGCATAGCGCTCTTCAAAAATCAACACCAACTCGTCCTTATTGAAATCCATTGGCTCAAAATCCGCCAACTCCACCTTCCCGGACTGCACAATCGCCGCCAAATTTTTCTCCGCACGACTAACCGCCTCGCCGCTTCCTGCCGCCACATTCGGCTTCTTCAACCTCTTCGGTTCCGGCGTCTCAACTTCCTTTGCACGAAAAGCCTCCAACGAAATCCCCAGCCGCTCCGACACAATCCGCTCATACCTCTCTCGCAAGGCCGTATCTTTCGGGTCAATCTCATTAATCAGCTTTTTTGCAATATTGCAATACTCCTGAAAACCCCTCTCCGTCCGCAAATTGTATTTCGTTTCATACTTTTCCAACAGCCACTCCAAAGCCGGCCGATAACTCTCAACCGCCTCCTGCCACAACTTCGGATCTTTCTGAATCAACTCATCCGCATCCTTACAACCGTGATAGTCGTCAATCACCGACAAATAAATCCCAAACTTCGACGCCATCGAAATCGCCCGCTCCGCCGCCCGGATCCCCGCCTCATCGCCATCATAAGCCAAGCGAATATCTTTCGTCATGCGCGAAAAACTTTTCAAATGGTTCTCGGTCATCGCCGTCCCCGCCGTCGCCACCGCCTGCCGCACGCCAGCCTGGTGCGATGAAATCACATCCATATTTCCCTCGACCACCACCACAAAATCCGACCGCCGTATCGCATCGCGCGCCTGGCTAAAACCAAACACGTGCCGCCCCTTGTTATATAAAATCGTCTCCGGCGTATTCAGATACTTCGGCGCATTTTCATCCTTCTCAATAATCCGCGCCGTGAATCCAATCACCTTCCCCGTCGCGTCCATCAGCGGAATCGTCATCCGCCCCTTAAACAAATCTCCGCCAAAACGGTTCACCAAACCGGCATCTTCCATCTCTCGCGCCGAATACCCTCGCTTTTTCAAAAAATCCACCAAAGCCCTGCCACTTTTCGGCGCATAACCGACCCTAAAATCCTCCACCGTCGACTTATTCAAATTGCGTTGATAGAACACATACTGCATCACCGCCTTGTTTTTCGTCAAACAAAACTGATAATATTTCGTCGCCAATTCCAGCACATCATACAGCCGCTGCCGCCGTTGCGCCTGCTTTCGATCATCTGCGCTATACCGCCCCAGCTCCACGCCAGCCTGCTGCGCCAACTTCTCGACCGCCTCGCGAAAGCTGCATCCCTCCATCTCCATCACAAAGCTAAAAATATCGCCGCCCTTATTACTAGAAAAATCATGCCAAATCCCCTTATCCGGCGAAACCATAAAGCTAGGAGTCCTATCCGTCCCCCACGGCGAATGCCCTTTCAGACTTCTGCCCGCGCGCTTCAACTCGATATACTGCCCCACCACATCCTCAATCGGCAACCGCGCCCGAATCTCTTCCTTAGCGTCCTGCATATCTAAATTATACACCCCTCAACACCTCTCACCAACGCCACCGCAACACCCCTCCAATCCAACGCCCCAAATCCAACACCCTCAATCCAACGCTCCGCCCACTCCCCACAAGCCCCCATACTCACTACTCCACCCGTTCTCTGCAAACTCCCTACACTCACTGCTCCATCCACCCCCGCAACTCCCATACCCACTCTTCCACGCCTAGCAAAACGGTAAACTCCCAATTACCCCCACTTTCATCCACCTCTATTCCCCAAGTAAACTAATAGTTTACTAAAAAGCACATATGCCCCACTCCACTAAACAGCGTCGCACCAACTTCATCAAACAGTGTACGCACTCTACTTACCAAACAACGCTTACACCTTACTCTACTAAACAACATTCGCGTTCTATCCCCAAACAACTTAATCTAGCTAGCCACTCACCGCAAAACTAACTCACTAAAACCAGGTAAACTTTTAGTTTACCTATTCACCTCTGTAAAAATCGCCCAGAGGAAACTATTAGTTTACCTTTTTGCTAGAGTTCTAAACAGCCAGAGACTCGCCGCAAAGGAGCCCCATCGCAAAGATACATCCACCACCGCAAAATCCCCTTTTAATCATAATCGCAATCCCAAAACAATATGCTAAAATTACAGTATGGACAACAAAACTTATCTTGATCAGATCGCCGTCAAGGGCAAGAATTCCAGCGCGGGCAGTTTTGCGCCCAAAAAAACCCTTATCTCACCCGCCATTATTAAACTCATTCTTGTCGGCCTCATCATCATCGCCACTCTACTTGGCGTACTTAACGTCATCAAACAGACCAACAAAGCCGACTTTACTAGCCACCAAACCCTTTATCTCCGCGCGCAAAACCTGGCCGCACCTAGCTCCCCGCTCTACACTTACGCTCCGAAAGTCAAATCCGCCGACGTCCGCGAAGAAACCGAAACTCTCCTTTACATTATCAACAAGCTCAACACAACCTTAGCCAACCAAATCGTCGCCGAAGGCGGTGACGTCACCGATATCCCCGAATCCGTCCTTACTACCGAATCCCAACTCGCCAGCGAATATACACAAGCTCTCGCCGACTCTCTCTATACCGGCACGCTCGACCGCACCTATGTTAACAAAACTTACCACCAGATCACCATGCTCTCTGCGGCCGTCTCCGACGTCAAAAACAAGGCCACCAGCGAAGATTTCGCCAAAACCTTAGCCGAAACCGAGCGCGACCTGGCGGCAGTCGAAGAAAAATTCCTCGAATTCACCACAATTTACTAAACCGCAAAAATACCCCTCGCACGAGGGATATTTTTGTTCAGCAGCCAAAATCGCACGACGGAAAGCATTTTCTATTCAGCGGTCGAAATCTCATAGCTATGCCGCACCAGATCAATCACCTCATCCCCCTCCAATTGACCAGTGCACAAAATCTCAATTCCGCCACGCCCCAGCACACGACTCTGCATCACACTTTCATATCGCTCCTGCAAAGCCCGCGCCAACTTCGCATCGCAACGCAAATCCAGGTGCATTGGGCTCACGCCCACGCTCATCACGCAAAAAATCCGCTCGCCACGACAAAAAATCCGACGTTTCTCATCTGGCGCCACTTCTTTTTCGTGCACATCATCCAAGGCTAACGCGTATTTTACGATATCATCTTCTGATACCATTTCAACTCCTCAATACTTCCGCGAATATCGTCAAGCGCGCGATGATTCTCTGGCTTCGCAAACTTCCGATGAAGCGCATTCTCGAAATACAACTTCCAGGCACTCACATCGAGCATCCGATAATGCAATTTTTCATTCAGCTCCGGCCACTCGCGCTCAATAAACTTCCTGTCCTGATGAATCGAATTCCCCGCCAAGTAAACTTCGTCGCCAAAATTCTGCGCAACAAAATCCAGCAGCTCTTTCTCAACCTGCTTTGCCGACTCACCGCTAACGTTTTGCTCAAAAAGCGCATCATAAGACGCTTTATTCTTCTCCCAAAACTCGCCAACCATCCGCTCGCGCATCAACTTTTCGCTCACTTTCACTACGGCGGTATAAGTACCAAATTCCTCAAAATCCCAGTCCGTCGCAATCGCGGCAACTTCCAAAATCCGGTCTTTCTCTGGAGACAAACCAGTCATCTCCAGATCGACCCACAACAAACTAGCAGTTTTCGCTTTCGTCATTTCTTAACGTCGAGCTTCAAAAGCTTAATAACAATGTAAATTACGAAGGCCAAAACGATAAAATTGATCAAATCGTTAATAAACGCGCCCAACGCAATCACCGCACCGGTATTCCCCAACGAAATCGTCACGCCGCGCAAACCGTCAGCCGAGCCCAACAAAAGCCCAAGCGGAGGCATGAACACATTATCGATCAAAGAGTTGACCAACGCCCCAGCGTGCGTACCCAACACCAAGCCAACCGCCAAACCGACGATATTCTGTTCTCTAATAAACGTCATAAAGCCGCTCATGCCGCCCTTCAGTTTCGCAGCACCCGCTTTCGCAGCGCCTTTAGCTTTTTCGCGATCAATTTTTGTCGCCATACTATTCTCCCTATTACTATTATTTTAACTATACCACACTTCGCATCTCTTGACAAAACGCCGTTCACATGATAAAATACTAAAGATTTGGCACCCGCGCCAAATGATCTTTCATAGAGAGGGGAGTTATGTATGATCATCGAGATGAAAAACTATCCCCTTGTAGGGGTTAATCTCGAAATGCTCCAGGAATTCTGGGGTAAGTATATGCAATGCGGAGGCCCTGATCTGTTCCGCATCTCCATGTTCGAAAACAACACTGAGACGCTCATAATGAACGGCGTTCTGCCGAACCGGCCGAACGACGAATACGACCTCGCAGCAAAGCAGGAACTGGCCAAGCAGGCCATCGAGCTTCGCGACGTCATGCAGCGTCATTTTCCGACCGCACAGAACATCGTCAAGAAAGTCTACCACTTCAGGCGCTACGCCAGCGAAGATCATCGCATCTACGCACTGTACGGCCAGTGCCGCCGTGGTATCCTTGCCATCGGATGGATGAACGACGGCGACATGGACAAGGCGGCGATTATGTGCTCGTTTGTCTATCACCTGATGGGCCTGATCAATGCTCACGACGACGTGCTCTATGAGTCGGCCGTTAAGCGCCTGCCCTTCAGAGCTGAAGAAAAAACAGATTTTGCGCTCGCGCGCAGATTCTACGACAAGTACTACTTAAAGCTCGACATCGATCTTTAAGCAGCGTCAGCATCGCAACAAACAACCTCCAACATCAACCAATCCCGCCTTCCGGCGGGATTATTTTTAATTCAAAAAACAAAAAATGCTCCCCAGACCAGAAGGTCCGGGGAGTTGGTTGTGGACGGAAAAGCCGAGGGAGGTTCAGATTAAGCCGCCATGATGGCAGCCAGCATCTGTTTTACAGCCAGCTCGCGCTTGCGCGCAATGGCATCCTGCAGCTCTTTCGCTACCGAGAGGAATGGAGCATAAACCCCAAGCACCTCAGCGAGTGCGCGCTCGGGATCATCTGCATAGGCTGCCGACTGAACGTCAGCGCGGAAACTACGGAAATCCGCAGCGTCCGAACCGAAGTATCGGTACGGTGCCATCACGCCGATGATCTGATCCAGGAGGACCTCGTCTTCGAGCGCAGCGTTATCAGGATCGGCACCGTCGGAAGAATCAGCTTCATCCATCTCATCGTCGTAAACCGGCGTGTAGATGTCCTGGGGGAAATCCTCCAGAGCGAAGTCGAGCTCTTCCTCCTCAACGATCTTGATTGCCGGCGCGTAGGCCAGCGGGTAGCGCAGGATTAAATCCTGCATCGGATGATTCTTTTTCATATACATTCTCCTTTGCAATCGAGAGAAGCTTGCGCCCCTCAATGTCGGATATGTGACCGGAACCGCTCCGAGTCAGCTTTTCCTCCCCTCAGAAAAAGCCGACTCCGAGCCCTAAAGAATCATTTTCCGTCCATTAATGTACAGTGGCTTATAACCACAACTTGATTATATCACATTCCGCTCATAAAGTCAACATATTTACCCCTATTATTGCCAAAAATCAAAAACTATGTCATAATATGCACAGAAAGCACCCGCTTTTGAATCTTACAAGGAGGTCATCTCATGAAACTGAATTTTTTAGGTTACGGCGGCGGTTTCTACCCCGAAGCCGGCAGCACTAGCGCCTACTACATCGAGGGCGACAAAATGCTCCTCATCGACTGCGGCGAAAGCGTCTTCCGCGTCGCCAAAGAACGCGACATCTTCGCCGGCATCAAAGACATCTACTTCTGTCTAACCCATACCCACAGCGACCACATCGGCAGCCTCGGCAACTTCATTCTCTACAGCGCACTGAAACGCAACATCAAGTTCCATGTCGTATGCACGCCCACCATGAAATACTTCGAAACGCTCGAGACCATCCTTATAGCTGGCGATTGCAACGGTCTCTACGACATTTTCCCGCCCAGCAAAATCAACAGCATCTTCCGCGAATTCAGCGCCATGCACTATCTGCTCACCGATCACAGCAAAAACCTGCCCGCCTACAGCATCGTCTTCGTGACCCGCGACGGCATACTCTTCTACTCCGGCGATTCCTGCTCCATCAAACATCTCGACGGCTACATCGAACGCCACACCTCCATCGACGAAATCTATGTCGATACGAGCCTCCATGACGGCCCCGGCAACGTCCACCTCAGTCTCAGAACCCTCGACGAACATATCCCGCCCGAGCTTCGCCACAAAGTTTACTGCATGCACTTCGACAGCCCCGAATGTATCGACGCAGCTCGCAAACTCGGATTCAATACCGTCGATCGCGACCTATAACCTCCCAAACCAAATCCGCCCCACCAGGGCGGATTCTCTTTTTAGCATCATAAATCCAATATCGCCAAAACTTGACAAAAATCAATTTTTGGTGTATAATAAACAAAGGCCATTATGGCTAGCACCTTACCATCGAAGAACAGATTATCACTCTGTGGTTTGGTGCTATCTAACCGAAATCCGCGCAATTTGAAATGCGCAGGATCAAGCTTGCTGGAGAAAGGATATCATCATGAAGCTTTCCAGAATGGATATTGCGACGTCTCGCGATATCGCGATGCTGTCAGCCCCCGGTTTCGCAAAAAGCGCGTCAGAAATGACGGCGGCGTATCTCCCTACCTCAGAGCTCTACAAAATTGCCGCCTTAATGCTGCATGCGACGATTTGCAGCATAGGCGAAAAGTCCTATGACGACAGCGATTACATAGAGGAGCTCGCGGAAGCTGCCACGCGGCGGCGAAAAAGCATACCACCCAGCATCAAGGACACACTGCGCGCATATCAGGATTTCATCACGCTCGCAGAGGGGGTTTATTTTAGGAGCGGAGCATCCAAGCTCACGGCCCTCGAGGCCAGACTCCTTATAACCCAAGAATGCGACTATGTCGACTTCTCGATTGACGAAACACCCTTCGATTACGACTACATGTTCAACAAATTAAACATGCCGTGTAATGAGTTCTTACTGAGCACATTACCGGGGCTCATCACTATATATGAAACAATAAACTACAGCTCCACAGGAATCGCCCCGGACGAAGGCTGCCGCAATGCGGCCGTCAGAATTCTCAGCAGATTATTAAATACCCACAGCAGTCTACTCAAATTCTACGAATCCGATCAGCTCGACGGCGACAAGAGATATAATCTTTATTGCATTGAATGGCTGTCCAATAAAATGGCCGAAGTAGCTACAAAAGTCCATCATATAATTGATGAACTGATGCGCCTCTACGGCCAGCGAGATATCGACAGTCACTACGACCGCGTCCAGCTCATGCTGACACTGAAAGAACTTGACACTCAATTCAGCGACAATCTCAGCTCCTGGCTCGGTGACCAACTCAAAGCCGCAGAAAAAAGCTATAATGCAAAAAACTAAGCAATCTGTTTTTCGACCAAAAGCCCGCGTTTACGACGCGGGCTTTTTCCTACATTTTTTCCGGAATCTCAATCCCGAGCAAACCTAGCGCATGCGACAATACAAAATCAGCCTTCTCTACCAGCCACAAACGCGCCGAGCGCTCCATATCATTCGCCTGCAAGATCGGCGTTTTTTCATAATAGCGATTCAGCGCCTGCGCCATCTCAAAGCAATAACCCGCAATCCGATGCGCCTCCAAATTCGCACCCACCATCGCCACCAAATCCGGGAATTTCAACAACAAACGCAAAATTTCCTTCTCGCTCGCCCAATCATAATCTGCAAAATCCACGCGCGCAAAATCCGCATTTTTCTCTAGAATCCGGCGCAAACGCACATCCGCATACTGACAAAACGGCCCCGAACAGCCCGTCAGCGCAAAAATCTTCTCTGGATCATACAAAATCCCAGTCTTGCGATCCGCTACAAAATCGCTAAATTTAATCGCGCCTGTCGCAATCTTCGCAATATCATCGTCGCTCAAATCATTCGCGCCCGTCGACGCAAAATTCGCCCGAACACGCGCCTCAGCGTCATTCAGCATCGCCTCCAGCAATACCACGCCTTTGCGGCTCGACATCTTCTCTCGCTTGCCATCTTCGCCAATCTGGTCAATCGTACCAAACCACAAATGATAGTTCTCTTGCGGAATCCCCACCTTCTTGCCCAGCGCAAACAGCTGCTCAAAATAAAACTTCTGCTCCGCGCCCACGCAATAAATCACCTTATTAGGATGCCATTCGCGCGCCCGATAGTCCATGCACGCCAAATCCGTCGTCGCATACAGCGCCGTCCCATTACTCTTTAGCACCAAAATCGGCACATCAATTCCATATTCATCAAGTCGGCAAATCACCGAGCCATCATCATTTTGCTCAAACACGCCTTCGGCCAAATATTTCTGCACCAATTCCTTGCCCGGCTCCGCAAAGAAGCTCTCGCCTAACTCATAATCGGTCGACAGGCCCATGCGTCGCATCACTTCGTGCGTATGATCCAGCGAAATCTTCTTGAAAGTCTCAGCATATTTCACCGCCTCGGCATCTTTCGCCTCAAGTTTCTTCAGCCACTCTTGCACCTCATCGGCCAATTCATGCTTATTTTCCGCCGCCTCATCCTTCAGCGCCTTTTTCATCTGGATATATATCTCGCCCAAATCGTAAATCGTCACTTCGTCGAGCGACTTGCCAGAGCGCAAAAATCCCAAAGTCCAAATCCCGAACGGCGTGCCAGTATCGCCCAAATGATTATCTGTAATCACCTTCCAGCCATTCGCTTCCAAAATTTGCTTGGTCGCCCAACCCTGCGTGCCAGGTCGCAAATGCCCCACCGAATAAGGCTTTGCCATGTTCGTGCTCGGAAATTCCACGACCGCGACCTTGCCTTCACCAGACTTATTGCAGCCATAATCTTCCGACCAAGCTTCCGCCAGCCGTTTTTGCAAATTCGCGCCAGAAATCTCCACGTTAATAAATCCCGGCCCCGCAATCGAAAAGACAAACTCATCAGAATCACGACGCAGACGCTCGACAATCTCCTCCGCAATTTGACGCGGAGCCTTGCCGGCCTGTTTCGCAATACGCATCGCCGCATTCGTCGAATAGTCGCCCGGAATGTCCGCAGGAACATCCGCAAACTCGACTATCGCGCCATCGATGGCGTAAAGCTCGTTGATAACTTCTGCGATTCGATTCTTTAAGTTTTCCATATCTATATTCTACACTATTTCTTGCATTTTTCGCAGAATAATGTATAATTTGCGGCATACTGGCACAGACGTAAGTCGAACTGCGCAGTCAAACTGCGTCCCGCTCCCATTCGTAAGCCAAGCGGCGTCTCTATACCGGTATGTGCCATTGGAACTTTTGTGTTATGCGCGATTTTGCAACCATCCAGTTGCCTTATGTCCAAATAATCGCCTCATGTCCATGCATAGCACCTCCAACAAAAACCCAGCCGGCCATTTCTGACCGGCTTTTTCTTATCTTAATCCGATATAACGCTATATACTTTTAATTGCAACGACCTGCGCCATCCGGTCCAGCGTTAATCTACTTCTTCGCTGCCGCTCTTATCAATCCAGCAAACATCGGATGCGCACGATACGGCCTGCTCCTATATTCTGGGTGGCCCTGCGTCGCCACAAAGTAATCACACTTTGGCGCCTCCACAAATTCCACCAGCGAGCCATCCGGACTAGTACCCGCAATATCCAAACCGCCAGCCGCAATCTGCTCCGCAAACTCACGATTCACTTCGTAACGATGACGATGGCGTTCAACAACTTCCGTCGTTCCATAAATTTTCGCCAATTTCGAGCCCTTCTTTAGAACCGCCGGATAATTTCCCAACCTCATCGTACCGCCAGTACTTTCTTTTCCTTGCTGACCGTCCATAATATAAACCACATTTTTACCAGGCTGCGCACCAAATTCTTCCGAATTCGCGCACTTTACGCCGCGCACGCCAAAACCGCCCGGCACTACAATTCCGTCAACATTCGCAAAATCCGCATCAGTCGCATCTTCCGCATTAATCCAAACCGTCTCCAAACCAACGCCGGCTTCCCACGCCGCCGCCTTCAAGGCCTCAGTCACCGACAAATATGTATCCGTATTATCAACATATTTCGCCACCATGCCAATCTTCACGGTCTTCTTCGGCTTCGCCTCAATTCGCGCCGCCAGCTTCTCCCACTGCCCCATATCCGGATCGCCATGGTCAATAAATCGCTCCAACGGTGCCAACACGCCGCTCTTCACAGCATTCAGCGGCACCTCGTAAACACTTTTCGCATCCGGCATCAGCACAACCGCATCTTCACGTACGCCACAGAACGTCGCCAGCTTCGCCGCCACCTGCGGAGCCTTCACGAGTTTATCGACGTCCATCCGCGCCACTACCATATCGGGAATAATTCCAAATTGCCGCAAATCGCGTAACGAATTCTGCGCCGGCTTCGTCTTGAATTCCTGACTCGTCGACAACCACGGCACGTAGCAAACATGCACAAACAGACAATTTTCGCGCCCGACTTTCGTTGGGAACTCGCGCACCGCTTCAATAAAATGCAAGCCCTCGATATCGCCAACCGTGCCACCAATCTCGACGATATGCACGTCCGACTCGAAATCGCTCGCATTATCCAAAAAAGTCTGTTGCACCATGTTCGTCACATGTGGCACCAACTGCACCGTTTTGCCGCCAAACTTCCCCGAACGTTCCGCATCAATCAAAGTCTTATACAATTTTCCCGACGTCCAAATCGAATTTCCGGTCATCTCCTCATCCAAAAAACGTTCATAATGCCCCAAATCCAAATCCGTTTCGGCGCCATCGCGCGTCACATAGCACTCTCCGTGTTCGCGCGGATTCAACAGGCCTGCATCGACATTAAAATAAGGGTCGCATTTCTGAATCGAAACTTTGAGCCCTTTTGCCTTTAAAATCGCACCCATACTGGCCGCCATAATTCCCTTTCCGACGCCAGAAATCACGCCGCCGGTCACAAATATATATTTCGTTTTTGTTTTCATTTTTGGGCACCTCCTCTTCTGCCCACCAAATTAACTACACTCTTAGCATAAATAATTTTCAAGCCAAGCACAAGCATTGACATTCCATATTTAGTGTCATAATACTTGCACGGGACACTATATATAGCATTAACACTATTGACTTTTTCACATTTTTATGCTACAATAAAAAATACATAAGCAACAAACTTCGCACCTTAAGGAGGAATATATGTTATACAATATCGATTGTCTTCCCGCATCCACCCATCTGTCCTATCGCCTCGATTACGACGGCAACTGGTCTTTAACGGCGAAAGAATGTATAGAATCAAAGTGCATGGTTCCGTTCATACTTGGCCTAATAGACTACACCATGCGCAACAAGCCCGGCGCAACCTTCTTCTGGGTTCACAACCTAGATCCCGACACGCAAAGATACCTCTACTGGTCCGCACATTACGAACCTGAGCTCCAGGAGAAAATCTATAGCGTAATGACAGTCGACAAAGAAGGCGATTACGACCCATACAATAACGCGCTCGCAACAGCGCGCGACTACCTCACCGGCAAAGCCAACGGCCGAGCCGAGGCCACAATCCAGCACATCTACGAATGTGCCAAAATCGCATATAACATTCATTAATTTCTCGCCGCCCCGCAAGGAGCGGCTTTCTTTTTCCCTTGCGCGCGCGTGTTAAAATAATAACGATGAAAGTCTTTTACGATACTCGTTACCGATTCTACAACCGTCACGTCAAAAAGCCGCTCTGCTTCTTCCTTATCAGCGACATTCATTTTGCGCCAAAAGTCACCAGTCAAACTCTCGACTCCATCGTCAAAATCGCCAAACAAAAACATCCCGACTATATCCTAATTCCTGGCGACCTCGTCGACCATCTCGACAACGTCAACGACAAAGCCGATCTCGCCCGCCTGCTCGCCTGGCTCGAACGTCTCGGCAAAATCGCCACTACCATCATCGGCCTCGGCAATCACGACTTCTATCGCATCGACGAATCGCGCAAACCAAAATTCTTCAGCCGCCTTCCCTGGCGCTCATCCAGCCCAGAGCTCCTCGTCGAGCACATCAACGCCATCAAAAACGTCCACCTACTCGACAATTCCGCCTACGAGGACGACCGCATCTACGTTTTTGGCTTCACACAATCGCCAGAATATTTCAGCTTCGAGCACAAAGACGATAAACGCGAAGCTTACAACCCAGAAGACCCAGGCATTCTCCTGCACGACCTCTCCAAAATCCCAGCCAAACAACTCCACCAGCTACCGCCCACAAAAGTCAAAATCGCACTCGCCCACTCGCCATTCCGCCTTCTCGACGACGACATCGCTCCATTTTTTGCCGACTTCGACCACATCATCTCAGGCCACACCCACAACGGTGTCGTCCCACCCGTCATCAACGACTTCTGGCGCAGCGACCGCGGCCTCGTCGCCCCAGGCAACCGCGTCGCCTTCCCGCCCCTCTCCCGTTCCGGCTGCTTCGGCAATCGCCACCAACTCATTATCTGCGGCGCTGTCACCACCATCAGCGACTCCACCCGCAAACTCAAATTCCTCAACGCCGCCTTCCCAGTCAACGTCGCCACCCTCGAAATCTCCAAAAACATCGCTTTCGTCCGCAAACCCAACGTCAGCCACAAATACATCAACCCCAGCAAAATCTAACCAACAAAAAACGCCGCTTCACTCGCGGCGCCCCGTTTATTCATTCGCATTATCCGCAAACTTCAAATAATACTCTTTATAGAACTTATACGGGTCCTCATTCATCTGCTCATTTAGCTTCAAACTAGCCTTTTTTCGAGCCTTCGGAACCGCTTCATCTTCGCGCTCCACATCAACCAAAAACTTTCCGTGCAAAGTCTTCCGCCCAATCAAAATCGGATAGTTATGCGTCGAACGATCGCTCAGCCCAAAATTCACCAACATTTTTCTACCGCCCAATTCAACCGGAATCCGCGTGCGATACTTTAGCATCATATCACCAGACGAACTCTTCGTTAGTGCTACGCTGTACTTACTCGCCACATGCTCCACACCGGAGTAATACGGCGACCCCTCACCAAACAGCTTATAGTGCAATAAGTGATTCTCGTCCACAAAAATATCAGTCGCCCACACCGCAGAACTATCCGCTCCAGTGTCGACCTTCGCCGGCACATTATGCACTTCTTTTTCAAAATGCACCACCGCGTTGCGCCCAATTATCGTCTTTTCACACTTTTTCATGCACTAAAACCCTGGCCGTTAGATAACCCTAACAGCCTATATAACCCTATTATACCACAGATACTAGAAAAAGTCAACCAAAAGTGTCTTCGCTCTACCGCAAACGCGACTTCTGCCGCGCCAATGACAGACAAACCACTCCCAAAATCGCCGGCAGAAAAGTCACCGTCGCCACTAACGATTCAGACAGCCCAATTTCGCAGCCCGTAAAACACCCTTCTTGCACTAACCCCCTTAGCACCAAAAAACGCGCCATCACTAATAATACCGACAGAGCAATCGCCAAAAAGCCAACGCTCTGCAAAATTTTCCACAATTTCATTTTTGTTTTTACTCGCTTATATAGCGATATTTTAGCACAAGCGCCAACAATCAATCAAGCGGATCAACGTCAGCGAGCACCTCTCTCAACAAGCGCCCATAATCGTCCACCGACATCTCGCTTACATGCAGCATCCCGCCCTTGCCCGCACGTACGCTTGCCAGAAAATTCACATCAAACACTCGCAACATTTCCGGCCTATTTTGCACAATTCTCGGCATATAAAAAGCCCAGTAATTATACACGTGACGATTCGGCGTCACTCGCAAATATTCCTTCACCAGTTCCGGCTCATCGTAGCAAATCGCCAAATCCAAAGCCCGTCCCGGCTTCTCCGATGTCGCCCCAGTCAAAACCAGCAAAATTACATTCCGCATCATCAACTGCAAAAATTCCGTATTGTCCGAACCATTTCGACGCAAAAACTCGCCAAAATCCGCCGCAATCCGCCACGCTTTCTCAGAATTTCTCAGCATCGTCCGCATAGAATGCCCAATCGCACGCGACCGTTTCGCTTCTTTTTGCCACGCCCCATGCATATCATCATGCCAAGCCATCAGCGAGCCATCTCTAATCTCATACTTCTCAAAGATTGCCTCTAGTGTCATCCAGTATTGCTTCGCGGCGATCAATTTCATCTGCGCAAAATAATGCTGCCAATACACTTCCGTCTCCGCACTCAAAAACCGCGGATTATCGTAGCCAAAATCAGGGTTCGCAATCAACTTCACCGCCGTCGCCAACGAAACATTTTCACCATAGCGCGCATGCAAAGCCAGCACCAAAAAATACGTGCTATCCTCAAGAAAATTATAGAAATAAGACCAGTCAATTTTCGCGTCCAAGGTCTCCGCATTCATCAAACAAAGCCGCGCAAAATCATGCGCAAACTCAGCCGCCAAAGCACGAATCTTCCCATCCGCCAAATAATCGCCCCTATACTTCGAGAAGAAAGCCTTCGCAAACTCATCTTTCATCTTCTGCTCTGCCTCGCGCTGCTTTCCGTACTTGGCGAGCCACTCGCCTACAAAATCCCTACCCTGTTTCATTACTCCAATTTTAGCATAAAAAGAAAAAGCCACCAAACAACACCAGCAAAACACAACAAAAAATCGCCCGACAAGCGATTCTATATAAATTGGTAGGCCCGGCTGGAATCGAACCAGCATTGTATCCTTAGAGGGGATATGTCCTATCCGTTGAACGACGAGCCCGTGTCTCCATTTTACCACACTAGCCGCCCATCCAGATATATGATTACGCGCCGAACTCACCGCACCATCACCGTTGCCTCACTTGCAAAACCGTATTTCTATGGTATAATTTTAATATCTAGTCACCCACTACGCACCTTACCAGTTAGGAGGTTTGTCAATGAAACGTTTTTTCAGCAGCATTAAACATGGCTGCAAAATCCATCTTCACGGCAGAGGCGGCCCATTAATTGCGGCCAGCCTCGTTGCCACCATCGCACTTTGTCTCCGAGCCAACAACCTGGAAACTGCAGATTTTTATCTCGCCTTCCTTTCCATCGTCGCCAATCTTATCATTCTATACTCAACCGGCGCCTGGAAAAATCGCAAAAACTACCTCAACGACCTGCTTCACCCCACCTTCAGCCTCGCCCTACTCTTGTCTCACGTTATCACCCTACTCTGGAGTCTATGCTTCCTATTTTTCGGCCAAGTTTTCAGCATCACCCTACTTCGCATCTGTTGGTACATCGACAGCGTCGCAAACATCAGCACCGCGATATTCTTCACACTCAAATCCGCCGATCGCAAAAATCCCAAATGGCTCGACGGCACCAATGGTCGCATCGGCCCTGCCAACCGCATCAGCGCCTTCCGCATCAGTATCGCCTCACTACTCCCACACATCTACCTCGCAAACACCTTCGGAGAATACAGCCATTTCGTCGCCTGCACTATCCTAACCATCGCAGTCGCCACCGACAAGCTCGACGGCACCATCGCCCGCAGGACCCACAGCATCACTCGCGCCGGCATGGCTCTCGACCCCATCGGCGACAAAGTCCTATTTTACCCAGTCGCATTTGCTTTCGCCGTCATCGGCTATCGCACCACCGACTACTCATCCAGCACCGCACCACTCTTTATCGCCACTGTCGCCTCGGCAGTCATCATCATCGCGCGCGACGCCATCATTCTGGCCTGGTTCGCCATCTATGGCCGCCACACCCACAATATCAGCGCCACCCTCGCCGACAAAATCCGCATGGTCATCCTCTGCACCTGGCTCCTCAGCACCGCGTATCGCCTCGGCTTCGCTGGCACCATTTTCGGTACCGTCATGGGCAAAATCAGTGTAGTCAGCCTGCTTTCTTGCGCCGCCTTCAGCGTTTTCTCGGTCATCTCAGATTTTCACACCACACAGATCAAAGACAAATTCTAACTCTACACGCCTCCTACCGGGGGGCGTTTTTTTCTTGACTTTTCATACCAAAAATGATATAATAATATATTATCGCTCTTTAATTTTTCTGCCTCTAGAAAGGAGATGGTATCTGTGAGCAAAAACAGCCAGCAGAAGCAAAAGGCAAAGCGCAAGGCCACCAAGCTGCGCGCCCAACGCCAGCAAGACAACCTCCGCAAAGGCGAAGAATGCTTACTTGCCATGATGAACAAACTCAGCGAAATCCCCTTCAGCGAAAAAATCAAACCCGGCCCGAACTCGGTGCGCTTCATCGGCATCACGTCCGAACTGCTCCTGCGCGCCACCGCCAAAACTTCCGCCATCGTCAAAACCGATCTACCTCTGGACGACTTCGTCCTACGCGTCAAATCCGGCGACTGCTACGCCTTCGACATCCACTGGCTCCCCTACGAGTCACCGCTTCCGCCTAGCGTATGCGAACAAGCATTCAGACACTACGGCAAAGTCGGCAAAACCGTCAGCGGCACACATTTCCGCGCCGGCGACGAAATCATTTCCACCATCTACGCCCATTGTCGCCAAATCGACATCACGCTCGTGGTCTATCTTTATCGCAGCCAAGAGATCGATGAGTATAGTTACATCTACTTCACCATCGGCTCATCTGACGTCTGGCGCCCCAGCGAAGAGACTCAGGACCGCATCGCAAACTTCATATTCTTCAGCGTCCTGCTTTCTCAGTACCTCACGGTCTGCCACATCAAAGACCTGCCCGTAGACTTCGAGCCTAGCCAGGAAATCGAAGACGGCATCAAAAAAATCCGCGAATACGAGCAAATAGACTACGATCAAGACCGCCACCTGCCGCACAAGAACCGACCCGTCACTCCTAAGCGCCAAACCAAAGGCGACTGCGTAGCGTATATCCATTACCACGCCGAAGACGACTCTATCAGCATTTCACATCGCCCGCACAAGGGCTACAAATTGCGCTGGTGGATCGTCTCCGAGCACAAACGCCACCTCGCCGACGGCCGCGTCATCGCCATCCCCGCCTACATCAAAGGCGAAAAGGACGACGAAGACGCCATTCGCGCTCTCGACCTCTACCATCAGATGCAGAAACGAACGACCTGCTTCAAGGTTGTTCCCCGCACCTAAGCAAAATGCCCCACCCGGGGCATTTTTCATTTCTCCGCCTCGCCATCACCTCAAAAAAATGATATAATATTTAAGTTATTAATTAAGGAGTATCAATGAAATTATCCGAAGAGCTCCAGTGGCGCGGTTTTCTCGCCGAGCATACGCTGGACAACGTATCAGACCTAGACAAAGCTCCGCGCAATTTCTATTGGGGCACCGATCCTAGCGCCGACAGTCTTCACATCGGTCACCTCGCCGCCCTCATGATGTGCGCCTGCTTCGTTCGTCACGGTTATACTCCTTACTATCTTGTCGGCGGTGCCACTGGCCAAATTGGCGACCCGAAAGACACCGTCGAACGCGACCTCAAAGGCCTCGACGAAATCGAGCGCAACAAGGCCGCACTCGCCAAGCAAATCATCCGCGTCACTCATTCCCCAGCCGACACCAAAATTCTCGACAATTACGACTGGTTCAGCCAGATCAAATTTCTGCCATTCCTCCGCGAAATCGGCAAAGCCTTCAGCATGACCCAGCTCCTCGACCGCCAATTCGTCCAAAAACGCATCGGCGAAGGCGGCTCCGGCATCTCTTACGCCGAATTTAGTTATACCCTTATCCAGGGCTACGATTTCTTGCACCTCTTCCGCGAGCACAAGGTCGATCTCCAACTCTGCGGTGCCGACCAATACGGCAACTGCACCAGCGGCATCCACCTCATCAAACGCCTCGAAGGCGCCAAAGCCGACGCCTATTCTTGCCCTCTCATCATCGACAAAGTCACCGGCCGCAAATTCGGCAAGTCCGAAGGTAACGCCGTTTGGCTCGATTCCGAAAAAACCAGCATTTTCGACTTCTACCAATTCTGGCTCAACCAATCTGACGACGCACTCGAAGATTACTTCAAATACTTCACTTTTGTTACTCCGGAAGAACTCGACCAAATCCTTACCAAGCATGCCGAAAACCCGGCCGCCCGCTACGGCCAGCGCGAACTCGGCCGCCTCGTCACCGAGGTTGTCCATGGCTCCGACGCCGCCGCTCA
>DGRN01000025.1:29980-31108 GCA_002391075.1 Candidatus Saccharibacteria bacterium UBA4387
CCGACGCCGCCGCTCAAGCCGAAAAGCTTACCAATTTCCTCTTCAGTAAAGAACAGGACCTCTCCCAACTCGACGATGCCGACATTAATCTTCTCGCTAAATCCTTCCCGACCGCCCCAGCCGGCAAACTAGCCGATGTCCTAGTTACAACCGGCCTCGCCGCCAGCAAAGGTGAAGCCCGCAAACTCATCTCCGGCAACGCCATCTCTATCAACGGCACAAAAGCGACCGAAGATTGCGACCTATCTGCCCCTAGCCTCATCAAAAAAGGCAAAAACAAATTCGCCCTAGCTCGCTAAACCCCTTAAAAAGAAGCCAAAGACGGCTTCTTTTTTGCTGTTTTTGCAAAATATTATTGACATTTTTGCAAAAGTGTGCTATTATACAAACATACGCACGATTAATGTCGCACGTAAGGACCTTACAAAAGACAAAACTAGCAATTCCTTTCTAGGCTCTCTCGAGCAGTCAAGCGCACTAATATCCACCCACTAATGCGCTTAACTGCTCGCAGAGAACCTGAAGCCGCCGCAGGCGATCTGTAAGCAATCAAACCGTGCGCTACTAATCACAGCAGCGCTAACTTACGTCGCCCCACGGGGCAAGAAAGGAATAAAGCCATGTTAAGAAGAAGATTCAAGAACGGTATGTACGGAATCGACGCCTCCGGCGTCCAGGCAATCAGCCCTAGCGACGATTGCCCCGCTGTCATCGGCCTCATCGAGGTCGCGACAGAGACCAACGCAAAGACCACTGGTGATGATGTCTACGAGGATGTCGTTACCATCATGATCACCAAGGACGCCAACGAGGCTGACGTGAACGCCGCCTACGGCTGGCTGTCCGATCGACTGGAAGAGGCCGCAACAAAAAGACCATACGCCGACGCCGACTGGCGTGCGACGAATGGGGTAGACGGTTCTCTCGTGAGAAGGATCATCCTCTTCTCCGAGGGAGCTTCCGATCGCATGGAGAAGAGCGTCTACGACGAGGTCAGCGGAAAGATGAAGCTGCAGCATGCAGCCGACCGTAAGGCCGCAGCAGCAAAGAGCACCGCACCGGCACCGGCTCCTAAGCCTGCACCGGCACCTGCCCCTGCACCTAAGCCCGCACCTGCACCGGCTCCCA
>DGRN01000023.1 GCA_002391075.1 Candidatus Saccharibacteria bacterium UBA4387
CCAGAAATCATGTACAAGGTCTTCGGCATCCTCGGCTACGACGAAAAATATGTCGAAGCTCGCTTCGGCGGCATGCTTAACGCCTTCAAGTTTGGCGCCCCGCCACACGCTGGCTGTGCTTATGGCATCGATCGCCTCTTCATGGTACTGGAAAACATCGACAACATCCGCGAAATCGTCGCCTTCCCAAAGAACGGCTCTGGCGCAGATCTCATGATGGGCGCTCCATCTACCGTCGACGATTACCAGATTTCCGACTGTCACCTCCAAATTGTCGAAGACGAAGAATAAGCCCAGAACACCCGCCCCGTGCGGGTGTTTTTAGTGTAAAATAGAACCATGACCAAGAAAATCGCGTCGTTTCTGCTAGCTATCGCCGTAACCCTTGCATTTTTGCCGCCGCAAAACATCCGCGCTACCGAAGCTGTCGAAATTCCCGAAAATCCCCAGCCCGAATACGAAGAAGACCTCACACCTAGCGCCGAAGAACTCGGCCGCATTTCTGGCAACTGCTCCAGTATCAAGCTCCAGCTCCAGCGTGTCCAGCGCGCCGACGCCAAAAGTCGCGTCCATCTTGGCGCACAGTACGAAACCATCTCCACGAACCTGATGCTCAATCTTAATCTGCGCCTCGTCAAAAACAACGTCGCCAACGCAGAACTCGCCGACCAACAGACTCGCTTTTTTAGTGAGCGCGAACGTTTCAAAAACGATTTCATCGGCTACTCGCAGGAACTCGAAAAACTCATCCAAGTCAACTGTAAAGAACATCCGCAAGAATTCTACGACCAGCTCATCTTGACGCGCCAAAAACGCTCTGATGTGCAACAGAGCATATATCGCCTCCAAGAACTCATCGATTACCACCGCAACTCCGTTGAAACCCTAAGGAGCCTCCTCTGATGTTCGCAAAGAAGAAAACCGACCAACGCCCAATCCATGGCGGCCGCAACCTAATCTTACTATTCGTCATTGCTAGCACCATAGCGCTGTCGACTACTGCCATCAGTCTATCCATCTATCGCGCTACCGGCGACATTTATCTCGACCGCTCGCGCCCAGGCTACATCGCAGAGAATGAAAAGCATAACGAGGAGGACGATAACATTGAAAAATTCTCCAGCGAGGGTGCAATCACGCAAAAAGACCTCGACGAATATCTGCAAACGCTCGAGCTTGTCGACTCTCGCATCCGTAACGCCATCGACGATTTCTCAGAAGCGCCAATTTCCGACGAAACGCTTGGCATCTCCGACCTTGAGCCTGTCGTTCAAGAATCCGAATAGAAATCAAGGGCGTGGAGTTATTTTGCTAAATCCGCTATAATAGCACTAGTACTATGGGTGGCGCGAAACAAAAGAGCAAGTTAAGGCGCTTTATGGCGAAAATTTTCAAGTTTAGTTCTTGGAAAATCGCCATCATTTTGATACTTCTGCTATATGTCGACGCAACTCTTCTGCGCGCCGATCATCTCAAAATGACAGAGCTTCGTTCCGCAGTGCTCGCCGCCGATGAAGCCGAAGAAGATGACGCCGCAATCGCCGCCAAACTCACTGAGCTCCGAGATTTTACGCGCACGCACATAATTTTCAATGTCCTCGACGAAAATGGCCGCCAAAAAATCATTTTTGGCACCGGCCCGCTTTATCTTGAGCACCAATATCTCCGCAAAGCTCAATCCGAGTTAGCCCGCGCGCAAGAAGCCGCCGATCACGCCGGCGAAAACCCCAACGGCAACATCTACCGCAAAGCCGCCGATGTCTGCGACGCGCAGGGCAAACGCATGGGCTGGCGCTATCCGGATCCAAATTATATCAACTGTTGGATGGACGAACTCGCCAAGTATCCGACCAGCGACACTATCGAAATTGAAGGCGCACATATTCCACCCACCGAACTCTACCGTTACGATTTCGCCTCGCCTATCTGGTGTTGGTGCACGTCCGGCATTTTCATTCTCATTACGCTCATCCTTGCGATTATTCTAATTATTCGCCTAATAATCTGGTTCTTCCTTCGTCTCGCCATCTTTGCGCTCGACCACGGCAGCAAAAAGCACAAAGCATAAGAAGAATCTCTTGTCTACCCCTTGACACTCAGAAATAGGGGTCATAAGATATAGATAACAACTAAAGGAGGAAAGCTAAAATGGCTTACAAACATACTAACTCAAAGGGTATCACTTACTACTTGCACAAGTCCGAGGTTACTCTTCGCGGCGGCAAGCCACAGACTATCTACTTCTTCACCAAGACCGAGAAGAATGAAAAAGGTACTCCATGCGACCTCCCAGAGGATCGTGAAGTCAACGAAAACCCACGCAACGGCTTCTTGACTGTTTCTCGCAAGAAATAATATATCTATCAATTATATCACAAAATAGCGCGCTTGTCAAGCATAAGCGCGCATTTTGTTTGCCAAATAACCCCAAATACCATAAAATAAGCTTAAGTAAAGAGGGAAAATAATCAACCATACCAGCCATGACAAAACAACCCACCAAAAAACAGACCGCTCTCCTGAAATTCATCGAAGAATTTACCGAGCAAAATAACTACTCGCCCTCATACCGCGAAATTCAGCGCGCCCTCAATCTCAACTCTGTTTCTGCTGTCGCCGAGCACATAAATAACTGCGAAAAAGCCGGCTTTCTCGAAAAAATCCCCGAGAAAGCCCGCTCGCTTCGTGTTATTCATGCCGACGAGCACCCCGAAGCCGCCGAGCTTTTCAGGGCAAAGCAATCCGAACTACGCCAGAAACTCGCGCAACTCTCTCCGGACGCCCCCGAAAAAAGCCAAATCTTAGACGACCTTTCAACGCTCGAATCGGCCGCCCACCTCCTACATATTCGCCTCCGTTAGCCGCGCTCATCCGAACCCGCGCCGCCCCCGCTCGCCAGCGGTGTCATTTTATGGTAAAATATAAGGGTGAAAAAAGAACCGGGCTTTTTATATCGAGTTTTTCTTTTGATTGGAGACGCTCTATCGATCGTCTTTTCTTTTGCATTCGCGTATTATTTCCGCACCAACATCGACTCGCGCCCATATTTCTTCGAGAACGAAATCCGCGACTTCATCCTCACGAGCATCGTTCTGCTGCCGGTTTGGATTATCTTGTTGTATAGTCTCGGCCTCTATTCTCGCCGCGTCATCGGCCGCCATATTCTAGAGCTTTGGCGCCTATTCCTCGCATCGCTCCTCGGCGTCATGTTGATTATTACCTTCGACTTCTTTACTAAATCATCGATCACTGGCGGCTCACTATTCCCGGTTCGCACAATTCCCGTGTATATCGTCTGCTTCTGTTTCTTGACGCTCTCTTTCGTGCGCTCGATTATTTCGCTAATCCGCCGCCTATCTCTCCGTCACAGCGTGGGTCTCATCAAGGTCTTAATTATCGGCAATTCGCATAATACCACTGAACTACTGATGGGAATCCGTCCAGAGACCGGTTTCGACGTTGTGGCGGTAGTTGCTCGCAACGAATTCATTCCGAAAGACTCGCGTCAGCTCAAATTTGGCCACGCCGCCAAGGCTATCGCCAAAAAACACCCTGACGCCATCATCTACACCGCTAACGACGATCTCGAAAAAGTCAACAAACTCGCCGTCGACAATCACATGCTATTCTACTATTCGCCGCCGGCTGACTCCATTATTACCATGAGCCGCGACGTCGACTTCCTGGCCGGCGTGCCGGTCTTGCGCGTCCGTCCAACGCCGCTCATCGGCGCCGCCCGCGTCTACAAACGCATTATCGACATCGTACTCGGCGGCATCATTACTATTGTCGCCTTGCCAATTATGGGCATTATTTGGCTTCTGCAGAAAATCCTCGACCCGCACGCGCCGGCCATCTATCGCGACATTCGCCTCACGCGCTTCAACCGCCGCTTTGGTTTGCTCAAATTCCGCAGCATCAAACAAGAATACTGCGGCTTGACCGCCGAAGAAGCCTTTGCGAAAATGGGCAAAAGCCCAGAATATGCCGCCCGCTACCGCGCTAACGGCGACTTCCTCAGCGACGATCCGCGCTATACGAAATTCGGTAACTTCCTACGCCGCACCTCGCTCGACGAGCTACCGCAACTCTTTAACGTCCTGCGCGGCGACATCTCCCTAATCGGCCCACGCGCGCTACAGCCAATCGAGCTCAAAAACTATGGCGACCGCGGTCTCATTCTATCGGTCAAATCCGGCCTCACCGGCCTCGCGCAAGTTTCCGGTCGTCGCAACATTTCCTTCAACGAGCGCCGCGCTCTCGATGTTTACTATGTTCAGAACTGGACCATCGCCCTCGACATCCAAATCTTCTTCCGCACTATTATCAGCATTCTGCGCCAAGAAGGCGCCCGCTAATCGCTACTATCCGCCGCCAATTTACTCTCAAAAACCCAAGAAAAAGCCGCAGTCCGAAGGCTGCGGCCAAATAAATTTTCATGCGTTATGCCAGTGTTACGTTGTTCGGTTATCTGTTTCCTTGTGGATCTCATCAATCGTATAATAGCAGCTGCTATACTTCTCCGGCGGTACGAATGTTCCGTCGGGAAGAGTGTAGCCGTCAGGCAGATAGCGGTTGGCTATATCCACCGTCATGAGGAAATGGATATACATGCCAAATCCACTTTCGGCGGTCGTTAGATTGTCGCGATAGTAAATATGTGCCAGAGTGATAAACCCGCTATTTACCCATGCTTCCGTTACGATATTGTCGCCGTCATGATAGCTCCATTCAATCCTACTCGTAAGCTGATTAGGATCGTCAGGATAATCCGGGTCGACGGCCGGAGTCAGCGTAATGGTATCACCGATGTCGTTCTCGTATTTGATCAGCGTATCCGATGCGCAAACCTCGTGGAATCCGATTGTTCCGTACATTCTGTCCACGCATATCAGATAGAGATTCTCTACGAGATAGAAATCTATTAACGATGGGTGCTTACTGCCGCTTTTTGTAGCGAAGTAGCTGTCGAAATCGTACGTTTTTGCCCAGTCTGGGTCATCGGTGGGCCAATTAGCAGTGCAACTACTTGGCATATCGTTGCCGTGGAAGTAGTGATACTGAATTTCTGTCGTAGTCTCAGTTGTCGTGCTTGTGGTCGTCTCGGTTGTCGTTGTTGCCGTAGTGGTAGTGCTTGTCGTGCTGGTGGTCGTCTCACTTGTCGTCGTAGTGCTTTCGCTCGTAGTGGTGGCCGAACCGAAGGGGATCGGTTCAATCTCCGAACGAGTAAAAGTCACACGCTTTGCAAGTATGAAGTCCTGCAGCTCAATGATGTCGTTGATGTCGAAAATGCCGTTGCCGTCCA
>DGRN01000024.1 GCA_002391075.1 Candidatus Saccharibacteria bacterium UBA4387
TACCGGAATACCACGACCGTTATCCACTACGCGGCAGCCGCCATCATTCAAAAGCGTAACCTCGACACGCGTCGCATAACCAGCAATCGCTTCATCGATAGAGTTATCCGCAATCTCTTTCACAAGGTGGTGCAAACCATCATAGCCGGTTGAACCGATATACATGCCAGGACGCTTACGCACGTGCTCTAGGCCATCAAGAACCTGAATATCCTTTGCGCCATAATCGTCAGCGCCGGATTTTTTAGCTTCAGCCATATCTCCCTTTTCCTACCTCTACTTTGCTATTAATATATACTATATAATTTTAGTATAACGACCCCATAAAATCAAGCGTAGCGCCCTTTTATCGAACGCTACGCATTTTTTACTATTTTTCGGCCAAAAGCCGCTTCTAGCGCATTTTAGAGGCCTTCTTATCGCCAACGCAGAGTCGCACCATTGTCATCATGTTGTATCTGCAAGCTATTATCCGAATTACTCACCTTATTTGCCGTCTGAGGCGCCTGAGAGGCCGCAGGAGCGCTTTCCGCTCCAAAAGCCACTTCCTCACCGTTTTGGCGCGCATTATCGCTTACGCCTAAATCTGTGTGCTCGTGCGTAATTTTCAGAGAACTCATGTCCGCACCTGCGTTTTCTGCCGCCGCAACGCTCCATACCATGCCAGCATCCACAGCCAGATATTCATCATCGTTTTCACTTGGCTGCGCTTCAGCCACCTCATTTGCAGAGGCTACCGGCGCACTCGCCTGCGCAACCGGCTCAACTTTCGGCGTCGCCGCAGCCATAGGCGCCGGTGCAGCCTGAGCCACAACCTTCTCCGGAGCTGCCGACAGTACCGAAACTTGCTGCTCGACTGGAGCCGTTTGCACAGCAGGCGGCATCTGCATAGACGAAATCGCCTCCGAAACAGCCGCAACATCCGCCGGCCCAGCAACATTTGCCACATTCGCAGCACCCGCCGCTGGTGCAGCTACCACTGGCGCAGCAGCTGCCGGTGCGGCCGCGACTACCGGCGCAACAGGAGCCGGCGCGACACTAGGCTTTGGCGCCGCCGCAACCGCCTCGGCTTTTTTCTCTGGAATCGGAGCCGGCGTTCTGCCAAGGTTCGCCTGGCGCGCCTTCTCTTTTGCCTTCGCTTCCATATCCGCCTTTTTATCCATCCAGGCATCAAGGAAATTCTTCTTCTCCTTCTTCGGAGCCGGCTTGCCCATCGCTATCGCTTCTTCTTCCTGCCTCTTCTCTTCCGCAGTCGGCTTCACACCAAGACGCTCCTCAATCTCCGCCTCAACCTCCGCACGCGGACGACCAAAGCGCGACAAGGCATAGTCTTTCATCTTATGCATCAGCTCTTCACTCGATTCACCCAACGGCGGCAATAAATTCAACGTAAACGGCGAGGTTGGCAAACCGAACATCAACACCGTCGCCACTGCTTTATGATTCGGAATCTTATGCAAGTCTTCCGCGTTAAACACCGGCTGGAAAGCTTTCTGCATCAACTCTGCATCCGTCACACCAATACGGCCACAGATAATCGAGCCCACGTTACCAAGAATAGCCTCACGGATCTTATCTGTCAGCTGCGTCATAAACTGGTTCGCCAAAACCAGGTTCAATTTATACTTACGAGCCTCAGATAGAATCGACTCAAAGCTCTCCGTTGCGAAGTTCTGGAACTCATCCACAAACAGACAGAAATCCACGCGCTGATCCTCTGGCGTATCCGCGCGGCTCATTGCCGCCGCCTGGAATTTCATCACGAAAATCATACCAAGCAACTTCGCGTTCAGCTCACCAGTCGTACCCTTCGACAGATTCACTAGCAAAATCTTTTTATTATCCATGATTTCGCGAATATTAAAGCCCGACTTTGGCTGACCCAAAATATTGCGCATCATCTTGTTCGACAAGAACGGACCCCATTTCGAGACGAACCAGCTCGTCACCTCGCCGGCATCATTCGATTTTTGCGACTGCGGGAACTCTTTCGTCCAGTAGTCGTAAACCGTCTTATCCGTCACGTACGGCAACTTCTCCTTCACGAACTCCGGATCAATAAAACAGCGCGGAATATCAATAAATGTGCCACCTTTCGGATCACTCATCAAAAGCAAGGCCGCATTACGGAACATGTGCTGCGCGCGCGGGCCAAAGATACCCTGGTTCCCCGGATCATAAAGACTAACCAGCATATTAATACCTTCCTGCACGATAAAGTCTTTCTGGTCTTCGCGCTGGAATTCAAACATGTTCATACCGACCGGATTGTCCATATTTCCAGGCTCAAACACAATAATATCGTCCGCCCTCTCCTTCGGTACTTTACTTAAAAGCAGCTCAACCGCATCACCGTGCGGATCGATAAATGCAAAGCCACGCCCATCGCACATATCTTGATACGCTAAGTTCGTGAGCAAAATAGATTTACCCATACCCGTAGCACCAATCACATAGGTATGACGCTGGCGATCTTTTGTACTCAGTCGAATAACTTTTTTCTCGCCCCTGAACTCATTTATACCCAGAACAATGCCTTCATCTGGTATTTTCGCCGGGCCATCAACCTGTTTCGTTGCCTGGCGTTCGACCTGACTCGTCGGAATATTCTTCTGGCTCGGCAAATGGAACACGCTCGCCAACTCTACGCTATTCAAAACCATACTCTTTCTCTCTGGCGGGAACAAACGCAACATATAATTACGCGCCAAATCCTCCGCCTTCAAAAGCGCATCATAGCGAAAACCGTTATAGCCCTGCAAATCAAACTGCGAAAACACTGACACTACATTCGCCAACAAAGCCTCAGAACGTGGCTTCGAATCCGTACTCGCCAAAATCCTAATCAAAACCTCAAAGCCCGGATGCTTCGTCTTCTCTTCAATCTTCTGGATTTCCTCCTGCTGAAGATTCGTTAAAATTTTGTCTTCATTTTTCGTAGGATCACTTTTACTCGATTCCCCCGGCGGCTCCCACAAAGCCTTGACCGCATCACCAAAAATTTCGCCAGCCTTAAACGCCGCATTACTCAAGCCACTAGCCACACCGGCACCGCCACTCGATTTTCCGTCTTTTATATTTTGTACTCGCTCGAGCGATTTATTTGTCCAACTACCATCCGTCGGTCTAATCATGATCTGAATCGCCAGACCATCACCCTTCTTCGCGGTCGACAAGGCATTAATCAAGCCCAAGCTCGCATCACGCTTCGTATCCTCATAAGTCGCAATCGGATAAGTAAACTTCTGTTTCAACTGCAACTCACCGCCAGCCACGCCAGCAATCCCAACCGCTTTATTGAAGAAGTTTGGATCGTCAACTTTCTCCAACCTCGCCGATGGATACGCCGCCGTAATCGCCTGCTTCAAAGTCTCCGACAGCTCCGCCGGCACCACTGCGTAATATTTAATGAAGCCATCATGCGCCACAATCTCAAAACTAATGTGCCGCTGACCATACAATTTCCCAGAAAACCCTTTCTTCAGCGTCGAAGCAATAATATTGTACATGACCTGCGCCTCGGACAACTCCTCCGTCGTCACATCGCGGTCATCGCGCCCGCCGCCTTGAATATCATCTGTACTCGGCGGCAAATGAATCAGCATCGGCACCATCGTCAACGCGCGTTCACTATTTTTCTTCTCACGCATCGAGCCAGCATAAATCTTCCAAAGAATGAAAAATGCACCCGCAAAGCAAACTATCGGTATCACAATCCTCAAAACCGCCGCTACTGCACCATCCATTTTCTCACCCTTTTATTATTCGCCTCTATATAATTTTACTTATATCTTCCGTCTTCTCTTCTTCTGGATACAAATTCTTTTGGTAAACTTTCCGCGCACGATCCAGAAATTCAAGCGACTCGCCCGGCTTCTGCGCATTTATTCGAGACATAACTCTTTTCACGAAGCCATAATTTTCGGTTTCAGGCTTCAAATGCGATTTTTTCGCAATTTCATCTACGGCCGCTTCTAGTTCATTTTTTTCTTCAGGCGCATTACTTTTTTGTTCTTTATTCGCCTTACTAAACTGTTCTAACTCTTTCGCAATCGGCGACTCCGTTACCGGTGCATCAATGTCAATATTTTCATCTGCTTCTGCGTTAGTAGACGCCTCACCATTATTTACGCTCGCGCGCAACTCACTCAACGAAGGCTCCTCTGGTGCCTGTCCTGCGGTTCCCATTGTCGCTTCGGCCGTTTTCAGTGTCGCATCTCCGTTAACTGTAATGCCGTTCTGCTCCATCACATTGTTGCCCTGCATCCGCATCAAATTATTCTGCATCATCTGCATTTGCCGCATCATCTCCATCTGCATCTTCTGCATCTGTTCAGGAGTCATCTGTTTGTTCGGGTCAAAATTAAACTGCTCAAAATTCTGCATGCCACCACCAGTTACACCGCCAGCACCCGTATTATTCATAAGCATTATTATATCACACCGCGTTTCTGGACACTAGAAAACACAGCACAATTTCAAGCGCCGCCACCAGCACTAATTCCACCCACGTTACCCCTCCAAACGATCCGCAAACCAACAAAACCACCGGCGCCAAAGCCAAAATCAAGCCATAATAATACGCCTTCTTCGATTCATTTCCCGCCTTTGCTTTATTAATTTTCCCGCGAACGGAAAAAAATAGCCTGCAGCACGAAACTGCAAGCCCTACAAAAACAAAGTACAATAATCCGAAGAATATCAGAATACCAAGCGGCCCAATTTCGCTCGGTGAAATAAAGAACATCATTGCCAGCATACAAGCAAAGGAAATCAAACTCCACAGCAACAATAACTTATTCATGAGCAAATTATACCACAAAAGCACTACCACAATCGGCCTTTGCAGCGCTCTGCTCTGCGCGCGAAAAATACTGAACAAGCGGCCCGCTACGTTGCAGCTGCGAGACTACAAAATCCATAGCGTTCACTTAACGCTAACCGCGAATGACTCGCGCAATCTTCTCGCACCGACGCAGCAAATCATCGCTAAAATTAGCCCTGTTGCCCACTTTGCAACATCATGCCAGACCACCCTGCCTAGCACAAAGTTCCAAACGTCCAAAATATGTATCGTCGAAGGTCTCGACCGAACAAGATTACTCTTCACTTCACTGACACTTGGAGCAGAGACGGATTAGGCTTACCTGGCAAATATATATATTACTTATAGCCACAAGCTTTAGAATCCGCCTTGCTCTGATTGACCGCCTCTCGTATAGAGAGGCATAGCCCTTGCAAGCTTTTGCGCTCATCTGTTTTTGGGTATCAATGTGCTATTTGCGTCAAAATACTTACGCGCTCTACGCTCTCCTCTCCTTCTTTCGTTGGATCGGTTTTGGCGGAGCTTAGGTAACTCCTAGGTGTAATTTATGGCTAGAAATTACCTATTACTACGCCAAAATACACTTATTTCTCTAAACTAATAACTCTGTTTGTTTTTGTGCTGTTTGTTTTTGTGATTAAGCACATTTTCACTATAGCAAACATAAGCAATTTTGTCAATAATTGTTTTGTTCAATAATGTTGTATTTTTTACCACATAAGCCAAAATAACAGGGGTAACATCACAAACACATTAGCATGTATTTTTTACAACACACATTGTGCAAAAGTTTCGTAGCCCTACTCCACCCCTATAAAGCTCTTAGGCGCCTATGATATTTTTCGTACCCACGCATTTTTCGTCAAAATATTGCACACGATCGACGCAAAATCTCACAAAAACCAATCGCGCACATCCAGCCAAAATCGCCCCAAAATCCGCATTTTTCGTATTCAATTTTTTGGACACTTTTTTGATAATTTTAGTGTACTTTTTTACTTGCCACCCCTGTAAAACTGATGTAAATATTACAACAAAAATCTATTGACATTAGCTTTTTGAGTCGCTATTATAAAAGTAGCTTTTGCATACAAAACTTATACAAAAGCCAAAAACAAAAATTTGATCCAAAATATAAACTCCACACTCCACAATAGAAGGTTCGGCTTTACTCGCAGTTGCCGAACCTTCACTTTTTTCTCAAAAATCCCCAAAGGGATTCTTTTTTGCGCCAAACGCAAACCATAAAAAATCACCTCAAGTGAGGTGTTCTCTATTATCAATGGTGGAGCTGCCGGATACTGCCTCCGGGTCCGAAAAATCTCCATATGCGCATTCTACAAGCATAGTTTACTCTTTTATCTCGGCAATCTCAGTAAAGCTGGAATAAACGAAACTCTACCGATACCATGACAAGTTTTTCGTGCTGAAATTCGTCGCTAATTCAACCTTAATGTCAGATTCTATGATATTAGCCAAAAGTCCTATGACATCTCAGACCGACTAACATGACCTGAAAATATTAGGCCAAGGCGTAAGCCGGCATATAAGCCACGTGCTTACTAGCAGTTTTGTCTGCATTTATGAATAGTACTTACGGTACAAATCGACTCGCCTGCGCACTGTTAATAATCCGTCTAAGCTTTGTCAGCCCCAACTACAGATAATACTATCATACTCGTGCTTTATCTTCAACTCCCCCTCTGCTACACTCCCCGCATGAAGACAGCAAAAACATTATCAGCAATACCCTACGGCCCCGACGGACGCATGATTTACGTCGACTGCGACAGTAATCAGGGGCTGCCAAATTTCAGCATCATCGGCATGGCCGACAAGAGTGTCAGCGAAAGCCGCGAGCGCATCCGCTCAGCCATCGTAAACTCAGATTTTTCATTTCCGAAACACAAAATTATCGCAAATCTTGCACCGGCCGGCATCAAAAAGACCTACACCGGCCTCGATTTAGCCATCGCCATCGGCCTTCTAGTGCTTTCTAAGCAGCTTTTGCAAACCGACCTAGCTAGCTCATCGTTTGTTGGCGAACTGGCCTTAAACGGCGAAATTCGCCCCGTACGCGGCATCATATCTGTTATTGAGTGCGCCATCAAAAATCAGCTCGAACAAATCTTCATCCCCAAAGCTAACGCCAAAGTAGCCGCCCTGCTGGCCGATCGCATACAAATTTTTCCAGCCAAAAACCTTCAGCAAATATGACTGCACCTAAAAAATATCCAAAAACTCCAACCGCTCAACAAGAAGGTAAAAATTACACAAACAGATGCAGCGCAAACTCCGCTACTCGACCAGCTTTCAGGCCAGCAGGAAGCCAAACGCGCCATCATTATCGCCGTTGCCGGACGTCATAATATTCTCTTTTCCGGCCCACCCGGAACCGGTAAGTCGCTACTCGCAAAAATCGCCGCCAATCTCCAACCACAACCATCCATCGACGAGCTTATCGAAATCGCAAAAATCCATTCACTCGTAAATCAGGGCTACATCGGCGCTGCGCCTTTTCGTGCGCCACACCACAGCGCTAGTCTCCAGTCACTCATCGGTGGAGGCCAAAACTTATTGCCAGGCGAAATTACTCTCGCACATCGCGGCATCCTATTTCTGGACGAACTACCAGAATTTAACCGCAGCGCCATCGAAGCACTTCGCCAACCACTCGAGGATCACCAAATCAGCCTGTCTCGCGTTGAACAAAATTTTATCTATCCTTGCGACTTCCAGCTAATCGCTACCAAGAACCCCTGCCCATGCGGCTACTTTGGCAGCTCCCAAAAAGCCTGCACCTGCACGCTCTCCGAAGTTGCAAAATACCAGCACAAAACTTCCGGCCCACTCCTCGACCGTATTGACCTCCACCTCAATATCCAGGCCGTGCGCCAATCTGATTTATTATTTTCTACAACAATTGGCACTTCCGAGCATGACACTGCTAAAATCAACATTCAAACTGCTCGACTTCGCCAATTTCAACGCCAGCAAAAATACAACTCGCGCCTCAGCTCCGTCGAACTAGCAAAAATCGAGCTTCCCTTAAAGGCCAAAGACGTTCTGGACAATGCCGCCGAAAAACTCAAGCTCTCGGCGCGTTCTTATTTCAGCATCCTTAAAGTCGCTCAAACTATCGCCGACCTCCAAAACTCCGACAAAATCTCGCCAGAATTCATCATGGAGGCTCTGCATTATCGCCAACTCACCTAATCTTTATTTGTATTTTTAACATAAACACCTTATTAAACTGTTTATGTATTTTTAACTAAAACAGATTGCGCTAGCGGTTAATTCTTCCCCGTTAATATGCTTGTATTTTTTCAGAAAATCTGCTAAAATAAGCGTCATAACAAGTCTAATTTTTTAAGGGAGTTACATTATCAGTAATCAAACATCGCGTACTCGCATTAACGGCGAAATTCGTTATCCAGAAGTACGCGTCATAAGTGCTGATGGCGCACAGCTCGGCATCATGTCCAGCCGCGACGCGCAACTTAAGGCACGCGATGCAGGATTGGACCTCGTCGAAATTTCATCGAACGCCAATCCGCCTGTAGTAAAAATCATCGACTGGGGCAAATACC
>DGRN01000021.1 GCA_002391075.1 Candidatus Saccharibacteria bacterium UBA4387
GCGGCGGCAAAACACCATCCAATTTCGCTAAGCGCCTCATTCCAAGCACTTCCATCGTTGGCGCACTAGTCACTTTTTGCGCCCTCATTTTTGGCGCCTTCTCGACCGTCGGCACCCAAGTTTCCACACTCTTCACCCAGGCAACCGACATCGAATTTAGCTCATACCACATGCGCAATATCCGCCTCTTCAAATACATGATGGACGGTGGCAACCAAATCGGCATCAGTAATTTCACCCGTAAATACAAAACTTTCACCCCATTCCTACAAAAACGCCTCGCCAAAAACGGCATCGAGGTCGGTCGCGTTGACGCCGATGGCAATTTCCACAATCAACTTATCTCTACAGGCTCCACCGTCCTCAAATACAACGACGAAATCATTTCCGCCAGCGACTTTCAGCTCAAATTCGCCTCTGATAGCGGCTTCCGCGACGCCTACACAAACGCCAAACGCGGCCGCATCGCCGGCTACTTCGACAACGCCGCTGACCGCTTCTATCAACGCCTAGGCCTCTCGCGCAACATTTTCGAAAAATTCAAATCCACCGGCGACGACGAGGCTGACATGGAGGCTGTCCGCGAAATCGTCAACAACAAAGTCACTGGCGTCGACGGCAAAATTGAAACCGCCCGCCACGAATACAACGAAGAAACACAGCAAGACGAAATCAAACGCAACGGCGACGTCACCGACACAACCAAAATCCAAGGCGACGCCGAAACCAAAGCGCGCACCATGGTCAACGAAATCTCCAGCAAAGTCTCGACCGCCGGCAACGTCGTCTGCACGGGTCTCCGCATCGCCAACCTCGCCGCCATCACCGCCTCCGCCATGCAAATTTACCGCTCCATCGCCTACTTCCACAGCCTCGCCGAACCAGACAGCAAAACCCGCGCCGGCTTTGGCAACGAATCAGGCAACAACCAAATCAATAACAAGCTTACAGAAGTCGTTACGACCGAAGTTGACGTCACTGACTCAAGCGGCAACACCACCAAACAGAGCGTCACCGGCTCCATGCTCGACGCCCCAATCATGAAACTCGTGCTTGGCAACACTTTCGTCAAACCAATCGACAACGTTCCATACGCCATCGATACTATCACTAAATCCGTCCAAACCATCGCTGTCGGCACCGGTGTCACCACCACCGTTTGCGACGGTGCAATGGCCGCATCCGCCATCGTCTCGCTTGCCGCACTCGCGGTTCCAGGCGGCGCTCTCGCCAAAATCGTCATCGGGGCAGTCGCTCAAGCCGTCGGCGGCATTGTCATGACTTTAGCCGTTTCATCCATCATCGAAGCCATCGTTCCACGCCTCGCCCGTCTCTTTATTGATGAAAATTATTTTGACAACGTCGCCGGCGTCGTTGCTGGCGCCGAATATGGCAACGGAGCAGAGCAATCAAACTTCCGCAAAGCCCAAAACGCATCCGCCGAAATGCCAGCCTCCGCCGACCGCATCGACGCTCAAAACAAAAACCTCGTCATCGCGCTACGCGACGAAGCTGCCACCGACCGCGCCAATCGCAGTCCTTTCGACATCACTAGTAAAAACACTTTCCTCGGCTCGCTCGTCTCCCGCTTCTCATTCGCCACATTCTCCCATAGCCTAGGCTCCGCCTTAGCAAGCACGCGTAACATTCTCGCCAACTCCATCGCCAGCCTCACCCCAGCCGCCAACGCCGCTTCTCAGGATCTCGTTTACACTTCACAATACCAAGACTGTAGCTACATGGAAGGCGCCGCCTGCAGTATCAACGGCACTCCAATTGTCGCGCGCGACTTCTCAACCATCGACGTTTCCCCAGACGACCCAACTTACCAAGCCGTCATTCTTCCAAACCTAGATTTCAACGGCTCCTACCACAACTCCAATCCTCGCTCCTTCTCCTCCGTCTCTGTTCCGAGCGCCAATTTCGAAGATTATTCCATCAAAGAAGACTCCGAACTCGCCAAATTTATCAACTTCTGCGCCAATCGCGAATCTCCATGGGGCGTCCAAGACGCCAACATCCTCAACGCTCTCCAGACTGACGGCGGCGTCGTCATCAACAATCTCCCAATCATCAACGACATTCTCGACGTCGTTAATGCCGCCGAAAACCTCGAAAACATGGGCTGGGCCACCGGCGCTAACTGCCTCAACTCACCATCCAACCCTCGCTGGGATAATGAAATGAAATATTACCAGCTTTACGTTGAAGACATGCGCATTTTGGACGGTATGGACGAATCCGACTCCAACTCCAACCCAGTTCTTGCCTACGAAAGCGCCTACGAAGCCAAACATCCAATCGACACCACCTACGAAGGCACTCTCGCCAGAATCAGCGGCAACACTAAAGCCGACATTGCTTTCCTTCTCGAATTCGCTCGCTACTCCGACTACGTCGCAAACTACGATTACAGCTCGCGCATCGCCCTCGGCTCCGCAGAAAAACCAACCCAAACCATCAACCTCGAGCAGGACAACAATACACCAGTCATCGTCGCCATCTACCGCGCCGCCCCAATCTTCATCATCGATAAACGGAATTACCTCGTATGAAAAAAATCCTCCGTTCCATTCTCGCAATTTTTCTAGCTGTCGCCACTATTCAACAGCCAGTTTTTGCCAAGCTTCCAGACGACGACATTCTTGATTTTTATGACCAAAACGGCATCTATTACTACAATCCAGTCGGCACACTCGCATGCGGTAGCGGCAGCACCATGCTACCCGGCGACACCGTAGCCGAAAAAATCTGGAATTACATGATTCAAAAAGGCTACAACGACGCCCAAGCCGCCGGCGTTCTCGGTAACGCCGAAATCGAATCCGGCTTCGAACCAACCCGCCGCGCCGAAAACGACTATTGGGGCCTTTTCCAGCTCATGCACACCCCACAGCGCGACGCCATGTGGGCGCAAATCGAAGCCGAAGGTTACGGCGAATACCTCAGCACAGCCTACTGGCCAGCCGGCTCAGTCAACAGCATTCCACCGGACGCCCTCGACGCGCTAGTCCGCATTATCATGGACTATACTTTTGATCCGAACGATACTCGCTGGCAAACCGAGCTCAAAAACGCCACCTCGCCAGAAGAAGCCGCCGAAATCTTCCTCGTCCACTACGAACGCGCCTTTGGTGGCAATTCCGCAATCCAATATTACACACCGTACGCCGGCCAACTCTACCAAGCAACTGCACAACGCCGCGACGCTGCTCGCAAATGGTACGACGAACTCTCCGGCACTGGCACTGCTATCGGCACTGGTACTACTCAAGACGGCAGCAATGTCACCATCATCGGCGACTCCATCACCGTCGGCTCGACCAACGCCCTCAAAACTACCTTCGGAAATCTCTCCGATTCCGACATCGATGCTCGCGTCAGCCGCCCTTGGGGCGAGGGTCTAAACATCGCCAAACAGATGCCGCTCAAAAGCACCGTCGTCTTCGCGCTCGGCACCAACAATGATCGCCTCAACTCTAACGATATAGATAACGCCATCAACACTATCGGCAGCGATAAGCTCATCGTTTTTGTCACTAACTACAACGGTTCCGCCACGGACGGCTACCCAGAATCCAATAATGAACTCATGAAACAATACGCCGCCCAATACTCAAATGTCGTCATCGCCGACTGGTATGAAGCCGTCAGCGCAGACCCAGGCGCATACCTCGTCAGCGACCTAGTTCACCCAACCGGCGCCGGCGCCGAGCTCTTCGCAAAAACCATCTATGACACCGTAAACGCCAACGCCTTCAACAACGGTTGCAGCACCGTCAGTGGCGAATTCCAAAAACTCGTCCTTTCTTATGCCTGGCCAGATTACCACCCAGCCGGCTTCACTGAACGCCGCCCAGAATACGTCGAAGCGGTCAACCAATCCGTCGCCGAGGGTCGCTATGTCGGCGGCTTCGCTGGCGTAGATTGCGGCGGCTTCGTAACCGTTCTCGTCCAAAACTCTGGCCTCGAACCAGATTACAACAAAACCGCTCCAGGCCCCGGCCCAACCACATCACAAGAAGCCTGGGTCAAAGCGCACGGCTGGATCCTACTAAACTCCAACGAAAGCACCTCTGTCGATCCAAGCGTGCTCCAAGCCGGCGACGTTGCGTTTTCGCACGGCCACACCTTCATCTATGTCGGCGACATTCCAGGTTTCAACTCACAAATCGCTTCCGCATCGTTTGGCGAGCGCGCCCCAATGGCCGGTCGCGAAGCCATCGACTTCGGCAACGGCGTAACCGTTCGCTGGTATCGCAATCCTCAATACACAAACGGGCAGGGCGCTACCGCCGCCGTCAATAGCAAAATTAGCGGAGACTAACCATATGCAAAAACACATATCTCTCAAAAACCACCAACTCAACAAAAGCCAACTCATCATCATCCTCTCCGCCATCATTATTTTTGCGCTCATCATCGTTTTTAGCATTTCCACCCTCATTTACCGCTCCGGCAAAATCGCCACCGTCGTCAAATTCGCCCCTTACAAAGCCACCGTCACTCTAAACGACAAAAAAGTCAAAAACAACTCCACAATTTATCTCGAACCCGGCGAATATCACGCAGTCGTAGAATTTGAGCATTTCGAACGCTACGAGCAAGATTTTACCGTCAGTGAATCCCTCCATAACATCTTCGGCATCCTCACCGCCTCAGACGAGGAAGGCGTTGCCTATGCCGAAAAATATCGCAACCAGTTCGCCACCGTCGAGGGCTACATCGGCACCGTTCTCAACAAACAGGGCGAAGAATTACAGAAAAAATACCCCATCGTCTCATATTTACCAATCACAAACTCCCTCTATTCCATCACCTACATGCGCGAAACTCCAGATTCCGAACCAGTCATCACCGTCAAAGCCGAAGATGACGTCCTCGATGCCGCCGTCGCCCGCCTCAAATCATTCAAAGATGTCGATATTCTCGATCTAAATCTAGAGTTTTACACAGAGTTTTCCACTGAGTATTCCACATCTTTCGCACAGGATCCACTCACTTTTATACAAGAAGCCGTCCCGGACGCCAAGAACCACCAAATTGCATCACCAATCGAACTATCCGACGATTACACCCTCATCAAAATGCACTCCCATAACGCAAACTATGGCCGAGGCGCCAACTACGGTTATTACCGTGTCCTCCTACGCAAAACCGACGACGGCTACGAATTAGCCAGCAAAGTCGCGCCTCTCCTAACGCGCCGCAGCGCTCCAGACGTTCCAGACGACATCATCCGCGCCGCAAACGACAAATAGAGCAACATCCTCGGCCAAAAAACCGAGGATTTTTTAAGCAATTCAGAGTTTTCCACTTTTCCACACCCTACAATTCTTTATCCACACCCATCATCTCTGGCGCCGCCGTACTTGTAATAATCATCTGATAGTCTCGAAAATTATCCACCAAATGCCTCTGCCGCGAATCGTCTAACTCGGAAAATATATCATCCAACAGCACAACCGGCTTCTTTCCAACTTCCGTCTCCAAAATCTGCGCCTCAATAAACTTCAGCGCCAAAATCATACTCCGCACCTCGCCTCGCGATGCCGATCCATCCGCTTTCTTATCATTAAACTCAAACTCATAATCATCTCTGTGCGGCCCAAAACTCGAGTGACCCAAATACACATCTCGCTCAAAATTCCGCTCCAAAATCGCCATATACTCATTTTCATCCACTTCTTTCCCAACATAGAGCAGGGCGCAAACGTCATTATTCTTCGCAATACTCCGATAATTATCTGTCATCTCCGCATTTATCTTTGCCAAGTTTTCCACACGCCTGTGCAAAACTTCCGCCCCATAATGCGCACACATCACATTCCAAGAGAACAAATCATCCGCCAACACCGTCTCTTCTTTCAGCAAATCATTTCGCTGCTTCAAAGCCTTATTATATTTCGCCAGCGCCACTCCATAAGCATCATTCATCTGCCTAAACAACTCATCAAAATAATCCCGCCGCCGCGACGGAGAAGACCCCACCAAATACAAATCGTCCGGCTCAAACAAAACCACCGGATACCGATTCTTTTTCGGCAAGCGCAAACTTTTCTTCCCATCAATCTCGAAACTTTTCTTCGCGCCATCAAAACGAATTATTACTTTTTGTGCATCCACCAAACTAATTTCCGCCCGATAAAAATCCGCCCCTCGCCGCAAAATCTCCCTATCCACCCCCTTAAACGATTTTCCGCGCAGCGCCAAATAAATCGCCTCCAAAACCGAAGTCTTCCCAGATCCATTTTCGCCCACAATCAGCGTCGTTGCTCGATTACAATCCAGCGCAAACTCTTCGTGACAGCGAAAATTCCGCAAATCAACTCGCTCAATTACATTCATTAGCTCTTCAAAGGCATAATAATATGCGTATAATCATCCGTCTGCGCATTCCGAATCACAACCGGATCCAACTTTCCGGAAATCCCAAACAAAATCTTCGAATCCTTCGTCGCATTCAATGCATCCAATAAATAGCGCGAATTTAGCGTAATTTTCGCATCGCTCGCCACCTCTACTTCCATCACAGAAGAGTTTTCCCCAAGCTCACTAGCAACCGCGCTCACGCCAAAAGTCCCAGCATCCGCCAGCGCTTCGCAAACAATCGAGCCGCCACTAGAACGCGCAAACAGCGCCGCCACCTTCGTCATCCGCTGCAACTCCGCCTTGTCTAGTTCCAAATTCAAAGTTATGTTTTTCGGAATCAAAACCCGATAATCCGGAAAACTCGCATCTATCAACTTTGACGTCACCTCAATTTCACCCATTCGGAAGCAAATCAAGGACTCGTTAATCTGCACCTCAACTTCTTCCATCGTATCTGACAACAAGCGCAAAACTTCTTGCAAAGTCGAGGCCGGCACAATCGCCTTAATTTCGCTCTGAACGTCCTCGACAAATTTCTTATCCGCCAAGCGATAACCGTCCGTCGCCGCAATAAAAAGCGCATTTTCAAAAGTATTAAAATACACACCAGTCAGAGCAGGGCGCGTCGTATCATTACTAGCCGCAATAATCACCTCATTTAGCGCCTCTTTAAAAATATCTACGTTAATCTTAAAACCGACCGACTTTTCCTCGTCAATTTTCGGCAACTCCGGAAAATCATCCGCCAAAATACCATTAATCGTCGATTTATATTTTCCAGCCGAAACCACCACCTTATCGCCACTAGCCTTCAGCTTAACCGTTTCGCGCGGAAGCGCAGAAATAAATTCCGCCAAAAGCTTCGCCGGCACCGTCACTGTCCCCTCATTTTTAATTTCCGCACTAATATACTGAACAGTCGCCAACTCCATATTCGTCGCCGTTAAAACCAACTGATTCTTCTCAGCTCTTAAAAGAACATTCGACAAAATCGGTAAGCCAGCCTTAGAACTTGCTGCTACCCGACTCACTGCATTTAATGCCTTTGCTAGTCTATCCTGTAAAACCTCTACTTCCATAGCATCCTCACTTCCTTTTAATTCTATTAAATGTCATTTCTTATTATAAAAATAGTAGTAGTTGTAGTAGTTCTATGTGGAAAAGTAGGAAAACTCCTTCCTAACAGATACGATACCTTGCTTTTAATAGTGCGAAACTTGTGTGAACTTTTTTGCAAAACTTGTGTAAATACTAAACTTTTAAACAGCCAGGTTTTGAAAACCGTCTTAGAAATCCACAATTGCGACTTTTGCACAATTAATTTGCACAACTTTTTCGCCGACTTTTTAATATTCTTTTGCACGATTTTTCCACTTTTTTGCATAGTTTTTCCACACGCCCTAAGCATAAATCTGCTCCCTCAACTCGGTCATCTGTTCGCGCAGGTTAAAATCCGTCTTCAGGTATTGTTTCACCATCCTCACCCCATGCATTATTGTCGTGTGATCCTTATCTAGCTCGCGCCCAATCTGTTTTGTACTCATTCCCATATCTTCGTTCATGATATACATTGCAATCTGGCGTGCATTTTTAATGTTCTTAACGCGACTTTTCCCTAAAAGATCCGTCGCTTCAAGGTCGTAATACTTAGCTACCTTCTCGATAATCTTTTTCGCTGGCACGGTTCGACGTTTCGAGATAAAACCGTCTGTCTGTTCGGCTGTCTCGCGAATAATTTCGCTCGGCGGCACCTTTCGCAAGTCCGCCATAGCGAGAACTTGGTTTAGCTTTCCTTCAAGATCGCGAATATTACTATTGTAGTGATTCGCGATGTATTCCACGGTCTGCTCGTCGATTTCGGAGCCGATTATTTCTGCTTTCGCCTTCAAAATTGCGCATCGCACCTCAAAATCTGGCATCTGTATATCTATCGGCATCCCCATCGTAAGGCGCGACGCCAGACGTTCGTCAACCGTCTTTAGCTGCGACGGCAACCGATCGCTACTAATAATGATCTGTTTATTATGCTGATGCAGCTCATTAAAAGTGTGGAAAAACTCCTCCTGGCTCTTATCTTTGCCAACGATAAACTGAAAATCATCAACAATCAAGACGTCGACATTTCGATATTTCTCCTCAAAACCTTGAATCTTATGACGCATCGCCTCGACGAAATCATGGTAAAATTGCTCAATCGTCACATAAAGCACGCGCTTTTCCGGATAGCGTTCCAAAATCTCATTTCCGATCGCCTGGATCAGATGAGTTTTCCCCAGGCCAGCCCCGCCATACAAAAACAACGGATTGTAACGCACGCCAGGATTCTCGATGATCGACTCTGCGGCGCTGACCGCCAAGTCATTATTACTTCCTACGATATAATTACTCAGGCGATATTTTGGGTTCAGCCCGTTATCTTTAGTGGAAAAATGTGCCGTCCCGCCATAAGTTGTAGTATTTCCTACGCTTGGCGTAGGCGTCTTTCGCTTCAATTCGGTCGCCGGAACATATTTAACCGACATCGTGCGCGGCTCGTTATCTGGACGTATCTCGTAAGCTTTTTTGACCACGGTTTTATTCTTGGAGTCTTCGGATTTTTGCACCTGCACCTCAAGCGTCTCGCAATTATAGCCAGTCGCATTAGCAGCCTCCAATAGAAAAGGGCGGTATTTTCCTTCAATCTGAGTTTTTAGGAAAACGTTCGGAACTGCAACCGTCAGCGTCATATCTTCGCAGCTCACAAACCTCAAATCCTTAAAATAAGCCCCAAAAGCCATTTCGGACACCGAAGGTTCATTATGAATCGCATCCAACACACTCTGCCACTCGTTCGGCATCTCTTTTGACCTCCTTCTTGTCTTCAATTATACGACTTTTCCAAAGTTTTCCACATACTTTTTTATATTTTCTAATATGTCGTGCGTGTAACAGATAAGAGTTTTCCACATACCATTAGCCCAACAGGGAAAAGCATATGTGGAAAAACTATTGAAAAATGTGCAAAAAAACGCTATAATAAACATAATTAACTCAATAAAACAATAATTAGAAAGTCAGGGAAATACTTATGCCAAAACGTACTTATCAGCCACACAAGCGCCAGCGCAAAGTTGAACACGGTTTCCGCAAGCGCAACTCTTCTGTAAACGGTCGCAAGGTTCTTGCTCGCCGCCGCATTAAAGGTCGCGCACGCCTCAGCGCCTAATAGAAGTTGTAAATGCTATCGCGTAAATATCGTTTTCATTCGCGCGGCGGTGTTCGATACACCTACCAAAACGGCAAAACTATCCGGGGATCAAAAATCTCTCTAGTTTTTGCAGAAAACGCCCGCAAAAAACAGCGCTTCGCGGTAGTTGTCAGTAAAAAAGTTCTCAAATCTGCAGTTGGTCGAAACCGCATTCGTCGCCGCGTTTACGAAGCGATCCGCCTCGAGCGAAATCGCATCACGGCTCCGACCGACTGTATTTTTGTTATTTATTCAAAAGAAATCGCCGTCATGCCATTCATGGAATTGCGCCAACTGGTGCGCGACTTGATATTAGAGGCGCAGATAGTGTAATATAATACACAGGTAAAATTTGGGAGAAGGATAAAATGTTTGACCTAATAGATATGATTGTTGTCCGTCCGATCGTAAATATCCTTTTTGTGATTTATAACTACGTAGGCGATTTTGGCCTCGCAATCATTATTTTCACGATTCTTGTAAAATGCGCCATGTGGCCACTCATGAAGCGCCAGCTTCATCAGACCCGCATGATGAAGAAGATCCAACCGGAGCTTGCGGAAATTAAAAAGCACTGCAATGGTAATCGTCAGCTCGAATCCATCCAAATGATGGATCTCTACAAGCGCAACAATATCAAGCCGTTCCGCTCCATTGTGACTGTCTTTATTCAGTTGCCTATTTTCATTGCACTCTTTACCGCCATTAACGTCTCGGTTCGCCCATGTATTGTTTCTGATGACCTTAAGGTGACGGTTAGTCGATGTGCTAATAGCTCTACAAATATCGAATATAATGTAAATCACTCTGCATATCCATTTGTTCGCTCCATGAATCGCATTAGCGAGCTCATAAATACGCAAAACGAATATTTTGACGCCTACACGAAGAATCCAGATGAGGCTAACTATCCTTTCGAGCCTAAACTATTTGGCGCAATCGATCTTTCGGTTAGCCCGAATCAGATCTTTACTAATTTTGGCCTAAGTACCGTCGTTATAACTCTATTTGCTATCGCGTCCGCTGTCGTGCAATACATTATGGCGCGACAAAACGACCCGAGTCGCCAAACCGGCAAAAAACGCCGCACAATGCGCGAATTAATGCGTGAAGCAGCTGATGGCAAAGAAACCAACCAAGACGAAATTAATGCCGTTGCTCAAAGTCAAATGACGCTCATGACGCCTGTCATGATGCTATTCCTCATGTTTAACATGCCTGGCGCCATCGTGCTTTACTACTTGCTCAACAACATTATTACGACCGCTTTGCAAAAGCTCATCCTGAGCCGCAATCTGACCGAAATGGAAACCGCCGCTGATAAGAAAATCCTCAAGGATCTCAAGAGTCTTGAGGCAAAAGAAGCTGAAATTGTCGAACAGCCGGCGAAAACGAAAATCAAGGCTAAGCAATCGCACTATAGCAATTCAAGCAAAAATAAAAACAAAAAGGAAAACGTCCACATTACGCGCATCAGTGCCTCTGATAATAAAAAGAAAAGGAGGTAATAATGAACACTGATGAATCTATTCGTTTTGCGACGAAGTATCTAGAGGATTTATTGTCATTTTTTGGAATCAACGTTGCGGTCTATTCGACTATCGAGGATGATGTTATTCAGCTATCTATTCCATCGACTAGCATGAACTCGTTGCTTATCGGTAAGAATGCCAATAACTTGCGCGCCCTGCAGCACATTGTCATGATGACTCTAGTTGCGCGTAATGCCGAAACAACCCGCGTAAATATTGATGTAGCAGACTACAAGCGCCAGCGTGCAGACAAAATCGAGCACCAGGCTGAAAACTGGATCAAGGAAGTTCGCCGCACCGGCAAAGAGAAAATCCTCGATCTAAACGCCGCTGATCGCCGTGTCGTCCACCGCTTCGCAGAAGATTATTCAGATATTGAAACATTCAGCACTGGCGAAGGTCGCGAACGTCGCCTCCATATCGCCAAAAAGGCAGAGTAGGGCAAAACCAAAATCAAAGAGCTCCGCAAGGGGCTCTTTTTTGAAGCCTTAGCCTCCCGTGAAAGCGGACCGGCCAAAATCAAACCATAACACAAAAGCCCAGCAAAAAGCCATGCTTTACAAACAGGGCTTTCATGTCATAACTATTCAACAGCTGTGGAAAACTTTTGCGAAAAAGCCGTTTGACAAATTACTATTTCGTGTCATGACTAAAGCCGCCACCAAGCACAACTATAAAATCACTATTGTAATTTGTCAAAGATTCCGGTATCTCGCTAGAGGCGCTCGTCTTATAAACCTTTTCCAACTCAGCTTTCGTTGCATTCTTGTCGTCAGCCGCCGCAAAGATTTGCACGCCGTCAAAAGCTTCGTAGTCGCTTGGTGCATTCGCCGCATTTAGCGCATTGAAGCCGTGGTCGATTAACCAAGTTTTCTCAGTCGACGCCAGCCCGCTCTTCGATGTCGCGTTCAGCACGGTGATTTCGGCATTTTCGCTAAAGAATCCGCCAGTATAGAGTTTCTTCTTAATATAGTTATGTATTTGCGAATACTGCCCAACGCCCGCCACTGGCAAGACATAGGAAATATTATTAATCATGCCAGTCGTCATAACGGCCGCATTTTCCTCATCGCCATAAAGCGGAACCGTCTGCAAGCTCGCAAAATCCAAATCCTTAGCCAATTTCAGAAGCGTCTTAATTTCCGTATCTTTGAAATTCGTGCGCAGATTATCTCCCACGGCCGACTTGAGCGCCAAAATAGAACCTAAATTCAAGAAGGATTTGGTATTTTTTATCTTCTTTACAATCGCCTCAATAATGCGCTGCTGGAAATATTCACGGCTAAAGTTTCCTCGCGCCGCGCCGTAACCGCCATAAGCATTTCGCGTGCGCGCCACACCTAGTGCCTTTTCGCCATCCAGATGAACAACTTCGCCATTCGGATACTTAAAGAAGAACTTGTTGCGGCTCGGGCCGTCAGCGAGACCGCGTTTATCTGTCGTCTCAATCGTCACCTCGTCGCCATCCCAAGTCTGATCGCCATAGGTAAACACCACGTCAATGCCACCGATCGCATCAACAATTTGCACGAGTGCGCCCCAGTTCGCATGCGCATGATACTGAATCTCGACGCCCAGCACTTTCTCGAACTCTTTTTCGAGCGCCGCCGCACCTTCTTCCTCGTACTTCTTAATACTTTCTTCGCTACCGTCATTCTTTGTGTATTGGCAATAAAACGCCTCGTTCAGCTTTCCGGTCGCTGTGCAGGTGCTCGCCTTCAAATCGCGCGGCAAACTCACCGCCTTTGCATCTCCCGTGTTCTGATCAATGCTCACGAGCATCATCGTATCTGTCAAGAAGCCGCCCGCATAATTCGGATTATTCATATCATAACCCTCGGTGCCAAACACCAAAATATTTGTGCGCCCCAAAGAATCTGTTTCAAGAGGTGTAGTCGGATCCGCTAAAATCGCCGTAAAAATATTCCCGCCATTGGTAATGTCGGCCACCAAATCATTAAGATTATGATAAGCGTAGATTCCGCCGCCAACTAGCGCAACCAGCAAAATCAATAAAAACCACTTCAAAATTCGGCGCTTTTTCTTTGGTTTATCGTCCTTATTCTTCATTTTTCGCTTCTTACGCTCTTTTAGAGGAATAGCCGCCAAGTCTGTCGCCTCGCTATCTTGTCTTTCCTTCAAAAAACTCTTGATAGCCGCTCGCTCATCTGTATCGACGTCGTTCGAGAACTCTTCGAGTTGCTCGATCTGATTTGCCTCGGCTGCCTGCAAGGACTTTTCATAATCGTCCAAACCTAGGCTTCCGTTACCTTTTCTAAGCCCACCAATCCTGCTTTCGGTCGCTTTCCGAGTCGTTTTAGGGTGGCGAACTGACTGAATATTTCCTCTTGTGATATTTGTGGCCTGTTTTGCGATTTTGCGCCGCTGCATCGTGACGCTTTTTGTCGCGGTCACTTGCTTTTTGACGCTCCGTCTCTGTAGGCCGTCAATAGACTTCGCTCCACTCATTAACCTATTTTAGCATATTTATTATGAGCGCCCAAACGCATCCATAGTGGCGCCAAAAGGTAAATATGGAGCACGTTTGGCAAGCCAGAAAAGAAATTCAGGCTCACGACATATGCAAGTAGTAACGCCCAAAAGAAGGCGTTCGCCCCAAACCGATAAGTCGACCAGATTATTACGCCTAGCGTAACTAGCAGCGAAAGGCAACCAATCACACCAAGCTCCAACAGAATACTCAAAAACTGATTCTGCACGATTTCCTTTTCCGAATAATAATCGAACTTCTCGTGAATCGCCACACCGGCTCCGCCGAGGCCAACCCCGTTCAGGATAGCATCCGCATCTTCACTCCATGTTTTGAAAGCCGCCTCATTTAGTCCCAACCTAATTTCTGTCGACTCCTCAATGTAGCCATCAAAAATCGCTGCTTCTCCCTCAGCACTTGGCGCCGGTGCTTCCTTTTGCCTAAAATCGATTTTCCCCAAACTAAGATGATGTACGGCTCGTGCGATACCCTGTGGAAAACTTTCCGAGGTTGTGGAAAACTCCGCCAAAACACCTTGGCACAGCAGGCCTGTGGAAAAACCCAAAAAACTCACGCCAAAATATACCAAAAAAAGTATATTTTTTCGCTTAGCTTTTTTCGCGCTCAAAACGACAAATAATATCAAAGAAAGTATAAATGCATAAATCGCCCCGCGCGAAAAGCAGATATATAAAGCCATAATATTCAAAAAACTCAAGCCAATAGCCAGCAGAATCTGTCTCTTGCTAGATTTAGAAACGATGGTATTATATGCAAAATACAGAGAGAGAAGCGCCGGCGCAATCAGCAAGTTCCCCATAAACTGCGGCTCAATCGCCAAGCCGTTCGGGTGCGAAAAACCAAAAACCTGGTAACCGCAGCCAGGGCAGAGCAAACTAATATTTTTCGGCGCACCAAACACGTCCAAAAAACACTGCACTAGGCAAATCACGCTCGCAATCGCGCCGCCAAACACATGCAGCTTCGCGAATTTCGCGACCTCGGCCTTGCTTGGTCGCAAACTCAAAATATTCAGTCCGCAAACAAACAATAAATCCAAAATTCCCGCCTCCAAAAAACCGCGCACGAAATTCCGCGACCAAACTACTGAGAGCGTCGCCGTTATCGGGAAAAGTCCCAAAATCCACAGCTGCTTCAGCTTAAAACGCTTCAAAATTCGCGGAAAGCGCAAAATGCTAATCCCGCCAAATAATGCCAACCAAATCAACGGCAGCGACAACTCAAAATTCATCTGCTCGTTTGCGCCGAGCTTAATTACCGGATAATAAGCGAAAAACACGACGAACGGCAATGCCCAAAGCATCGCCCGCTCTATCTTATCTAGCCATTTTTTCATCAATCAGCTCCTTCATCTTGCGCAAAAACTCCTCTTTCGCAAACTTTTCCGCACTCTTCGCAACCTTTTTACTCGAAAAACTCAATCCCTCAAACCGCAAAATCGCTTTCTCGAGACTTTTCACGCTCTGTTTTTTGAATAAAACTCCATTTTCGCCGTCAATCACAAAATCTCGCGCTCCGCCTTCCGCGAAAGTAATCACCGGACAACCCGCCGAAAGCGCCTCGACCGGCGCAATCCCAAACGGCTCCAAACTCGGAAAAATAAACGCCTTCGCCCCAGCAAGCTTCTGGTTCAGCTCCTCGCTGCTCAACCATGGCAAAAACTCAACCAAAGGCGACCCGTTCGCAATTCGCTTCAGATTCTCATGTTCCGGCCCCTCGCCAATCATCAAGAGCTTCCGCTTCTGCGTGATACATGCCCGCACGATCAAATCCTGCCTCTTCCAAGACACTTGTCGCGAAAAATTAATGTAATAGTCGCCAGAAGCGTCTTTTTGTGGCCTAAACTTATCAGTTTCCACTGGTGGCGCCACAATCACCGCCTCGCGCTCATAATATTTCGCAATCTGCTCAGCTGCATGGCTCGAAATCGTCACAAAACAATCCGGTCTCTGCGCTGCCTTAAAATCCGCCTTTCGCAAAGGCTTCACTAGCAACTTTAAGCCAAACCGCGCCAAAAAATTCAATTTTCCAAACCCAGGATCCGCCAGATAACTCTCGTACATTTGCCAATAATACTGTGTTGGCACGTGGCAATAACAGATATGGAACGCATCGCCGGTCTTTACGCTCTTCGCTTCCGCCCCAGTCACCGAAATTACCAAGTCATAACTCGACAAATCCAAATGGCTAAAATAAAGCTGCCTCAATGGCGCCAAAAAGCGTCGCATTCCACTCGGAAAAATCTGCAGCCAACCCGTCCGCACATCCGCACCGTCAAACCAGTCAATTCCGCGCTTATCGTACTTCGATGTAAAAATTGGCGCTTTGGGAAACATCTCGTGAATCGCCAAAAGCACTTTTTCTGCACCGCCCGTATTTGTTAGCCAATCGCAAACGATTGCAACTTTCATGTCTCAATTATATCAAACCGCCCGCCTAGTGCAAAAATCGCAGATTATTATATAATAACAACATGAGTCAACGAATTTTAGTTACCGGCGGCACTGGCTACATCGGTTCCAATACCGCAGTAGAGCTGCTTTCCGCTGGTCACGAGGTTGAAATCCTCGACAATTTATACAATAGCAAAATCGAAGTCCTTGATGAGATAGAGCAAATCACCGGCAAAAAGCCAAAATTCCACCAAGTTGACCTTCTCGACGAAGCTGGCGTGACGCGCGTCTTCAAAGAAGGCAATTTCGACGCGGTAATCCACTTTGCTGGCTACAAAGCCGTCGGTGAATCTGTCGATAAGCCTCTGGAATATTACGAAAACAACGTCACTGGCACACTCCATCTGCTCAAGGCCATGCGCGAAACCGGCGTCAAGAAAATCATTTTCTCATCCTCGGCTACCGTTTATGGCGTTCAGGAAAGCCCAGAATATGTCGAAACTATGCAAACTGGCGGCCATCTTTCCAACCCGTACGGTCGCACAAAATATTTCATCGAAGAAATCCTGAAAGATTATAGTGTTGCGGATCCAGAATTCCAGGTCTGCTTGTTGCGCTATTTCAACCCTGTCGGCGCACATCCGGCTGGTCTCCTCGGCGACGATCCGAATGGTATTCCAAATAATCTCATGCCATTCATTATGCGCGTCGCAAACGGCCACCTTCCAGAACTCAAGATTTTTGGTGACGACTATCCTACAGAGGATGGCACCTGCCGCCGCGACTACATCCACGTTGTAGATCTCGCAAAAGGCCACATGGCTGCTCTCGACCACCTCAAACCGGGCGTTTCCATCTATAATCTCGGCTCAGGCAAACCGACCTCTGTCAAAGAAATCGTCACCGCTTTCGAGCGCGCCCGTGGCGAAGAACTACCAAAAAGCATCGCTCCGCGCCGTTCTGGCGACCTTCCAGAATTCTGGGCCAACCCAGCAAAGGCCAAGGCGGAACTTAACTGGCAGACCGAGCTTGATATCGACGACGTTATGCGCGACACGCTCGCCTATATCGCAAAACACGCCTAAAAAATGCCCCGCAAGGGGCTATTTTTTGATTTTTGCCAAAATCGCCGCGCCGCAATATTCCAAAAAGCCGACATACTGGCGTTTCTCAGTGTAACTTAACGGCGAGCGTACTACCGCTAGCGCGTGCGAAACTCGAAAGCGCAGCCACAACTTCTCAAGATAGAAATTCCGCTTCTCGCCGCCGCCACGCGCCCACTCGCGTACATCCGCAAAACTCCGCTGCCAATTTTTCCAGCGCAAAGCCGAAGACGCCACTGTACTGGTCGGCGTCCCGTAATTATAGACATAAAGCGCACTCGGAATAAAACGCATCAGCCCGTCCTCGAAACAATCCAGATAATCCAGCACAAACCTCGTATCTTCCGCAAAATCCAAATTTCGCTTGAAACGGATTTTATTTTTTCTAATTACGTCAGCACGAAAAATCTTATTCACCACCGGGTACAGCCTGCCGTCCAGAGTCATTAATCTCACGACATAAGTCCGAAAATCCTCACCCGCCTTTCTTGGCGCCGCCGCAGTTACATACTGCAAAATGTTTTTGCGCGAATACAAGTATCTCTGTTTAATCCCGCAAGCCGCCAAAATCGCCTCGCCGCGCATCGCGCTCTCTAGCTTTGCGAAAAACGACTTCGAAATTTCATCATCCGAATCCAAAAAACAAATCAGATCGCCCGTCGCCACCTCTAAGCCTCGATTTCGCGCGCTCGCCGCCCCGCGGTTTTTCGCCTGCTCAATAATCTGAATCTCGCTCTCGTCTTTCACGAACCGCTTCAGCTGCGCCAAACTATCGTCGCTCGAGTTATCATCGACGCAAATAATCTCAAGATTCTCGTACCCGCAGCGCAAAACCTGACGCAAAAGCCGCAACAAACTCTCGCCGGTATTATAAAAAGGAATAATAACTGATATCTTAGGCAATTCGCTCATATTTTCATTATATGTTAAAATATTGAAATGATGGGAGCCAGAATTCCTAAAGTTTTCAATAAGCGCAACCGTGTTTTATT
>DGRN01000003.1:0-385 GCA_002391075.1 Candidatus Saccharibacteria bacterium UBA4387
TTAATACTATTATTTGACGCGCAACAATTTGGTTCTCTCGATGATACAAGAGGTCAGATTGAGTCGCATTTAGATACTTTATAGCATTATATCCCAGATTATCGATTTCGTCAAGGATATCTACACCTTTGTAACTGCCGTCGGGGCGAAGCCAAGCAGGGGTGGCGAGTGCTAGTTGAGTGCCGCTGGTGATTTGCGGCGCGATGTTTTTAAGAAAAGCGCGCAAAAGCGATTCGGCGTCTTGTTTGAGTTCTTTGAATTTGATGTCGGCGGGTGCGGCAGAAAGTGGATGACCGAGATAGATTTCCGATGCGACGAAATCGATTTTGGCTGATTGCCAGCTGTGGTCCGTGGCGTCGCCGACTTCGATGTTGACGGCGGGCGC
>DGRN01000003.1:444-7589 GCA_002391075.1 Candidatus Saccharibacteria bacterium UBA4387
CGGGCGCTTGGCTTTTTTGAAGTTTTGGTGTTTTTTCGACGAGCCAATCGAGGTTGCGCTGGCTGTATTTGACCATTTTTTCGGATAAGTCGCTGCCGTAGGCGGAGTAGCCCATGAGCGCGGCCTCCTGAAGAACGACTCCGGTGCCGCAGAATGGATCTAGGACTGTGCCGGTTTTGGCGCCTGCGGTAGCTAAATTGATGAGGATTTGAGCGAGTTTTGGTGGTAGCATGCCGACAAAGGCGTCCCGCGCTGGGCGCTGTTGGTCGCGTTTGGCGTAAGCAGTGATGTTTTGGGTGCCGATGCTGCTGGCGAAGATGTCGTCGAATTTAATGATTTCGATGCGGTTTAGCTTTTCGCCGAGTTGGTTATGGTGTGCCGTGGCGGACGAGATAGTGGCGTCGGTGGCGGGAATGAGGCGCACGTTGCGGCCGTGGCGTTTGAGTAAATTTTTGTATTTTAGGGCGAGCTGCCAGGTCTTTTTAGTGTTGGCGTTTTTGGAATAGTCTGAGAAGCCGAGGGTGATTTTGCCGGCCGGTAGCTTGGCGAGATAATCTGCGAGTGGCTGTTCGAGGATTTCGGCTGCCTTAATGGTGCCGCCGAGGCGCGACAGGTTTAGATGTTCGGTGTTAATTTTGGCGAGCTGACGGTTGATTTTGGAAACGTTTTGTGCGCCAAAAAGAGCCTCGAGCTCGGCGAGGGAAAGTTTCGGTTCGCGACCAAGGATGGCAAGATATTGCATAATGTCATAATTATAACATTTTGCAAGCAGAAAAGCTATGGCGTGACGAAAAATTTTAATATGCTACAATAAACTAAAAGCAAGCATTATTTTTGGAGACTTTCGAAAAATGTGGAAAAAGATCATTAGTGTAATTACGATTGTGCTAGTGATTTTTGTGGCTTATGGCGTGCTAACTTCGGCTTCTGGCTTGGAAGTGACGGATGAAACTCATGTAATTGACGACGGGGCGGTTGAAGAGTTTTGGGGTGCGCAAAAATATAGCAAGGAAGTCGATACGGACAAGGATGGGGAGGCGGATACGCGCGAACTGACGTTCTTGGGGGCGACTTTGTTTGCTTGGCAGAAGATGAATGTGCCGGTTCTGTTGGCTTTGATTCCGGAGCAGGCGTTGATGTATTTTGCGGCGGGGCAGATTTATTTTGCGTTTTTGAAGCAGCGAAAGAGTTTCAAGGTGTCGAAGGCGAAGCTGACGCGCATTTCGTTGGAGATTAATTTTGTGAACCATGCTTTGCCGAGCGGTGGTGCGAGTGGTTTGGCGTATTTGATTTGGCGTCTGAAGGATTTGCATGTGACAGCAGGGCAGATTAGCTTTATTCATGCTTTACGCTATGGGATTTGTGCGATTGCGAATACGGTGCAGACTTTTATTGCGATTGCCATCGTGATGATTGCGGGCTGTGTGCAGCCGAATAACTATTGGGCGTTGCGTTTGGCGGCGGCGATTGCGGTAGGGATTTGGGTGCTATTGCTGGTGTGCTGGCTGATAGTGCGCAAGCAGAAGAATGTTGATTGGCTGTCGACGAATGCGACGAAATTTGTGAACCGTGTGATTCGGAAGCTTACGCGCGGTAAGCGACGCAAGGTGCTGAACGAGGATTCGGTTGTGCGCTTCTTTGGAGATTTGCGTAATGATTATTTGTGGATTCGTAGGAATCGCAAGATTCTAGGTGGTCCGATTATTTGGGGCGCGATTTTCTCGTTTCTTGAGTTGGCGACGTATTGGGTCGTAGGTATAGCGATGGGACATCCAGAGATTTTGCCGCAGATTATGATTGCTGAAGGTATTGCTAGTGTGGTGGGCACAGTGGTGCCGACGCCGGGCGGTTTGGGCGGTTACGAAGGCGCGATGGTGGCGGTGATGGCTGCGACGGGCGTTGATTTATCGGTGTCGATTATCGTGGTGGCTGTGACTCGTGTTTGTGTTTTGCTCGGGACGATTTTGAGCGGGTGGGGCTTCTATCAGGCAGCGCTAATGAAGCGTGAAGATAAGTTCGACGCGAAGGCAGCGCCGAAGACTGTTGCCGAAGAGAGTACTGAAGGATGAGCGAAGAGCAACAGGTTTATAGCGTTTCTGATTTTCAGGCGGTTTGTAACCAGATTTTGGAGACCGCGTTTGCTGGCGTTGTGGTTGAGGGCGAGGTGGCAAGCTTCAAGGTGAATCAGGGGAAGTTTGTGTTTTTTGATTTGAAGGACGAGCAAGCGAGCGTGGGTTGTTTTATGATGAAATATGCGCTGCGCTTTCCGCTAGAGGACGGGATGCGGGTGCGAGTGCGCGCTTTGCCAAAACTGACGAATTGGGGAAAGTTTTCGTTGACGGTACAGAGCGTGATGCCGGTGGGTGAAGGCAATTTGAAGAAGAGTTTCGAGTTGCTGAAAAAGAAGTTGACGGCTGAGGGTTTGTTTGCGCCAGAAAAGAAGCGTTCGCTGCCACCGGTGGTGCGCAGGATTGGCGTGATTTCGAGTACGCAGGCGGCTGGATATGCGGATTTTTGTAAGATTTTGAATGAGCGTTGGGGCGGCTTGGAGGTGAGCGTGGCGCATACGCAAGTGCAGGGTATGGCGGCGGCTGATCAAATTATTCGAGCCTTGAAGTATTTTAATGAACGCGGCGAGATGGATGTGATTGCGATTATTCGTGGCGGCGGTTCAGCGGATGACTTGGCGGTGTTCAATGATGAAAAATTAGTGCGCGCGGTAGCGGCCTCGAAAATACCGGTGATTACGGGCATTGGGCATGAGGTAGATGAGAGCCTTTGCGATTTTGCGGCGGATGTGGTGGCTTCGACGCCGAGTAATGCGGCGCAAATGTTGACGCGAGATAAGCGCGAGGTGCTGCGGCAGGCGAAGGATTCGATTGTCCGAGTACAAAATTTGTTCAATTCGAAAATTGATGAGATGTTGCGTGAGAATTTGCGTGTGATTGAACAAGTAAAACTCGATGTCGTTGTAAAAATTACAACGTTGGAGTCGGAAATTGATGGAATTTGTAAGGTGTTGACGCAATTAAATCCGGAAGAAGTTCTAAAACGTGGCTATGCGCTGATTTTAGGCGAGCCAAAAGTGGGAAATGTTGTAAAAATTACAACACGAGATAAAGAGATTGATGCAAGAGTTGAAAAAATAAAGGAGAGGTAGGAATATGTCGAAACAAATTAGCGATAAGATTGAAGAATTGAAGACTGGCGTGGACTGGTTTTATTCGGACGATTTTAAACTGGAACAAGCGAGCGAAAAATATAAAGAGTTGACGACGCTGGCGAAAGAAATCCAGAAAGATTTGACCGAAATGAAAAATGAGATTAATGTGATTGCGGAGGATTTTAGCAAGGATTAGGCGCTTTTGCGGCTTTTTGGCGCTTGTGCTAAAATATTTTTAGGTATGGATCAAAATTCAACGAATCCGATGATGGGCGGGAATGTGCCGGTCGGAAATCAAAATTTTACAAACGGAATGGCTCCGAACAATAATGGCGCTATGCCGAAGCAGAGTTTTGTTGCGGCAAATTCGGCGGCACCGATGACAGCTCCGCAGGCCTCTCCGCAGGCGTCAGGGGCGTTTGCTGGTCAGCGGCCGATGAATCCGAATGGCTTTGGCGGTGCGATGCCGGCGATGGGTGCTGGTATGGCAAATCCGGTGCCGAATATTGGCTTAGTGAATATGAATCCAATCGCGCCAAAGAAAGAAAAGCAGAAAATGCATTTTCCGTTGTTCAGCGTTTTGGGTCTAGTGTTTGCCTGCGGCGTGGCGGCGGTCGCGATTATTATGGCGGTTCAGAAGTCGATGGAATATCGGACACTTGAAGCGAATAGTAATCTGGAGATTGAGCAGGCTGTGCTTGTGGCGAAAGATGCACAGCGTATGGAAGATGAAAAGACTTTTGCGGAAGAAGAAAAAATTCCGTTTCGGCACTTTGAAGGGCCGGCATCGATGGGGCGAGTTGGCTTTGACTATCCGAAAAATTGGAGCGTGTATATCGACGATGATGGCAGTAAGGGCAGCTCGTTCCGCGCCTTTTTCCGCCCGGACTATGTTGATTCGATAAGCGATGGAGGCTCGCGCTATTCGCTGATTTTTGCGATAACAAACAAGCGCCTAGACGACGAGAAAAAGAGCTATGATGCGAAAGTGACGAGCGGAGACTTGACATCGTCTCTGTTCAGAATGGGGTCGAACATTGAAGGCATGCGCTATGATGGTAAGCTAGGCGAGAACCGTTTGGGTTCGGTAGTGTTGATTAAGCTGGGAAACTCGAATAAGACAGCCTTTTTGCAGACGGATGCCCAGATTTATAAAGAGGATTTTGAGAAAGTCCTTGAAAGCCTGACTAGGGCGGCGGATTAGGAGTGAATATGAATCCAAATAATATGAACCAGAACAATATGAACCCGGTGATGCCGAATGTGGCGCCGGTTATGCCGAATAATCCAGTTGCGGCTGACGAAAAACCAAGCAAGTCGTCGTCGGTTTTGAGTATTTTGAGCGTGATTGTGGCTTGTATTATAGCGGCGATTGCGATTTTCATTGCGACGCAAAAGCAGATGAGCTATCAGGCGCTGCGTAACGATATTGACGTGCAGATCGACAGGCGAGTTGCGGACGCGAAGGAAGAGCAAAAACAGATTGACCGCACGAATCAAGACAAGAAGACGGCTGAAAAGTACAAGACGTTTACTGGTCCGAGCGATATGGGCACAATTAACTTCTATTATCCGAAGAATTGGCATTTGTATATCGACGATAATGGCGCGTCGGGGAGTTCTTATGCGGCTTATTTTGACGATGAGCCGGTGAAACCGGTTGGAAGCAAAGATTCGAAGTACGCTTTGATTTTTTCGGTAGTGAACCAGGATGTGGATTCCTTGGCAAAAACCTATGATGCGATGTCAAGCAAGGGCTTGAGCGGGCAGATTTTTACAGTAAGTAACAATATTACCGGAAAGCGCTATGACGGTGTCGTGACTGAAGGTGGCGATCAGATTTCCTTTGTGATTTTTGGGATTGGTAGCTCGGGCAAGACGGCAATTTTCCAGACGACATCGCTGGAGCATAAGACGGATTTTGAGTATATTATCCGGACGATTACGCGCGTTTCGAAATAATCGCAAAAAACAAAAAGCTCTTGCTTTGCGGGGGCTTTTTTGGTGGTGTAAAATTGAGGTATGAAAAGTGAGGTAATTGGCAGTAGCGCGGGCGGCCTTAGCTCTGGCGCTGTGGTGGTGGCGCATGAATTGAAGGCGCCGTTGAGCTTGATGCGTCAATTGGCCTTATCTTTGGAGCTAGAGGACGATAAAGCTGGCGTGAAGCGAGTTGGCGATCAGATTGTGGCGACCAGTGAGCGAGCATTGCGACAGGTGAATGATTTGCTGAAGGTTGCGCGGCTTGATGATGCGTTGTTTGAGATGGAGCCGGTGAATCCGCGAGCGGTTTGCGATGATGTAGTAAGTGAATTGTGGCAGCTGTTTAGATTTAATCGGCGTGAGCTGAAAATCGATTATCGGAATAGGCGGCATTTGGTGGTGGCAAATCGGCAACTGCTGCATTCGGTGGTATATAATTTTTGTCTGAATGCAATGAATTATGGTGGCGAGGAGTTGCCTAGCGAGGTGATGATTTCGGACCGGAAAAATGGACGGATTCGAGTGGCGGTGCGCGACTATGGGCCGGCAGTGCCAACGCGGATTTGGCGCGAAATTAAAGATGGTTTCGTGAATCGACCACTAGAAATTGCGATGCGACCAGGTTCGAGCGGCATGGGGCTGTATATTGCGGCGAAATTTGCGAATTATATGGGGGCGGATTTTGGGCTGATTCGGCATCGCGATGGAACGAGTTTTTATGTGGATTTGCAGATAAGTGGTCAGTTGAGTTTGGTATGAGAATTTTCGTAATAGATGATGATAGGATGTGGGAAGATTATTATCGGCGGGTTTTGCGCGGCTATGATTTGGATTTTTTTCATGACGGAGTGGCGGCGATGGCGGAAATGGACGATGTGCGGCCGGATTTGGTGGTGTTGGACTTGTTGCTGGTGGGGCCGACGGGCTTTGCGATTTTAAATGAGATGCGAAGTTATCCGGAGCTGGCGAGTGTGCCGGTGGTGATAGTTTCGAGCGTGGAGCTGCGCGACGAGTTGGCGGACGATTATGGCGTTGCGGCGGTGCTGGACAAGAGTAAAATGACGCCACGAGAACTGCGGGCGTGCGTGGAGGAGTGTTGTTGTGCAGCGTGATTTGCGAACGAAGGCGATAGTGCTGCGCAGAACGGATTATGCGGAGGCGGATAGAATTTTGCAGCTGCTGACGCCGGAGGGGAAAAAGAGCGTGATTGCGCGCGGCGTGAGGAAGGAGAAGTCGCGCCTGGCGGGTGGCATTGAGTTGTTCTCGGTGTCGGATGTGGTGATTCATGCAGGGCGGGGTGATTTGGGGGTTTTGACGAGCGCGCGACTAATCGAGCATTATGATGCTCTGGTGCGCGATTTGGATTTGATTGAGCAGGGCGGGGCGTTGATGCGAGCAGTGAATGCACGAGCGGAGCATGTGGATTCGGAGGAGTTTTTTGATATTTCGCGGCAAGTTTTTCGCGCGATGCAGAAACATGTTGATGACGATGCTAACTCGCGCTGGAAAGACATTTTGCGCGCATGGTGGGGCATAAATGTGGTGCGCGCCGGTGGGGAAGATGTGAATCTGAAGTTTGATACGGACGGCGAAAAGTTAGATGCGGCGAGGCGGTATTTTTGGGACGAAGAGCAGGCGGCGCTGGCGAAGGCGGCGACAGGGCGAATCGGGGCGGATCATATCAAGATGATGCGCGTGATGTATACGATGCCGGCCGAAACGGCGCTGAATATTCGCGGTGCGACGGGGCTGATTGATGAGGTCGCGTACGTGGCGAAATGCGTTGAGAAGTTGCGTGCGATGTAAAAAAATAGCCGCTCGTTGCGGAGTGGCTATTTTTGTGTATTGGGCCGGTTTAGCGGCGGCGGAGGCTCTTGCCGGCGAAGAGTCCTGCCATGATGGCGGTCGTGCTTCCGAGCAGAGCGGCGGTTACGAATCCGGCATCGAAGGTGCTTGGGTTGTCGATATTGTCCTCGATTGGCGCCTCTTCTTCTTCTTCTTC
>DGRN01000018.1 GCA_002391075.1 Candidatus Saccharibacteria bacterium UBA4387
GAACTCGGCGACGGCGTCTTCGAAGTTAAATCTACGAACGGCGATACGCACCTTGGCGGTGAAGATTTCGATAACGTCATCGTGAACTATATTCTTGATGATTTCAAGAAAGAAAACGGCATCGATCTCCGCAAAGATGCAGCCGCCATGCAGCGCATCAAGGATGAAGCAGAGAAGGCCAAGAAGGAGCTCAGCTCTGCAACCGAAACCGAAATCAATTTGCCTTACATTACTGCCGATGCTGACGGTCCAAAGCACCTTGAGCTTACCTTGACTCGCGCCAAACTCGAAGAACTCGTTTCCGACCTGCTTGATCGTCTTGACGGTCCAGTCAAGAAGGCTCTCAAAGACGCCAAACTCAGCACTTCCGATATCAATGAGATTGTCATGGTTGGCGGTATGACCCGCATGCCAGCAGTTGTCGACCGCGTCAAGAAACTCTTCGGCAAGGATCCAATGCAGGGCGTTAACCCAGACGAGGTCGTTGCCGTTGGTGCTGCAATTCAGGGCGGCGTGCTAGCTGGCGATGTTAAGGACGTGCTTCTCCTCGATGTCACTCCGCTTACTCTCGGTATCGAAACCATGGGCGGCGTTCGCACCCCACTTATTGATCGCAACACGACCATTCCGACCAGCAAGTCCGAAGTCTTCTCGACCGCGAGCGACAATCAGCCACAGGTTGAAATTCATGTCCTTCAGGGCGAGCGCGAATTCGCAAAAGACAACAAGTCTCTCGGCCGCTTCATTCTTGACGGTATCGCACCAGCTCCACGCGGCGTTCCGCAGATTGAGGTTACCTTCAACCTCGATGCTAACGGTATCTTGAATGTTACCGCAAAAGACAAAGGTACTGGCAAAGAGCAGAGCATTACGATTCAAAACTCCGGCAACATGAGCAAGGAGGACATCGAAAAGGCTCAGAAAGACGCCGAAGCTCACGCAGCTGACGACAAGAAGAAGAAGGAAGCTATCGACGCCAAGAACCATCTCGAAAACGCTATCTACCAAGCTGAAAAGATGCCGACCGAGTACAAGGATAAAATCTCCGACGAAGACAAAGATGCGATCAAGGCGGCTGTAAAGAAGGCCAAGGAGTCGCTCGAAAACGACGCCGAAGATGCCGAGAAGCTCGAAGAGGCTGTCAAAGAGCTCAATGATGCCATCATGCCAATCGGTGCGAAGATGTACCAGCAGGCCGAAGGCGACAAGTCCGAAGGCGAGACCAAGACTCATAAGGTCAAGTCCGATGACAAGAAAGATGATTCTGTCGAAGGCGAAGTCGTCGACTAATCAAACTCCAAGAACGCTCCGAAAGGGGCGTTTTTTGGTGGCTTGCGCTAGAAACTAGCCGCCTGTAAAATTAAAACATGGCAATCATAGACGCAGAAGATAAGCAGGCGCTCAGAGAACTCGCATTCGGCGCCACCGAAAAAGTCAAAGACAAAATTTGGCGCGCTGTTTTGCTGGTCGGTCTTTTGGTTGTTTTGATTCTGGGCATCATCACGGTGATTCGAAATCACGAATCGCTCGACAATCTCTGGCTCCTCGTCTCGTTTTTTGCAACTAATGTCGGTCTCATGATTTTAATTATTAGTCTGAGAATTTTCAGGACCATGCACGCACAACTCCGCAAAATCCTAATCCCTATCACGTTCTTGTGTATCGCGCATGTTGTGTTCGCCCTTATTGCGCCGGTTTACGTGGCACGTTACGACGCTCCGAAGCAGTGCATTACGCAGCCTTGCCCGCAGGTCGAAGAAAAACACTGGACCTTTATCGGTGCTGCCACTAGCCTCTGAATTTGACATTTCAAAACGCTTGTGCTATAATAGAAACATATAGGTCGACGGGCAAGCACTCGGCCAGGGATTTTTATGAAAAAACAAAACAAAAAAGACCAAAAATTTCTACTTTTTTACCAGATACTACGCATAATCATGCTTATCGCACTCTTGTGGAGCGCATTCATTTTAATCGCTCATGACATAACGACTGATTATTTTAGGCTCGCGAGTATCGCAACTCTGATTATGCTGGCTGCGAATGCCGCGTTGGCGGTGTTGATGTTTGCTAAAAAACAGCTCAAGACGCGTCGTATTCTGGCGGTCTGCGCGATAGTGTTTCTGCTTCTTGGTCTACTTCCGCTTTTTTATGTTTCTGATGGTGGCCCAAGCTGCTGCATGTGCGCAGATATTGCTACTAATTATCATAACTATTATGGCTTCGCATATAAAAAGAACGGCGTGGAGGGTTGCTTATGGGAACAGAACTAATAATTATCATTATTCTTGCGGCCGCGCTGGTCGTGACCTTGCTGATTTCGGCGCACAAAAATGCTCGCCTGACCGACGATTTGAATCGCAAAATCGACGACGAAAATCGCCGCACGCAAGACAAAATTGATCAAATGTACGCGCTAATGAATCAAAATAATTCCAACGTACAAGAGTCAATTTCGCGCCAGCTCAGCGTTTCGGATCGCCAATTGCGCGAGTCGAACAAGGCGATGGCGGAAATCTCCGCGCGTCTAGCTACGATTACGGAAACTAACAAGCATGTCGGCTCGGTTGCCGAGGAGCTAAAGAGCCTCCAGGCGGTCCTACAGAACCCAAAACAGCGCGGCGTATTTGGCGAATTTTACCTCGACTCAGTGCTCGGCAATGTGCTGCCGCCAGGTTCCTACGAAACGCAGTACAAATTCAAGGACGGCGAAATTGTTGACGCGGTCGTATTTTTGGACAAGGGTAAAATCCTGCCAATCGACTCCAAATTCTCGCTCGAAAACTACAATCGCATGGTCGCGGCCGAAACCAAGGCCGAGCGCGAAGTCTACGCTAAAAAAGTGCGCGAAGATCTCAAAGGGCGCATCGACGAAACCGCAAAGTATATCCGTCCCGCCGAGAAGACTATGGATTTCGCTTTTATGTTTGTGCCGTCCGAGAGTCTCTATTACGACCTGCTCATCAATAAGGTCGGCGCCAACCAACGCGATCTTATCGAATATGCCTACCGCGATAAAAAAGTCATCGTAACCAGTCCAACTAGTTTTATGGCCTATCTCCAGACGATTCTGCAGGGCTTGCGCAGTCTGGAAATCGAGAAAGATACGCAAGAAATTCAGGCGCGCGTCGCAAAACTCGGCACGCATCTAACCGCCTTCGATAAATACATGCAGAAGCTTGGTGCGGCGCTCGGCACTACGGTCGGGCATTACAATACTGCCTACAAAAGCCTCGCTCAGGTCGACAAAGACGTTGTAAAAATCACAACAGGCAAAAACGACGCCACAAAAATCGAAGTCAAGCTCATCGACCGCCCCAGCCTTGATGCAGACGAATAAAAAACATCCTCGGCCTGACCGAGGATGTTTTTTATTGAGCGCATTACTGATTGTCTACACAGGCAATGGCACCGCCTTCTAGTATGTATAGCAGGGCGATATCGTTTCTCCCCCCAGTCTTATAGAGAATGCCTTCTCTGTCGGTACATTTAGCGTGATCGAATACGGCAACATAATGTGTTACGTTTCCGCTTGCTATGCCGGCAGCTACGCACCAGTCAACTTCGTCTGATTCTACCTTGCCAGCATTGCAGGTGGTGCCTTTAGGAACCGGGAGCCAGATTCTGTGATAGCCAGGTTCGCTCGCTATCGGGTTACTCCAATTATCATAACGAACATCCCAACGGTACGGTTCTCCATCCGGGTCTGTAAATTGTGCGCCGCAAGAACCAGTAACAAATAAATCGTCATCATAAGGCTTCGAGAAATTTCCGCAGTTTTCGTCTATGTAGCGTTTTGTAAACTGTTCCATTGACGTTAGCCACGTGTCCTCTTGACCGAAAAAAGGATATTTATTGCTATTGTTGCTTCTGTAGCTATCGAAGGCAGTAATGAATCGGCTTAAATCGTTCTTTCGCTGCGTATTACGCTGGCCACGCTGTAATGCCGGAAGCGCAATAAACACCATCAGGAAAATGAGGCCCGCAATTGCTAGCACTAGCACAACCTCGATAATCGTAAAGCCCTTTCTTGCTCCTGTTTTAGACATTTGTACTCCTATAATTAAACTTATGCCTATTATAGCAGAATCTAGCTAGCACTAAAAGAGACGAAACTTCGTCAGTGGTAAGATGCGCATAGAGACCGGCCCGATTATGCGACAAAACGGCACCGTGCCGAGTCCGTTACGCGAGTCGTACGAGTTATTGTCGACGCGATTATCGCCGCTCACAAAAATCTCGCCCTCCGGCACAATCATATTTAGGCTCCCCGAAGTGTGCTCTTTTGGACCATCTGTCTCGGATTTTCTCGTTGCCTCATCCGGATTGAAGCCCTCTGGGTGCTCCTCGTTATAAATCGTGAAAGTTCCATCATTCAGCACGACGCGCTCGCCGGGCAGGGCAATCACGCGCTTGATAATATACTGGTCTGTAATGTTCTCGTCCGGCTCGCAGTTATTTGTGCTGCCATTCCCGCCATTCGCAAAAACAATCACTTGCCCACGCTTTGGCACATAGGCTTGCTCCTGCAAGTGTTTCCAGCTCACCGCTAGCCGGTTCACGATGACGCGATCGTTCTGAATGAGCGTATTTTCCATGCTGCCGCCCACGACGTTATAGCTTCGAAAAACAAAATGATTCAACACGAAAGTTCCGACCACGATTGCTCCCACGAAACCAAGAAAACTAAAGATATCTTTCAATTTTGGATATTTTTGACTGAAACTTAATTTTGGCCTATCATCTTCTCCCATATCAAACATTTTAGCATAAGTAGCGCGAAAAATGCGTCTGTGCTAAAATTAATAAAGTTATGGCAGACTACATCATGCTGCGAAAAGGTCGTAACGCGCTTAGCACCGTTACGCATATTTTACTCAACGTCGCTCTCGCGGTCGGCTCTACGGCGCTGACTGTAATTTCGGGCAACTGGATTTTTGCTATCGTGCTTGTCATTCTTTCGAAATGGCGCGTCGTGGCGGTGCGTCCGCGCTACTGGTGGCTAAACATCAAAGCGAACTTAGTGGATTTTATCGTCGGCGTCTCGCTCGTCATGTTAGTATATCTTGCCGGCAGTGACAGTCTGAACGCCTGGCAGATTATCTTCACGCTATTTTATATCGTTTGGCTGACTATCATAAAGCCGCGCAGTAGCACGCTTTCAACGGAGATTCAGGCAATCTCGGCGCTCTTCTTCGGCAACTACGCGCTCACCTTGCTAGCCTCGACGGTTGATCCAATAGTTAGCGTCCTAATCAGCATCATTATCGGCTACGGCGCCTGCCGCCACGTCCTCACGCAGGGCGAAGACCACGACTTTATGTTTGCTACCTACATTTTTGCGCTGCTCAACGCAGAACTTTCCTGGATTCTCTACCACTGGTCCATTGTTTATCGCTTCACGCTTTTTGGCGCCAGCTTCGCCATTCCGCAGCAACCAGTCCTAGTTTCGCTCATGTTCTTCGTTTTCGCGCGCGGCTACAAATCCGCAGTTCGCCACGATGGTAAAATTCGTAGCACGGACATTTTGATGCCTGCGCTATTTTCAGCTTTAGTTATGGTGGTGATGATATTCTTCTATTCGGAGGCTAATTTCAACATTTAACGAAAGGAAAAACATGGAGAGTGGGAATTCATGGACGTCCGGCAGTTCAAATTCGGCAACGTCGAGCACAAACAAAAATACTTCAGAAGATTGGCGCAACTCTGCGCTAGTCGTCAACGCTAGTAAAAATGTAGGGAGCGCCGCCCCAACGGTCGCACCGGGCGCTCGTTCGAACGCTGGTACGATAGCGGTTATTATTTCGGTTTTTGCGCTGTTTTTGGGCGGCATTGGTCTGGTTCTAGGCCTGGCGGCCGTTGCACGGTCGGGCGAACAATCAGGCGAACAAACCCAAATCGCCTCTACGGCTGGCTACTATAGCGGCAACTCGGTCGAGTTCGAACAGACTTCCGTCGCGAATATCGTAAGCAAAGTTACACCTGCGGTAGTCTCCATCATCACCTCTAGCACGCAAACGAGCCACGGCTTCTGGGGTTACTACGGCGGTACCTACAGCAGCCAATCGGCCGGCACCGGCATGATCGTTACGAAAGATGGCTATGTCATGACGAACAAGCACGTCGTTAACGGCGCAAATAGCATCGAAATCGTCACCGACTCTGGCGACACTTATGATGATGTCACGATTGTCGCGACCGATCCGCTCAATGACGTGGCTTACCTGAAAATCAACAACGTCGACGACTTGCCAACGGTTTCGCTGGGCGACTCAAAATCTATCGCGGTCGGCCAGCCGGTCCTTGCAATTGGCAACGCTCTTGGCGCTTATCAAAACTCTGTCACGCAAGGTATCATTGGCGGCACGGGGCGCAGTATCGCAGCGAGCGACTCTGATGGGCGCGACGTCGAGCAGCTTACGGATCTATTACAGACTGACGCGGCAATTAACCCGGGCAACTCTGGCGGCCCGCTCGTAAATGCCAATGGTGATGTTATTGGCATCAATACCGCCGTTTCCGAAGACGCCCAAGGCATCGGTTTCGCAATCCCGATTTCCGCCACACTCGGCATGCTTCACAATATTATCGAGAATAACAACACAGGGCGCGCCTACATCGGCGTATCCTACACGACCATTACGCCAGAGGTCGCAAAGGGTAACAATCTCCCTGTCACTCATGGCGCCTACATCGGTGGCGGTCGCGGTTCTTCTTCGGTAGTCGCAGGCGGTCCGGCAGCGCAAGCTGGCGTTCTTGACGGCGACATCATTACGAAGATTAACGACGTAGAACTAGGCCCGGCCGGCTCGGTCGCGACACTAGTCGGCGAGTACAAACCTGGCGACACGCTCAAATTTACCATCTTGCGCAACGGCCAAGAAATTAACCTAAACATCACGCTCGCCGCCTATCCAACCGAATAAGAAAAAGCCGCTCCGGAGGGGGCGGCTTAAATGTTCAAAAGGATTATTGTTTTTTCTATGCAAAGGTATCTTGCGGAGTGACTTATTCGGCCTGTTCAAAAAGCGCAATCAGCTCACTGCTCAAAGCCGTAAACTGGCCGAGCAGATAGAAGGCCTTCGGGTCTGTCGTTGCTTTTCCGGATTTCGTCAAATCCTCCTGGTAACTCAGCGACTCGGCGACGACCTGGCGCAGCTTTTCTGTAAGAGCTTCGGCGCTCGCCTTCGCAACGATGCCGTCCAAGCGCTCGGTCTCGACGTCTTCGTATGCTTCGTTGAGCGCGGCCAGCTGGCGGTCAGCACTCTTCAGGCGGCGGGATTTCTCGGCATAGGCTCTAGCCAGTTCCTCGACCAACCCGCTAGGCACAGAGACGCGGTTGCCGTGCTCGCGCAGGAGGCTGCACAGTTTGTGATACATCAATGTTCCGTCGTCCTTTGTTACCTGGACGCTAGTTTTTACGCCGGATTCCAGCGTAAGACCTACAGTAGAGAATTTCGAAAACAATTTGATCACCCTTTCGGTTGTAAAATACACGCCGCGTACTGCGACGATTCACATATTATAATACAGTTTTGGGGTGTCGTAAAGACGCGTTGATTGACAAAATACCATGCTTGTGCTATAATAAAAACATGGGCGCACGGGCAAGCACTGCGCCAACTTTCTGAGTGTCGAAAAACTAATATCCCAGCTGCTCCGCTGCTGCGGCAATCATCTCGTAATCCGGACAATCGTCGGGCTTCAATTCTGTGAAATTGACTAGTCTCCAACCTTCTGGGTATGTTTTAATGTCGTCGACTGCCGCCGCGAAAAAGAAATATTCCCCATCGGCAACACTAAAAACCTTACCGATTCTCAATTGCGCACCGAAAGCCGCCTCGAAATCTTCCTCGGCTTCCCAAATCGTATCGCGCGCAAAAAGCTCCCCCGATCCGTTCAATAGAAAGGCGATTTTTTGGTCTCGGCTTGAGTTCGCAATCAAAAATTTCATATCTTTAAAATACGATAAAAAGCCCCGCCTGTCGAGCGGGGCGCGGGTGGCCAGTCGTAGTTGATTGCCAGTTGTTGCGGCCGTGATTGTTTTTGCCCTTCGTGTCGTGGTTGCCCCTTGCGCGTATCTGATAAATCTGATATAATGTCACGGTAATTAACTTTAATGAAACAGCCCGTCTAACAACCGGGCGAAGGAGAAGGTAGAAGATGCCTGTACAAGCAGATATCAAGGAGCTTCTTGCTGCCGGTGCTCATTTTGGCCACAAGACCAGCCGCTGGCACCCAAAGATGGCTCCATACATTCACAGCAAGCGCCAAGGCGCACATATCATTAACCTAGAAAAGACCGTCGAGGCTCTCGACGCCGCTTTGCCAGAGATTACAAAAATCGCTGCCAAGGGCAAAAAGGTCCTTTTCGTCGGTACGAAAAAGCAGCTCAAGGACGTCGTCAAAGAGACTGCTGAATCTGTCAATATGCCATACGTCAGCGTTCGCTGGGTAGGCGGCATGCTGACCAACGTCGAAACTGTCACGAAGCAAATCCGCAAGCTCAAGGATCTCGAGCGCCGCATGGCTTCTGGCGAACTCGAAAAGCGCTACAACAAGCTTGAAGTTCAGCGCTTCCAGGAAGAAATCGATCTCTTGAACGAACGCTACGGCGGCATTAAAGAGATGAGCGAACAGCCAGCAGCTGTTATCGTAACTGATTTGATTCAAGACAAGAACGCTGTCAAAGAAGCTAAGAGTCTAAACATCCCAGTATTCGCAATCTGCGATACTAACGTCGACCCAAGCGAGATTGATTACCCAATCCCAGCCAACGACGATGCTATCAAGGCCGTCAAGCTTATCCTTGATTACTTTGCTGCCGCTATCAAAGACGGCAAAGCCAAAATTGCAAAGAACTAAACATAAATAGGAGATTTTAAAATGGCAGACAAAACTGCAAAAGAAGTAGCTGGCGAGGCAAAAGCTATCAGCATCGAGCTTATCAAGAAGCTCAAAGAACTCTCTGGCGTCGGTTTGACTGACGCGAAGAAAGCTCTCGTCGAGGCTAAGGGCGATTTCGACAAGGCTTTGTCCGAAATGCGCAAGAAAGGTCTCACCAAGGCTGAAAAGCGCGGCGACCGCGAAACTCGCGAAGG
>DGRN01000004.1 GCA_002391075.1 Candidatus Saccharibacteria bacterium UBA4387
GCCACAACCCAATGGATCTCCGCAAAGGCATCGAAGCTGCCGGCGCCGAAATCGTCAAGGGCATCGACAAAATGGCCGAAAAAATCGAAGGCGACGACAAGAAAATCGCCGAAGTTGCCACCATTTCTGCCGGCGACGCCGAAATCGGCAAGCTTATCGCTGACGTTATCGCCAAAATCGGCAAAGACGGCGTCGTAACCGTCGAGCAGGGCCAAGGCCTCGAAATGCAATCCGAAATCACTGAAGGCTTCAGCTACGACAAAGGCTTCGCCAGCGCATTCTTCGTCACCGACGCCAACCGCCAAGAAGCCGTCTTCGACAAGCCAGAAATCCTCATCACCGACAAAAAGATTTCGGCCGTTCAAGATATCGTCCCGTTCCTCGAAAAAATGGCTCAGACCGGCCGCAAAGACCTCGTCATCATCGCCGAAGAAGTCGAAGGCGAAGCTCTTAGCGTTCTCGTCCTCAACAAACTCAAGGGCGTTTTCAACACGCTAGTTCTCAAGGCGCCAGCATTCGGCGACCGCCGCAAACAAATCATGGAAGACATCGCCATCCTCACCGGCGCCACTGTCGTCTCCGCCGATAAAGGCATGAGCCTCGAAGATGCCGGTCTCGAAGTTCTCGGTTCTGCACACAAGATTATCGCCACCAAGGATGAAACCACCATCATCAAGGGCAATGGTGAAGCTGCCGAAATCAAAGCTCGCATCGCCCAAATCAAGGCCCAGGCCGAAGCCAGCACCTCAGATTACGAAACTGGCGAATTCAACAAGCGCGCTGCCGCTCTCGAAGGTCGCGTCGCCATCATCAAGGTCGGCGGTGCTACTGAAACCGAAATCGACGAAAAGAAATACCGTGTCGACGACGCCGTCGCAGCCACCAAAGCCGCTCTCGACGAAGGCATCGTTCCGGGCGGTGGTGTCACTCTCGTCAATCTCAGCAAAAACATCAAAGACGACAACGCTGGCCAGACCATTCTAAAGAATGCTCTCAAGGCTCCATTTGTTCAAATCATGGAGAATGCCGGCCTCAACTCTCAGGCACTTCTCGCCCAGGTCGAAGCCGCCAAAGACGGGCAGGGCATCAACGTCATGACGCCAGAAAAAGGCCTCATCGACCTCAAGAAAGCCGGTGTTATCGACCCAGCTCGCGTCACTCGCGAAGCCGTCCAAAACGCCGTCAGCATCGCAGCAACCACCATCACCATGGGCGCCCTCATCGTCGATCTCCCAGAGAAAGACAACGGCGCAGCTGCCGGTGCCGGCATGGGTGGCATGTACTAAACCAAAATCCAAACCACGCGCGCAAACAACTTCGCGCCCCAAACACAAAGAGTCGGGCTCACACACCGACTCTTTTTTTTCATCAACAATCTCCAAAACATCCGCCAACAAAAAATCCGCCCTCAAACGGCGGATTTATTTTTGCTACTAATCCTGCTTTTTCAAGCCCATCTCATCAATCTTTTCGATAATGTAGAGCAGGGCTTCTGCACGCGCTTTCTCGTTCGCAATCTTCCCAGCGACCGCATAGGCAGGCTCAAAACTCGCCTTATCATCAAGCGCATCAATAATATCCTGATAAATCGCAAATTTTTTCTCTGGCGACATCTCAATCTTATCCAAAATCGGGCGAATATCACTCAAAGCCTTCGAGCGCACATTATCCAAATCCGGATCGCCATAATTCGCGCGATCACCAGAATTCGTGATAATCGCCGGCGCAGCATTCTCATCAACCTTCTTGTCGCCCTTATCCTCAGCCTTCGACTCCTCCGGAGTTGGCACATCAATCGCTGGCGCCGCAGGCGCTGGAAAATCCGGCATCGGCACATTAATGCCGCCACTTACACTATTTTCAATATCAGCCACAACATCAGCACTATTATTCTGATTCGTAGATGCATTCGTGATGTTGTTTATTGCTTGCTGCAGTTCGTCCTGCGCAATATCATTATTGTTCATTTTACCCACCTTTTTCTATTCTTAATATTACATTAACACGTTTACGCTAAATTCTCAACCACCGCACCAGCTGATCAATCAAATCAAGATGCACCGGCTCCATCGCCAAACGCTCACCAAATATATCAACAATTTGCTCGCCCAACTCCTCAGGGAAGTAAATCATAATCCTCGGCGAAAAGCGCTTCTTCGGCATCAATACAATCGAATAGTGATTACTCTCATTTAACACGCCAAACGAACGATAATCGGCAAACAGCAAAGAATTTCGCCCCTCATTCAAACCATCCGGCGTCAACTCATAGTGCAAAGTCCTCGGCGCGCGGCTCACATACACAATCAGCGCAACGGCAGCAACCACCACCAACGCCAAAGTACTCCATTGTTTGAAAATAATTGTCAAAATAATCAGAGCAACAGTAACAACGCCCATGATCACATACCATCCGGACGTCCTCTTATATTCTATGTATTCTTTCGCGTCCCATTCTACTAGGACATCACTATTCTTTGCCATACTATCATTATACATTAGCGCCTTCGCAAAATAAAGCCAACAAAAAATACCCAATCTCTTGAGTATCTTTTGGCGGAGGGTGAGAGATTCGAACTCTCGCACCAGCTTTCGCCAGTCTAACGATTTAGCAAACCGTCCCCTTCAGCCACTTGGGTAACCCTCCAATACATCTATTTTAGCACACTTTTTCTAGATAAGCCAAGCCCCTAAGTATTTGCATTTTTTGCAAAAGTGTGATATAATAGAAATATATTTAACGAATGGGATACAATATGAAAAATATCATCAAGAAAGCAACCGCTCTTGCAACTATCGCAAGTGCAAACCTCAGCCTCGCCGTCAACAATGCATTCGGCGCCTCTAACTACGAAAATCCAGCCGCCGCCGGCGCCGAAGCTGCTCGTGCCAACGGCATGCCAGCCATCCTTCTCGGTACCGATGGTGCCTTCACTCGCATCACCAACACCGTTCTTTACGCGGTCGGCCTCATCGCCGTCATCATGCTCGTTCTCGGTGGCTTCAAATACATCATCTCCGGTGGTGACAGCAAAAAAGTCGATTCCGCCAAAAACACCATCCTCTATGCCATCATCGGTCTAATCATCGCCGTCTTTGCATACGCCATCGTTAACTTTGTCATTGGCGCCATCGGCAGCGTCAGCGAATAATTTAGCCGCTCTTCGCCAGAAGGGCAACAGAAATTTCGCACGCCCCATTCGCCTTTAAGAGCTCGCAGGCAGATTTTATACTACTCCCGGTCGTTCAAACATCATCGACCAACAAAATCCGCCCACCGAGCTCTTTTTCTTTGCGCACGCAAAACGCCTCTTTAGCCTGCAAAATCCTTTTCTCCATCGACGCTCCAACTTGCGTCGTATTTTTATTCCTCCCCAGCAATTCCACATATTTCCCGCCACTTAGCTCCGCCAGCCGCCGGCATATCTTTCCGATATGATCAAAACCTCGTTCCCGCACATGCCTCCCAATCGTCGGTACCGGCACAATTTTCACGCCACCGCAATCACCAAGCCGCGCCCACAACAATTCCGCCAAATCAAAATATGCCGCCCGTTTCGCCTTGAACTTATACTCATTTATCAACTCCTTCAGTACTCCACGACGCCATCCTACGCAAAACTGCCTATCAAAGGGCAGAGCACACTCACCGCATCGCCCACCAACAATCTCCATCCCGCAATTCAAACACCGCCTTCATTCTTCCGAAATGATGTAATTTTTACAACAATCACACAAAATTCCTCCCATTTTACCGCAAGAAACACAGGGATTCGGACACATCATTTCGCTAATTTTTAAAATCATTGTATTTTTCACAACAATACCTCCTTATCCCTTGATTTTAAGAAAAAAGCTCTCTATAATAAAGCTTAAAGAGTGTAATAGTGGAGGAAAAATATATTATGGCTCGCAAACAAGACGAAATGAGCTTAGACGATGAGCTCACTGCCGCCTTCTTGTCTGAAGAGGGCAATTCTGGTTTAGTTGCTGATGAGGAAATGGTGGATGCCCCAGACAACACTCCAGCCACAACAATCGAAGAAAGCTACGTCGAAGACGACGCAGCCGACAACTGGGAAGAAGGCCTCGACGAACTTCCAGGCCAACTCGCAGTCGACGTTTATGAAACTGCAACAAAATTAATCGTAAAAGCCCGCACCGCCGGCATCGAGCGCAAAGATCTCGATGTCTCCATCACGGACAACACCCTCACTATTTCCGGTGTTCTTAGCGGCGGCGAAGACGACAAAGCCACACAGTGGCACATTCAGGAATGCTACTGGGGCGAATTTAGCCGCACCATCGCACTACCAGTCCAGGTCAAAGAAGATGGCGTCGAAGCAGTCCTCAAAGATGGCGTCCTCACCATTACGTTTGAAAAGGAACGCGTCGTCGAAGCCAAGCGCATCCCAATCAACTAAAACCCAAAAACCAAAACTCCCTTCGGGGAGTTTTTTGTTGCGCAAGCCACAGCATATTACCGCGCGCCGCACAGCAACAAGCCGCCACCAACAAAAACCTCTCCCGAAAATTCGAGAGAGGAGAGAATTGCAATTTCGCAGAACTTTCTATTTCGCAATCATACCAATCACGAAGTTCACAATCGCGCTAGCAAAGATACAGATAACTAGACCAATCAGACCCCACATCAAAGTATCCTTACTTTTCCTAATTCTACCCGGATCGCCGGTCGAAATCATCATGTTAATGCCGCCGATCAAGACCACTACGACCGCAACCAAACCCAAAATGCCAAACAGCGCATTCAGGATTATGCTCACAGCGCCTGCCGCCGTACCAGCCAGCTCCGGCCCTTGACCCTTAATAATTAAGAACACCCAGCTAATGATCTGATACGCATAAATCACAACCACCAAGCCAACAACCCCCCACAAGATGCAATCTTTACCTTTTTTAACGGCCTGCGGATTACCAGCTGACGTCAGAAGCAAAATACCGCCATAGGCCACCATCAAAACAGCCAAACTAACACATATTGCCAAAATCATACCCTGAAGGCTACCAATCGCGTTCAGAGCCATGCTTATAATTTCGCCAATCGAGCCACGGCAGGCACCGCCCGCGCCAGCACAAGCCTGATTCTCCCATCCACCTATTTTTAATACATTCAAGAGATACATTTAAGAACTCCAGTTACTTCAATTACGAAATGTGTTGCAGAATAAAGTTAACAATCGCGAACGAGAAGATTACGACCAACAAGCCAACAATACCCCAAATCATCGTATCCTTGCCTTTCTTCACTTTGCCAGGATCACCGGTCGATGTCATAAAGTGAATACCGCCCAAAATAATCACAATCACAGCAACGATACCCATCATAGAGAAAACAAAATTAAAGATGCCCTTTAAGCTCTCCGTCAAATTCCCAGTATCAACCCCACCTTCGCTTTCGCCCTCGAAAATCTCCGCGGCCTTTTTCGCGTTTTCCTTTGGATTTACATTAATTGCGCTAACCGGAGCAGTGCAGAGCAAACTTCCGCCCAGCATTATCATACCGGCCAAACCCGCCAGCATCATTTTAATTTTATTCATTAGTTTTCTCCTTTCTAATTAATACTATACTCTTACGTTCGTTTGAATTTAACTTTATGCCTGAATCCATACTCCTCATTACCGGAATCACTTCATCAGAACCAACAATATCTTTAAGAGATAGCCACGTACACTTAAACTTACCTTTAGTATCCCTATTAGAACTAAAAATTTTGCTAAAATCTACATTACTGTCTTTTCCTTGAAACTTCAACGATTTCCCGTCCTCCGATAACTCATACTGGCCAACTTTTTCCTTTACATTCTTAGCCACTATCTTACCGTCGCTATTGGTTTCTGCCGTCCAATAAATATCTCCAGAAGTATTATTGTTCTTGCGTAATTCGTACGTGTTGGTTCCATCACTTCCGACTTTATTGTATTCCACAACATCGACCGCGCAATCATTCCTAGTTTTGAAGTACACATTTAATGGTTTCTTACTTGTTTCATCATTAAGTTCTAGCCCTTCATAACTACTCGGATCCGTTTTGTCTTTGTCTAATTCAATATTGTCACCCTGTCCGCGAATCACCACGTTAATCCAGTTTTCAATTTTATCGCCAACTTTCTCGCCTTTTTCGCCCGTAATTTTATCCAAACCGATATGTATATTATCAATATATTTATTAATCGTTAAAGCGAGCGGCGTCGTATAATAAGCCACCAATTCATTACTTTCATTCGCTTTCACCGTAACCTCAACATCGTCCACCAATTCGCCACCACTTATGCTCAAGCCTTCGATATTATTGCTATTAAAAGTCACTCTCTGCAATTTATTACTAGTACCAACAGGCTTCAATTCGCTCAAATACCCCCGAATACCCACGTTCTGCTCGCCACCAGCACAGTCAATTTTTTTCGTACTTTCACTCACAATCCGATCATTCGTCGCGCTCCTGACTTTTAGCGTGCAAATCTTCTGCCCACCAACATAATACATTTTCACGACTGTTTTCACGCCTTTGTGATAATGAAATTCACCAGTGCTTAAATTGTCCTCGACACCATCAACAGACTCTACGCTATTACCGTCGCTATCCGTATATGTCACCTCGACCCTATCACGATGGTATCCATCAACCCTTACACTATCTATATCGATTACATCCGAATTAAGCCTATCCAGCCCACTACAACGATAGGGACGCTCCTGATAGAGCTGATTATCTTTATAAACTTGTAACACGATACTAGATTTACATTCGTCTTCACTCAAACTATATAAATCCTGTCCCTTACCAACAGCCTCATCTACGAACTTGCTATAAGAATCCGTAACCGGCACCATTTCACAATCGCCTGTTTCACCATCCTTACACTGATTCTGATAGGCTGTCACTACCGACACCGAATGGTCCTCGTTTTGCTCAACTGAACTTATATCGCTAGCTCCGCTAATCACATAATCGCCATTTTCATCTTTCGTGTAACTCATCGTCTGTACACTCGCAGAACCAGAAAACGAACTATTCAACAAGATATAAACAATACCAGTCAATACGTTCGCCAAAACAATAATCAAAATACCAATAATGCCACCAATAATACTTTTCTTACCAGTCTGAACTTTCTGCGGATTGCCAGACGAAGTAATCATTAACAGACCACCGTAACCAACCGCCAAAGCCGCCGCCGCCGAAGCAATAACCGTCAGACCGCCTCTAACACTGTTAATCAACCCAGCAACACCATTAATATCATTAACGCCGCCAACTTCTTGCGCTACGCCTAGCAAAACGCCGCCCATCGCGCCCGCCGCCAAACCAATCGCCGCATATATAATCGTCTTTTTAGCCTTTTCAGCCTTACTCGGATTGCCAAACGACAGGGAATACTGCACCGATGCATAAACCACCATACAGGCCGCAATTGCACCTACCAAAATCGCCAAATCGTTCGCGATATTCAAAACACCATTCTTAAATTCGCCGCCACCGGAACCTTGGCTAATATCAATATTCGCAGCATACGCACTCCCAGCAAAACAAGTGCAGAGCAACAGAACTAACACGCCGCAGATAACAATCTTTCTATTCCTAATCATCATAAGCTAATACCAAATTTCCCTGACACATACGTCAATATCGCAAGAGCTGCTATCGAAATCGCCAAACCTATGCACGAATACAATATCGAGGTCTTACCTTTATTTACCTTACTGCTATCACCAGCCGAACCAGCAATCAATATAGCGCCATAAACAATCATCACCGCACAGAAACTACCAACCCACCACGAAACTTCAGTCGCAATATCGAGCGTCACATCTATAATACCGTCAACGGACGTCGCATTATTTCCGGCTCCCAATATAACCCACAAATAATTACCTACGATATTCACGCCATTACAAATCAACGTACCAATCACCGAATTAACTACAGCCTTTTTACCTTTGGCCGCCTTACCACTCTCTCCAGCCGACGAAGCATACAGATAACCACCATATACAATACCCGCCAAACCAACATACTTCAAAACCCTAGCCACATCATTAGCTAAGCTAGTAATATTTGTAATAACCGATTGAAGAATACCCGCTAGAGTCGTCGAACCGTTAATGTCACCATACATGGTTTGAGCCTTCGACCCTCCAAAGAAATACTCATCAATCACTCCCCAAAGACCAAAGACCAGCAAACCAATACAAGTCTCAATCAATCTTTTCTTAGCTGTCGCGACTCTACTCTCGTTATCTAGCGCAGTAGCCCACATCACGCCACAAATCATAATGCTAATACCGCCAGCAATTGGCACCGCATTCTGCAAGACAGTCTTAATATCACCAAAAATACTCTTCAAATCACCATTACAAGCCGATGTTAATATTGCGCAGTCCTGACCAGAGCCACCCGCAAAAACATTAATCCCAATAGTTGCATTCAAAACTAGCGCAAAAAACGACGCTAGCATAGCATACTTTAACCACCGATTCAGCTTTTTCATAGATCTATATATTTTGACTAAACGTTTTATTTTGTTACAATTGTATCATACAAATAATAAATAGGTCAAATTAACACGGTGGGCTTGACTATTTTGCTCAAGTGTGATATAATTAAAACATTATGGCAAATCGCCTAAAGAGGTCAATTATTATTGCTCTAACAGTGCTGTTTGGAGCTTTTGCGCTCTCCGCGCCTGTTTTTGCCGACCCAAACACCGTCGTTCCAGAAGATACAGAATCTTCCGTCACTACCACCACGCCAGAAGAGGGCGAAGAAACCATCACTGACTTCTCCGAAGAGGATCGTGAAACCTGTTATTCCGCAGCCAAGCATGTCGCATGGCTCGTTTGTCCTGGCACCGGCTTCTTAGCTTCCGTCATCGACGGCGCCTTCGGAGCACTAGAGGACATGCTCAAAATCCAACCACTTTCATCTGATGCAAATTCTCCATTCCATATCGTCTGGGAGTACGCCCGCAACATCACCAACGCCATTTTCGGCATCCTTCTCCTCGTCATGATTGTTTCGCAGGTCTCCGGCTTCGGTCTATCTAGTTACGGCGTTAAAAAATATCTCCCGCGCCTAATTATTTCGGCTCTCCTTGCAAACGTCAGCTTCCTTATCTGTCAAATCGGCCTCGATCTCAGCACTATTGCTGGCTCCGGCCTCTATAAACTATTCAGCGACCTCCAAGCAAGCGCGCTCGCTAACGGCGGGGTAACGGAATTTGCTCAATCCCTCTCCATTTCTGACCTCACATCCGCAATTCTAGGCGTCGGCGTCGCCGGCGGTGCAACTCTCACCGTCGCTCTCGCCATGAACGGCGGCCTCATGGGCCTCCTTTCTATGCTTATTCCAGTCGTCCTCGGTGGCGTAATCGCTGTTGCCGTTGCCATCATGACTATGGCCGCCCGCCAAGCCCTCGTCTATCTCCTCGTCATGATCGCACCACTCGCATTCGTTGCTTACACTATGCCAAACATGAATCGCTGGTTCCAAAAATGGTCCGGGCTATTTATCGGCATGATTGTCTTTTATCCAATGTTCGCGCTGCTTTACGGAGCATCACAACTCGCCGGCGCAACCATCATCGCCTCGTCTACGCACTGGCTCACGGTTATTCTTGGCATCGCCGTACGTGTTTTGCCGCTCGCCCTCACTCTACCAATGCTACGCATGTCTAGCACCGTTCTTGGCAATATCGATCGCCTCGTCCATCGCGCTACCAACCCAATCGAGCGCACTGCCGGCCGCTTCGCCATGGAGCAACGCGAACTTGCCCGCCAGCGCCAACTCTTCAACCCGAATCCAATTGCGCCATCTACTCATCTTGCGCAATATTTACAGCGCCGCGCCGAAACTCGTCGCCATCGCACCGCGGAATATGCTCGTAGCAACAAAGATAGCTACGTAACTAACGCCATCGAAGAATCCTATCGTGGCGGCCGCGCCAATGACCAGTTCTTGGCCGACAGCTACCTCATCGAAGCTCGCCTATTGCGCAACCAAATCGCCCGCACCCAGGCCCGCACCGACCTCGACGAAGGTCTCAGCGAAGATCGCGTTTCCAGCGCCCGCGCCAGAGCCCAAATCCGCAATACCAACTCCGCCTTCGAAGGCCTTGTCATTGACGACCATCTCGCTAAATCGCGCCAGCACAGCGTTACGATGCAAAACACCGCCAGTAAGGCGCGCCGCATCGAAGAGGCCATCAAAGACCAAACCTCCAACATTCATCAGCAATTCCTCGACACCTATCGCTACAGCGACGACAGCAGTCAGGCCGCTCAGCAAAGTCTCGGCTCTGTGCTTTCGACCGCTATTTCCGCTCGCGAGCGCATCGATAGCGAAGCCGAAAAAGACTTCTATACTTTGTTCAACTCCATGCCTGCCGGCGAAATGCCAAAACAGCAGCTAACCGAAGCTATCAAATCCAGCAACTACAACGCCATGGGCGCCGCTATGGATATCATTTACAAGCGTGGCGATAAGGACTTCATCGAGGAAGTTCTTCGAGACCTCACAACCACACACGCAGCAAACTTCCAGGGCGACGAAGGTTTCGCCATGCGCAAACATCTTGCCGATAAACTTATTACCTACAAAGAAGAAGACCTTCGCCTCGGTATCTATGGTAAATCGCTTATGATGCGTGAAGCTATGTCCCAAGTAGCAAACCCAGACAAGCACACTTCATCGTTCATTAGCTTCGCAGACTTCACAAACGACGTGCAGCTCGCAGAAGATGGCGACGCCGCATTCGCCAAGGTTAACTTTTCCGCACTTACCAAAGCCGAAAACTCGAACAAAGCCTACACCTCAATCGACCGCACAGCACTCAAACGCTGGGCGAAAGATATCGAAGAAGGCCTCGTCACTAGAAGCGCTGTCGATCTCGTCAATGATCCAGGCGGCCGATACTTGCCATGGAAGACCAACATTAAACATATTCGCGAAATGCTTTGTGACGGCCGCGAAGGTGACAAGCTCAACGAAACTCTCCACCTTATCACGCTCGACTTCAATGGCGCCGGCACTGCCTATGCCGCCAACGAGCAGCAGATTATCAACGGTATCGAGGACCTCCTCAAGGACGCCACCGCTACCCAAATCAAGAGCATGCGCTCCGACACCTTTGCTCGCTTCGACGAAGTTCTTCGTCGTCATTACGGACTCACCGGCGAGCCAACCGATCGATACTGTTCCGTGCTTCGCAATCTCATCCAAAACCAGATTTCGTCTCTCAACGGCGACAATATGGCAGAGACACGCAACAGCATGAACGCAGGCGTACGCAAGAAACTCGGCATCGACACCGACCGATAAAACCCGCCCGCTCAGCGGGTTTTGTCATTTCAGAATCGTTCAGAGCGTCCCAAAAAATAATGTTTATGGTAAAATTGTATATATATGGCGGAGTATAAGGTACCTCAGGACGTCGAGGCTGAAGATAAGCTTCTCGGCCCATTTAGTTTCAGGCAATTTATTTATCTTATCATCTGCGCCGCACTCATCGGTGTCGCAGTAATGCTTTTCAATATCTTCCCAATTCTTTGCGTTATCCCAATTCCAGCCATCCTCGTCTTACTTCTTTTTGCGCTCCCTCTCAAGAAAGATCAGCCAATGGAAGCCTACATCACCGCCATCGCGATGTATCACGCTAAAACCAAAGTTCGCCTCTGGACGCCAGGGCAACCCGAAACCACTATCGAGATTACCGCCCCAAAACAAATCGAAGAAGACCGCACCAACGGCCTTTCGCAAGAAGAAGCCTCGCATCGCCTCTCGTTCTTGGCCGAACTTATCGACACTGAGGGTTATTCCATCAAAGGCAACTCGCCTAATTCCGCCTTGCATGACGATATTTACGCTGAAGCGCAAGAAACGCAGGATATTTTTGACACACCACAAAACTCCCAGCTCGACCAAGCTCTCGCCGAAAGCGCCAACGCTCATCAACAGCAAATCGCCGACAGCATGCGCCGCGCCATCGCCAACGCCGGCCTAAACCACACCGACAACTCTCAAACTTTCGCCGCGCCATCCTATTACGAAGCACCAGAAAACTTCACCGCCACCGACACTTCGCTCGAAGCCGCTGGCGAAATCGACGAATATCATGAACCTGTTGTCGAAAATATCGTCGTCGAACAAAAACCAACCGAAATAGAATCCTCCGTAGTCGTTAGCGCCGACATGCCAGTCAACGCCGTCGAAGTAGAAGAAATCAAAAACCCTTACGCCATGCCAAACGACCTACACAACACTCCAGTCACACCAAAACCAGTCATTCCTAGCACCGCACCAGAACCACCAATCCAACCAGCTCCAGTACAACTCCCAACCCCAGAGGTCCAAATCGCCAGCCCCAGCACGCCACCGCAAGCTCCTCCAGCCCCACAGCCACCAAGCAACGAATTCATCAATCTTGCCAACAACACCGATTTTTCCGTTGAGACCATCGCTAAACAAGCCAACCGCATCAAAGAAAACACACAATCAAACGACGGGGAAGTTTATATTTCATTACACTAAAGGAGTAATATGCAGCCGAATCAAGCACAAACACCAAATCAATTCGCCAACCCCGCACAGCCGGGCGCTATGCCTATGGACCCAAACGCCGCCAACATGCAATTTGCCGCCAATCAAGCTCAAGCTCCAGCAGCCGCCCCAGCAACGCCAGCACAACCAGCTCCAGTCGCCAAAAAAGACGACCCTAAAACCTCACAGGGCACACTCCTCATTTCCGAGCTTCGCGACTCTATGGTCATCATGAAAGACGG
>DGRN01000030.1 GCA_002391075.1 Candidatus Saccharibacteria bacterium UBA4387
CTTTACCTTCGCGCTTCCTTCGACGAACTCGACTTTTATTCCCTCATTTCGCCCGTTATTCCCGTACGCCACCACTCGCACGCGCAGCTTCTCGCCCAGCGCGTCTTCGTGCAGTTCTGTCCCGCTCGGCCTAAACGCCGTCGTAATGTGCGGAAAATCTACCGCCTTCGCCAGCTTCGGCTCAAAAAATCGCTCAAATTTCGCCTTCTCTATAAAAAACCCGCAATAAATCACCCGCATCTTACTCTCCATTTTTATCTATTGTATAATAAGCTTATGGGTAATAATCGAAAAAATAAAGTTCCTAAAGACTATGCGTCGCGCAATGCAATTTTACTAATTCCTATATTTATTGCCGTAGCCGTCTGTCTAATTTCTATCTATGTTTTTCCGATTATTAAAACCGATTCCGTTAAAAAACAAGAGCAGGGCAGCGCTCGGTTGGCCGAACTACCACTCCCAGAAACGACCGGCGGCGCACGCGGCGAACTCGGCATCGACAAAAACATCAACGAGCAAACCATCGATCAATATCTCGGCCGCGCAGATTCCGTCTATCGAGACATGCGCATGCTCGAAGATCCGGGCAACTACGAAGCTATTGGCGGCGATCGCTACCTCTCTGGCTTCGTTGATGGTTTCGAAGTCGTCCCCTTGCCATATCTGATGCCTGTCACCGGCTTGCCGGAAGCCGTCGGCAACACCTACACTGGCGACACTCTATTCGGCATCGACGAAAACGGCAAATACTACGCCCGCTACGCCGAATCTATGCAAATTCTCGAAGAACTTTTCCCGAAAGACAAAAACATTTTCCTAATGTGCGGTGGCGGCGGCTATGCCGGCATGACGAAAAATCTCCTCGTCTCGCTCGGCTGGAACGGCGACAAAATCTGGAACGTCGGCGGCTACTGGTACTACGACGGCGCCCATAACGTCGAGGTCAAAAAGACCGACGAAAACGGCAAGACTACCTATGATTTCGACCTCGTCAAATACCACAACATCGAATTCGACAAACTCACCCCGCTCGCCTACGTTGCAAATCTGGCCAAAGTTACCGCATAACTTTGCAACTCGCCGAAACTAGGTATATAATACAAAACACATGAATACTATCAAAGAGCTACAGGATCGCGCCTGGCAGAATAAAATCAATCATGGTTTTGACCTTGAAAACGTCAACCACGAATTTTGTCTGCTGTACGGAGAGGTCGCAGAAGCTTTTGATGCGTATAACAAGAAACAAGAGCATCTCGAAGAAGAGCTCGCCGACATCGGCATCTATCTTTTGGGCTTGTCGCGCATGTTGAACGTCGATTTGGAAGACGCAATTTTGCGCAAAATGGCCAAAAACGAAAAACGCGTTTACAAGAATGTGAACGGCGTCTTTATCAAAGTTAACGAAGAATAAATTATGAAAAAACTACTATATCTTACGAGCAACCCGTATAAATTCCGGGAGGCTCAGATTGTTCTAGCCGATAAATATCATTTTGAACTAGAAATCATGAACCCCGATTTCGAACTTTACGAAATCCAGGCCGCCACTTGTGCCGAAGTTGCCGGCTTTTCTGCTCGCTACGGCGCCGACCAACTCGGCAAAGCCTGTCTCAAATCCGACACGGGCCTTTACATCGAAGGTTTCGGAAATCTCCCTGGTCCATACAATGCCTATTTCGACAAACAACTCGGCGCGGAAGCCTTTGTCGAGCTATTCAAAAACGTCGAAAATCGCAAGGCGCGCATAGAACACTGCTTTGCTTTTTGCGAGCCAGGACAAGAGCCAAAAATCTTCACAGGCGGCAGCACGGGAACTATCGCCAAAGAATGTCGCGGCGGCGACGGCCGTTGGCACGATTTCTTCTTCATTCCGGACGGTGAAAGCCGAACGCTGGCGGAAATTGGCGACCAGGACGGTCCCGGCAAGAAGTTGAGCTATTACGGTCATGCCATCGAGGATTTCGCTCAATGGTTTAAGGCTCGATAACAAAAAACGCCCCATGTCAGGGGCGCTTTTTATGGATAGGTTTTCGCATCGCTCGGTCCGCCGCGCGCAACACTAGCGCAATCCCCCAGACGCAACCCAAAATCAGCACGCACCAAAAAACTGACATAAAAACCGGCTGCCTGTAAACCATCAGAAACGGATACGGCCCCTCAAAAACCCGCGCCGCATTCGCTGCAATCGCCACCGTCGCATAGAGAATCGTCGGCGTAATCCCCCACGCAATTTCCGCCCCGCGCCGAATATTATACTTCTCGAAAAATATAAAACTCGCCACCGCCAGCAACGGACAAATCGTATGATGATATAGCATTGCGCCGCTCGTCAAAATCCTTTGCAGTCCCCACCCGGTCATCCAAGAAAGCAGAGCAACACTCACGACGAAAGTTAATGTCACGCCAATCGTCGCCTGAAACTTCAAAATTTCCACCCAGCGCGGAATCTGATGCTTTCCGCCAAAAATCCGCCGCAGCAAATAAATCAAATACAATCCCGTCGCAATCATCAACAGCAAATTGCTAAGCTGCGTATAATACACAAAAATCCCAATCCCCTGATGCGCCAGCGCAATCGAAAAACCAACCGCCTCAAAAACCAAAATCGCAAAATCCAAAAACAGCGCTACGATGTCCAATTTTTTATTTTTGCTCATGTTTAAATTATACACGCCGCCCACCTCGTTTCGCCAACAAAAAGCAGCCCGCACCGGGGCTGCTTTCGCTGCTAGTTTTTTGCGTCAATTTCGTAGGTTGCGCCAGAGAACCAAATTTCACCAGTCGCCTTGTCGCGAATCAGGTAGAAGAATGGCTTATCGAAGGTCAAATCAACCTCGACCACCGGCACGTCAAACAGATAATCGAACCCGTCGCCCGCCGTTTCACCTAGGCCGCCAAGCGCTGTCGTAGCAGCAGCCTTAATGCCGTCATTTGAGAACTCAATGTCTGCATTATGCATAGCGGCATCAATCGCTTGATTTTCTGCTGAAATCATGTTTGATAAGTCAGCCTTCTCATGATCAAACACGTCGGTAATGCCGAGTTTTGGCAATTCTTTCGTCAAATCAATGCTAGCATTATATTTGAAGAACGGAATTGTGCCGCTGATTTTGTAAACCGAGCCTTCGTCGAAGCTTTTTGGCTCAACCGTCTTCAAATCAGCAATCAAATCGCTGATTTTTTGCGCATCAGTCCCTGCCAAATAGCTATTCAGATCTTCGTCAGTCGGCATAATCGCCACATACTGCAAGGTTGCGCCATCGTATTCCTTCAAATCCTTTGCGAATACTTTTTCGCTATCGCTGGTCGTAAAGTAGAAATCGGTCGAATAATCATATTTATGATAATTTTCGTCTAGCTCCTTGACGAATCCATCGATAAACTCACTAATCTCTGCATCACTTTTTTCGATTGCGACGCCGTTTTCTGCAGTGCCACCATTCTTGAGCCATGCGCGGTATTCTTTTTCGACAGTTTCGCGAATTTTATCCTCGCCTAGCTCTTTCAAGATGTCGTAATTCACGACCGAAGCGCCGATTTTTGCTACCTCAACTCCTTCGGTTCCGTTGAAAGAATCGGTCTCGAAATCTCCGTTGAATATAGTCTTTACGGAATCGTGATAGTCTTCATGTTTGGTAATAAAGGAATAGCTACGGTTTTTAGCGCTAGTGCCATCGGACGACTGCAATGCATAGTCCCAGTTCATATCAATCGCAAGCGCATTGATGAGTGCGTAGTCCAAATTTTGCACGGCCGAATCATCCAGCATCTTGTCAATGATGCCAAGCGTCTGATTGCTAATCCAGCTATTAATATTCTGAGCGTTGGCAAAATCATCAAACACGACATCGGCGCCAAAATCATTCTTCAGGCCGCTAATATAGCTGTCTAACACCAATTCTTTTGCGTCGTTGCGCACAAATAGGGCGTTCGCCAATGAGCGATTCTGGCTATTCAAATAGCTCTTCGCCGCATAATCGCCAATCACGTTGTCGATTTGCTCCTTCGTTTCGCCATTCGTGCCCTTCGAAAGCATGCTCAAAGCGTACTTAATTGACAGAGGGCTATAAATTAAGTTTTCTTCTTTGCTGTTATCCTTCAGGAAATACAGGTCGAAATCGCTTAGCTGATTTCCTGCTAGGCGCAATTCACTCGGCTCAAGCTCTTTCTTTTCTTCTTGTGCCGTCTCGTTGTTGCTCGTATTCTTCTTCTCGACCGGCTTCTCGTTATTGAAAATCCAGGCACCGCAAATAATCAGCACGAAGGCTAAAATTGCCAAAATGCCGCCCAGAATCACAGGAGCCTTACTCTTTTTCTGGTTCTCAGCTTCAGTAACTGGGCTCTTGCTTTCGCTCTGCGTTGAACCGGTCGAAATGTTTTCTTCCGGAATTGTATTGCCTGCCTTCTGGTCTGCCGCTTCGTCAACGGGTGTTTCTTCTGTGCTGGCCGTTTCGGCGGCGTTTTCCGCCTCAGGGCTTACGCTCTCGACCTCTGTTGTTGGCTCTGGCGTACTTTCGCCGGTCTGTGCTGCCGGCTCCTCGATCGAGGTGTCAACCTTTTCCTCTGCGCCACCATCTGGCACGATTTTATCGGCATCGTTATCCATCTTAGTCTCCGCTTATGTTTAAACTAAGCTTATTTTAACATATTTTTCCGGTTGTTAGCTAGCAACAAAAAAGCGCCACCTGTGCGCATTTTAGTATGGTCGGGGCGACCCGACTTGAACGGGCGACCTCGCAGTCCCGAACCGCGCGCGCTACCAACTGCGCCACGCCCCGACAAACTACCAGAAAAATCTGATAGCTCAATTATATCACGATTTTGCCCGCTCGAACAGATAAACGCGATACTTATCGCCATTATTATAAACTTGCAAATCGTAATAGTTGCTGACATGATAACTGTCGCCGAACGGTGCTGGCTCCTCTTCCGTCTTTTCGTTCGAAACATACCAAATCCGCTCATGCTCATTTACGAACGCTTCTTTATCGTTAATCCGGCCAAAATATGTGTCGCGCAGCGGGTGCAGCGAGCCCATCGAATAATCGTCAACCACGTCATGTGTGAAATATACTTTATTCTGCGTACCAGAATAGAATGCCATATCATAATACAATTCCGTCCCGCTACATACGATTGGCAGTTCGTTGTCCAGCTCAGCCACCGCCTCGTACAGCTCGCGAGCACTCGGTCTGCGACCATTTGACAAATTAACATTTCCGCCAGTATAAAGAGTACTAATTCCAACCACAGAGCAGACAATAACAGAGGAGAGCGCACCAAAAGCTAAGGCATATTTTTTCTGCTTCGCAAACTTTTTCTGCTTACGCTTCGAATTTACGCTGTTCATCAGGCATACTGAAGCTACGCCAGGAATCAATGCGGCGGCGCAAATCATGGAACAGATAACGTAGCGCGACACGAACATTGGTTTTAACGGCGGCATCGACAGCAATACTAATGTACCAACAGGCACCAGAGCCAACAGGCTCAGAAGCTTCGCTTTTTTGTGCGTTTTTATAAAAACAGCAAGCACCATCACAGACTCAAGGATCGATAAAATTAAACACCAGTTATTTGTCTTGTAGGCCTTTTGGTACAGGGTTGCTTCGGTCCAATAATCCATTAGAGTGCCGGCGCTAACCTCGCCAATCCAGAATCCGCCTTGTACTGCATGGAACTGCGTCAACAAGCTTGGAATCCATGGCAAATAAAGCACGATCGCTAAAACGTAGCAGAGAAATATTTTTTGCGTAAAGAATTTTTTCCCAAAAACTCGCAATAAATAAATTAAATGCGCAAGCCAAGCCAGTGCTGTGAAATAATGCGTCCACATGCCCAACGCAACTAAAATACCGTAAATAATCCACCATTTTCGCTTGCGATTATCAATCGCCAAGTGCATAAAATACGTAGCGGCAAAAATTATCGCCGTCATCAGGGTATACATTCGCATCTCTTCGCCGTAACGAATGAAAATTGGCGAAATACTCAGCAGAAAACTGCTCAAAACTGCGGCTCTTTTTCCGTACTTATATTTCACTAGCAGGAAGACAAAGAGAATAGCGACGGCGCCAAAAATCGTCGCCAAACTGCGCAGGGCGAAATCTGTCCGACCGAAAAAATGCGCCCAAATTTTCAAAATGATATAGAACAGCGGCGGATGCACATCTTCGGCCGTCAGGCTCCACATTTTAGCAAAATCAAACCTCGTTATATAAACGCTGAACGACTCGTCGAACCAGATAGACTGGCGCATATTCACAAAGCATAAAATCATGTAGAGTAAGCCAAGGCAAGCTGGCGCTAGCATGCAAATCGCACGTTTGTGGCGCATAAGAAAATCTTTCATATTCCAATTTTAGCACAGTTATGGTATAATACATGCACGAGCCTATCGGGGTTTGGCGCAGTTGGTAGCGCGCGCGCTTTGGGAGCGCGAGGTCAGCAGTTCGAGCCTGCTAACCCCGACCAAGTTCGAAAAACGCCCATGCGGGCTATTTTTTGTGCAAGAAAAATGGGCGGCTCATTGAGTCGCCCGAAAATAAATTAGGAGTTATTTGCGGCCGCCAGATGCTTCTGGCGGATTTTTTCTGTCTCAGCCTCGATACGCGCAGGGCCTTCCGCAAAGGCAGGAATTGCCCAGGGGCCCCAGAGCTCGCGTGTCGTGTGATGCCGCGGGTCGTCGTCGACGAAGGTAATCGGATGCATCGTAGGCTGCCAGCCGGCATAGATGAAATACATGCGGCAGCGTTCGAACTGCCCAGCTGAGAGCACTACATGCAGTTCGCGATATCTGTCGCCGAGCTCGTCGAAGCGGATTGCCGCGATGCGGTCTTCGTCGTTTCCGGAGAAGATAACTTCCTGGGTCTCGATGTCGAAATCATCGACGCCGTGGGCGAGCAGCCAAGCGCGTCCAGCCTCTGCCAGAGAAACGCCGCTTTCGTCATGAACTCCGCCAACGCAGAGGAATCGCGGCTTCATACCCTTAGCCTCGAGGCTAGCCTTAATGGCAAGCGCCTCCTCCAGGCGTTCGGTGTACTCCGGGCCGGGTTTGCCGTCCGGAATCGTCAGCGGATCCTGGGCTTTAACCAGAATCAAGGCACGATTTCCGCTGAGCTGCTTCCGTTTCAGAGTACGGAGTCGCGACTGCTCCTCCAGTAAATCCCAAGCATACACGGCGTCTGTCATCCAGTCTTGTCTTTTCATATTAAAACCTCCTAACAGGTGCGAGGACTCTCAAGCGGTCCAACATTCTTATTATAGCACAAAATACGAAAAAAGTCAAGCACGGCCCATTGAACCGCAGCGTGCTCATCGCTGGATTGACATTATTACTAAAGTATGCTATAATTAGAAAGATTGGCGCGTCTCGCGCCAGTTGTATCAAAACTATCGGGGGGTAGATATATTGACACTGAGAGAAGAATATGAGCAGTACATGACTTTTGCTAAGTGCTGCTTAAACACGCTTGAGACTATTGTCTGCAATCTGCAGGCACTGGCTGAGCTCGACAAAGAGCGCGGATACAATCCGTACCACGTAATTTCGAGTCGGTCAAAGAAGTACGAGTCCGCCATGGAGAAATGCGAGCGCAAGCATGTAAAAAAATCCATGGACGTCATCAAAACGCGTTTTTATGACTTGATAGGAATCAGAATAGTAACCCTGTTCCTGGATGACGTCCACAAGATCCGCGACGCAATTCTGCGTCAGCCGGGCATCGTGCTGGTGGAGGAGCTCGACTATATCAACAATCCGAAAGAAAACGGCTATCGCAGCTTGCACCTCAAGGTATTGCTGACTCTGTACTCCGGCGAGACAACCATCCAGGTGCCTGCCGAGATACAAATTCGCACGATCTTTCAGGATTCATTGTGGTCCGTCGAGCATGTCATTAAGTACAAAAAAGACGTCGATGCGGAACTTGCCACCCATATCGGGCGTCAAATCGCCGTGCTGGCATCCGAGCAGTACGAATTCGAGTGTCAGCTCGTCCGCCTGCGCGACATCGGCGCAATCTCTGCATCAGACGTGGCCGCCATGGCGACAGCAGCAAAATAACTCTCTAGCACTTTAGTCTGCCCCGACTTATGTCGGGGCTCTTTTTTATATCTCCAACGATTCTTCCGGCGCTAAAACTTTAAGCTCTACGCCAGCCTCAGTACATGCGCGCCCCAGCCAGTTATTATTAATGCCGCGCCCCAGTTCTGACGAAAAAGCATCATGGCAGGGCACAAAACATTTCGCCTTCGCCTTCGAGATATATTCCATCGCTTCGTAGGTTTTTAGCCAAGGACCATCGCTCGCCACTGCAATCACCGTTACTTCATGCTTTGGCAGATCAAACGAGTCACCAGGGTGCGCAAAGATGCCGTCGACAACTACGCCAACATTTTCGCAGGGAATTACGCCGGGCACAATCTCTGCGTGCGACTGCCCGAAAAATTCCAGACCAAAATGCTCCGTCCTTACAGAATCATCGGCCCTAACGGCTATGCTGCCGGCGATTTCTGGCGCGGTGTCGTTGGTAGTGAAAACCTTCGCACTAGGATTCTGCGCGAGAATCTTTTCCAACACCTTTGGCTGAAAATGATCGCTATGCTTGTGCGTCAAAACGATCGCCTCAATATTTGCAAAATTCGGCAAAGCTCGCTCATATTCAACCGGGTCAATCAAAAGCCCAAAAACTCCGTTCTGAATCAGGAAGCCGGAGTGTTCAAATTTCGTAATTCTCATATCTAAATTCTAGTCAAAAAATCGGCTACGAGCAACTTTGTCAAGATGTTAAAAAATATCTCCCAAGTGCTATACTAGTAAAGATACAGAAGTTTATTTAGGAGTTAGAATGCCGGAGTATAAGAAGACTGCGAAGAAAAAGCCGCAGAAGCCGAACAAAGTTGGAAATTTCTTGCGATTGGCCATTTTTTGGTGTGTTGCATTGCTGTTCATTTTTGCGCTATTCGGAAACCCGTTTGCCGGGAATGTTTTAGAGGAAGAAAAGAGCCTAACCGAGGTATTGGCGCTCGCGAAAGACGGCAAGCTAGAGAGCATCACTGTTCGCGGCTCGGAACTTCACGTCAAGCCACGCGATGATTCCGGATTAAAGCCTATTGTCTCTCGCAAAGAGGCTGGCAGTAGCTTGCAGGAGCAGGGTTTTGCGGAGGTAATCGAGCAGGGCAAAGTATCTATCAAAGTTGAAGAAGTTACAGATATCTGGGGCACAATTTTCGATGCCGCTCTCATTGTGTTGCCTACCGTCTTGATAGTCGGCTTCCTTATCTATATGATGCGCCAGGCGCAGAGCATGAACAATCAGTCTATGGGCTTCGGCAAGTCTAAGGCGCGCCTGTATGGCAATGAGAAAAAGAAAGTTCTCTTCGAAGATGTGGCCGGCAATGAAGCTGCAAAGCAAGATTTGACCGAAATCGTCGACTTCCTAAAGAATCCAAAGAAATACGAAAAGCTAGGCGCAAAGATTCCGCGTGGTGTTTTGCTAGCTGGTGACCCAGGTACAGGCAAGACCCTAATGGCGCGTGCTGTTGCAGGCGAAGCTGGAGTGCCATTCTTCTCGATTTCCGGTTCGGAATTTGCGGAAATGTTCGTCGGCGTCGGCGCATCTCGCGTTCGTGACTTGTTCAGCAAAGCCAAGAAGAACGCTCCGAGCATTATCTTCATCGACGAAATCGACGCCGTAGCCCATAAGCGCGACGCTCGTGGTGGCGCTGGTCGAGAAGACGAGCAAACCCTAAACCAAATCCTCGTAGAAATGGATGGTTTCGAGAATGAAACTGGCGTCATCGTCATGGCTGCCACTAACCGTATCGATATGCTAGACAAGGCTCTCTTGCGTCCGGGCCGTTTCGATCGCCATGTCAATGTAACTTTGCCGGAGCGCAAAGATCGCGTTGATATTCTGAAAGTGCATTTCAAGAATAAGCCAGTCGAAGACGACGTAGATTTGGACGCTCTCGCTGCCAAGACGGCCGGTAGTAGTGGCGCCGATCTGGCCAACATGGCAAATGAGGCCGCGATTGCTGCCGCGCGCAACAATCGTAAGGCCATTACGAACGCCGACCTCACCGAGGCCTTCGAACGCATCGCCATTGGCCCGGAACGCAAATCCAAGGTAATGAACGATCACGAGCGCAAGCTAACCGCTTACCACGAGGCTGGCCATGCTATCGTTGGGCACGTTTTGCCAGATTCGGACCCAGTTCATAAAGTCACAATCATTCCGCGCGGTCGTACCGGCGGTGTCACCTGGTTCTTGCCGCCAGAAGATCGCAGCTATAAAAACGTCTATGAGCTGAAGGATGTTTTGGCGCGCGCTATGGGTGGCCGCGTCGCCGAACGTCTAATCTTTGGCGAAGACGGCATTACTACTGGCGCCAGCTCCGACCTGCAACACGTCGCGCAGCTTTCTCGCGAGATGGTGACAGAGGAGGGTATGGGCGATACTTTGCGCGACCAAGTTTTCAATTCCGACGAAGTAAACTTTTTCGGCGACCGTGCAAAAATCTACTCCGAAAAAACCTCCGAGCTCATCGACGCTGAAATTGAAAAACTCAACAAAGAGGCAGACGCACGTGCGGAGGCTGTTCTAAAGGCCAACAGAAAGTTCCTCGACAAGCTAGCCGAAGCTCTCGTCGAAAAAGAGACTTTGGAAGCCGAAGAGGTTACAAATATTCTCAAGGGCACAACTCTGCCTGACGCAGCAAAATTACACGAATAAAAATAAAGAAGAATCAAAATGGCAACAAGAAAGAATCGAATTCGCTCAGCAATTTCATTAGTAAACTCTAAACTCTCCGTCAAGATGGCGGCGATAGTGCTGGCGAGTTCGACTCTTATTTCGGCCTTGCTCGGCATCTTCCGCGATCGCTGGCTCAATACGATGTATCTCGACACCTACCCGGCCGGCCTCGACGCCTATACGGCCGCCTTTACGGTGCCAGATTTTCTATTCTTCATCATTACGTCGGGAGCGCTGGCGGTTACTTTTGTGCCAGTTTTCAACCAGCATCTTGTCAGTGGCGATAAAAAATCCGCTTGGCAGCTCAGCGCAAGCACGCTTAATTTTCTCGCCCTTGCTAGTTTTGTCGCGTCGATTTTTATCATGATTTTCGCCGATCCGCTAGTGCGCTATGTCGTGGCGCCAGGCCTCAACGAGTCCGCCATGTCTCTCGCAATCAATATGATGCGTGTAATCGCCATCAACCCGCTACTATTCTCGATTTCCACCGTGACAGCCTCCATGCAACAGGCTGTCGGCCGCTTCATATTCTACGCCGCCGCGCCGGCGCTCTATAATATCGGCATTATTATCGGTATTCGCTGCTTTACGAACGGTATTAATATTTTCGGCTTCCAACTCTTCGAGGGCGGCATTATGGGTGTTGCGCTCGGCGTGGTATTGGGTGCGCTTTTGCAGCTTTTCACTAGTATCGTCGGCCTTATCGGTCTCGGTTTCGACTATGAATTCAAGATAAACTGGAAAAATAAAGGCTTCCGTCAAGTCCTACGCATGTTGCCATCTCGTTCTGCTGACCAGAGTATCGACTATATCATGAGCATTATCAATACCAACCTTGCCAGCCGCATGGGCGAGCAGTCAATCCGCGCCTTCCAACAGGCCAACTCGCTTCATTCTATGCCGGTGAACCTCGTCGGCGTCGCTATCGCAAACGCATTCTTCCCCAAAATGAGCGAAGAAATCGGCCGCAAAGACGAAAAAGCCTTCCGCGAAACTTTTTGCTCGGCGCTCCGCACCATCATCTGTATCTCGATGCCGATCTCCATCATCACCTTCTTCTCACGCGGTTACGTCGTCAACTTCATTAAAAACGGCGGTAATCCAAAAATCGCCAGCGTGCTCGGCGCCTTCATCGTTGCAATTATGTGTCAGTCGGTCTTTCATATTGCATCGCGCGGCTTCTATGCGAAGCAAAACACGAAAACGCCGCTAATTATCTCAATTATCGCTTTCGCCGTCCAGCTTATCTGCGCCTTCGGGCTGAGCGCGGCCGGTTTCGGCCCAGAAGGCCTGGCTTACGCCACCAGCATTAGTACGCTCTCCGAGGTCGGCATGCTTCTAATCGCGCAGCATCGTGACATGGACGGTCAGCTATTCGATCGCAAATTCTGGTCCTCTATCATCAGAGTCAGCTTTGCCTCTGGCGTGGCTGGCATTGTTAGCTGGATCCTAACGAAACTTTTGCCGCTCCTTGCGACCGATAATTCCTTCTTCGCCACTTTTCCAAAGTTCTGCGTAATTGCCGGCGGCAGCTTGCTAGTATACGTTATTCTTTGCTACATCTTGCGCGTCGAAGAAATTCGCCCAATCGTCCAAAGGTTTACCTCCTATCTCTTCCGTAATATTACCGAACAGCAGGGCAAGAAAAAGAAATAGCCCATCAAAAAACCGCCCCAGAAGCAGGGCGGAATTTTTTATTCATCAACTTCGTCGTCGATTTTTTCTGCGATTTCTTTCTTTTCTTTCTTGAAAAGTTTTTCGCTAGATTCTTTTACTTTGTCGCCAGCCTTTTTGGCTTTTTCGCTAGCGTCGGCGCCGAATTCTTTAGCTTTCTTGCCGGCTTCCTCGCCTAGCTCCTTAGCTTTCTTAACGCCTTTCTTGCCAACCTTGGCAATATCATCGCGAGTTTCTTTGCCGGACTTTGGCGCCATTACGATGCCAGCAATTGCGCCAGCTACGGCTCCAAGCGCGGCACCCAAGAAGAAACCGCCTTTTTTCTCGCCACAAGTACACTTGCCATCGCATTCGCACTTTGATTTCTCGTTCTCTTTTGCCATATTTACTCCTTATCTTCCTTAGTTTCGGATTCGACTTTACGCTTTGCGCTACTCGCTTTCTTGCGGCTGGCGCGGCGCTCTTTGCTGTCCATGTAATTATCGACAAAATACCGCACGAGACCACCCACGGTCGTAAAATCGCGGACGTTCTCGGCAATATCGCCAGCTGTTTCGGCAATATTCTGTCCCTGAATCATAATCTTTTTCGCTTCTTTTGTGACGCGAATCAGAGCGACTAGCAACACAATCCCCACGATCAAGAAAATGAACAGAGTTATTGATAGAATAAATACTAAAATCCAAGCAGGCGTTTCCATACTTTATTAATCCTTTTGCAATTTCATGAATTCTTGATATGCGGCGTAGAAGTTTGCTGGATCGCCGGTCGTGAGCCACTTGCCCTTGCTCTTAGTCACGATGACGTCGCCAGATTTCGCCAACTTTGTGATGGCGTCGACCGTCCAAAGCTCATTATCGAGGCCAGTATTGGCCGGCTCAAGGTGAGCAAAGACCTCTGGCGTCAATAGATAGCGGCCATAGGAAGTCAAGTTCGATGGAGAATCTTCCGGCTTAGCTGGCTTCTCGACGATGTGGCTCAAAGTATGCTTTTCTTCGTCCTTGAGTGCAATCATGCCATACTTCTTCCAAACCTCTTTTGGCATTTCCTGCGCAGTGATGATAGCTTTTGCATCTGGATTTGCTGCATAAGTATCAATCAAAGTCTTCACGTCGCCTTCGCCGAAAATCAAATCGTCGCTATAAAGTGCCAAGAAAGCTTCGTCGTCTTTCAAATATGGTTTTGCGCTGGCAATTGGCGAACCGTTTCCGTAAGGAAGCTCTGGATCCTGCTCGATAACCGTAATGTCGGCAATGTCGAGCACTTGGCGCACGCTCTCGAAGCGATCAAGCTTATTCTGCGAAGCGAGCTGCTTGTAGATTTTTTCGCATGGATTATTGAAGTAATCCTCGTAAATCGGCTTACCTTCATGCGTTGCAACTATGATAATTTCCTTAATTCCGCCGGCAACACATTCCTCGACGACATATTGCATAATCGGCTTCGGGCCAAGCGGCAACATCGCTTTTGGAATTGTTTTGGTGATTGGTAGGAAGCGGCTTGCAAAGCCGGCGTCTGTGATTACTGCTTTGGTTGGCATTTTGTAGGCCATAATATAAATCTCCTTTTTCTTATTTTACGACAATTTTTTCTTAATTAACTCATTAACTGTAGCGGGATTTGCTTTTCCTTTCGATTTCTTCATTACCTGGCCAACCAAAAAGCCGATCGCCTTCATTTCGCCGTTGCGAACATCTTCGGCGGCTTTCGCGCATTCCGGCGCCGTCAAAACCTCATCAATGATAGCCTCTAGCGCACCCTCGTCGTTTTCCTGCAACAAATTCATCTCTTTCGCCAAAGCATGCGGCGTCTTTGAGGTATTTTTAGCAGAGTAGAGCGCCAAGAAGACCTCCTTGCCGGCCGTTGACGAAAGTTCCTTCTTCTCAACCATCTCCGACAACTCGGCCAATTCTGCGCTCGTCGCCAACTTAAAGTCCTTGTCGGCATTTTCTTCTGCCAACAGGACGCTCGCAAACCAGTTCGCTACGCGCGGTGCCAACTTCACATCTTTGTCGCAAACTTCCGACAATCTCTCGGCCAAAATCGGATGATTAATAATCGCCTCTCGCGCACTATCGTCCAGATTCAAAACGCCAAACTTCGAGCGATAATCTTGTGGCATTGCGCCCATCGAAGCGGCAATCTTGTCGACGTACTCTTGCGTCAGTACGACTGGCGGCAAATCTGGATCCGGCATGTAGCGATAATCCTGTGCCTCTTCCTTACCGCGCTGCGGCGAAGTCTTGCCGGTCGCGTCGTTCCAACCCAAAGTCTGCTGCTTAATCGTGCCGCCCTTTTCCAAAACAGAAATCTGGCGCTTAATTTCGTACTCAATTGCTCGTTCGACGCTGCGGAACGAGTTCAAGTTCTTAGTCTCCGTGCGCGTACCGAGTTCGTCAGTCTTCGAAACAGAAACATTTACGTCAAAGCGCATATTTCCTTGATACAAATCGCCATTTGTCGCGTTTGCATACATCATCAAGCGATGCAACTCCTCGCAATACAAACGTGCTTGCGCCGCCGAGCTCATGCCTGGCAAATCTGTCACAATTTCCAAAAGTGGCGTGCCGGCGCGATTCAAATCAACTAGCGAATAATCGCCAAAATGCGTCGATTTCGCCGCGTCTTCTTCTAGGTGCGCATGATGAATTTTAACTTCGCTACCGTCCGGCAGATGGATTACGCCCGCGCCAACAATTGGCTGATACATCTGCGTAATCTGATAACCCTTCGGCAAATCTGGATAATAGTAATGCTTGCGATCGAAGCGACTTGTCAGATTGATGGCGCAGTTCATTGCCAAACCGGCGCGCACGCACTTCTCAATCGCGGCCTTATTCAAAACCGGCAACATTCCTGGCAGCGCATAATCAATTGGGCTGACGCACGAATTCGGTTCTTTATCTACAGCATCGTTGTCGACGGCGCTAAACAATTTCGTCTTCGTGTTCAGCTGGACGTGACATTCGATACCTATCGTTGCTTTATACTCGCTCATTAAATTGCTCCTAAATCTTTAAGTGCCTGCTTGTATGTCGTCAAGGCGTGCTGAGCCTGTGCATAAGTCGGCGCAAAATCTGCCTCGTGCGCAATCTGATTGCGTAATTTATGCGCATGCCAGACGGCGTTCAGCTGCGAAAAACGATCTTTTCCGACTTTCTTTAGGCGGTCGCCCATCGTACGCCCCGAAATGCCAAGCTCGCACATTGCCTTATCCAGCAGCTTGTCGCCTTTAATAATCGATAGCGAATAGCTCGCCTCATTATCCTTTTTGAGTGAATTCTCGATGTTCAAAAATGCAATCTGATATGCTTCGCGATCCAGGCGGAACTTATGCTTGCTGGTAAATTTAATTGCCAGCAGAACCAAAACGCCAACCAAAATAATCGCGAAAGCAAAAATCGGCAAGGACTTATCCATTACGCGACATCCTCCACGGTTTTAGCGATGTTCAGTAGCATCTGGTCGCTACGACGCTGTCCGATTAGCTGCGCGCCAACCGGCAGGCCGCCCTTAGTTTTTCCGGCCGGCACTGAAATCGCAGGCATGCCAGTCAAATTTGCCGGCACCGTCATTACGTCCTCAAGATACATCTTCAGCGGATCGCTCGTATTCTCGCCAAGCTTGAACGCCGGATTCGGCGCCACTGGGCAGAGCAGCGCATCGTATTTTTCGAGCAAATCATTGTATCCGTTAATCAGCAAAGTACGCGCTTTCTGCGCCTTCAGATAGTAAGCATCGTAAAAGCCCGAGCTCAGCACAAAGTTGCCAATCATAATGCGGCGCTTGTTCTCTGTCATAAAGCCTTCGTCGCGCGTATTACTATAAAGTCCAGTCAAATCGTCAAAATCCTTCGCTCTGTGACCGTAGCGAATTCCGTCGTAGCGGCTCAAGTTCGAGGCTACTTCCGCCGGCTGCACGATGTAATAAATCGCCAGTGCATATTTCGCAATCGGCAACTTAACTTCTTCGACTGCGAAACCGGCCTTTTCTAACTTCTTCGCGTAATCTTTGACTGCTTTCTTGACCTCTTCATCCACGCCGTCACCCATAAAGTCGCTAATCAAGCCAATCTTCTTCTTGCTTGGCGCAGCTTCGGCCAAATCTTTCGTCCAGAAATCGTCCAAGGTCGTCGAATCTTTTTCGTCTTTTCCGGCCATAATTTTCATGACCAAATCGGCATCATCGGCGGACGTCGCAAAACAGCCCATCGTATCAGTCGAGGACGCCATCGCCACAACGCCATAGCGGCTCACCGCGCCGTAAGTTGGCTTCACGCCATAAACGCCATTAAAGCTCGCCGGCTGACGAATCGAACCGCCAGTATCAGAACCGAGCGCAAACGGCACAATGCCCAATGCGACCGCCACCGCAGAGCCGCCAGAAGAACCGCCCGCCACGCGTTCCATATCAGCGGAGTTGTGCGTCGGCCCAAAATATGAGTTCTCGGTGCTGCCGCCATGCGCGTAAGCATCCAAGTTGGCGCGCCCAATCATGATTGCGCCTTCCGCCTCTAGGCGTTGCACGGCTGTCGCCGTAATTGGCGATGCAAACTCCTCCAGCATGCGTGCGGCCGCCGTCGTAAAACCGTCGCGGCTCAAATAATTATCCTTAAGCGCAAAAGGCACGCCCGCCAGGCGCCCCACCTTTTCACCTTTTTCGATTTTGGCGTCAATTTCGCGCGCCCGCTCCAAGGCTCGCGCCTCATTCATCGAAATAAAACAATGATATTCTTCAAATTTCTTCGCCTTCTCTAGTGCATCGCGCACCAAATCCACGGCTTTTGTTGTTTTGTCTGCAATTTTCATAGTACTTTTGGCACCTTGATTTGATTATCTTCGCTCTCGACAGTCAACGCGAGCAAATCATCACGATTCGCCTCAAATTCCGAAATCTCATCTTCGCGCCAAACATTTTGCATTTCAAAACACTGGTATGTTGGCTCGACCCCATCCGTATCAAGTTCGTTCAGCTGTGAAAAATAGTTCACGATGCTATCTAGGTCCTTCATTAGTGGCTCGATTTCGCTCTCCTTAACGGAAATGCGCGAAAGTTTCGCCAAGTGCAGGACATCTTCCTTTGTAATAGACATATCAATATTATACCATTATATCTAGCAAAAATATAGTACCCTAACAGATAAGAGCAGGGTACTATGTTGTAAATTTGACAACAGCCGCTAAATGTCGGTCAACGGGCGAATATCCGCACCCATCGCGACCAAGCGCTTCGCGAAATTCTCGTATCCGCGCGCAATCGAATAAGTGTTGCGCAGAATCGATTTACCAGGCGCCGCAAGCATCGCGAGCATCACCACGACTGAAGGGCGCAGCGCTGGTGGCGCCATCATGTCCGCCGGTCGCCAATTCGTCGGCCCGTTCACAAAAATCCGATGCGCATCTAGCAACTCGACCTTACCGTTTAGCTTATTCAATTCTGTACTGTAAATCGCGCGATTCTCGAACACCCAGTCATGAATCAGCGTCCGCCCCTCTGCAGTCGCCGCAATTAGCGAAAAGAACGGCAGACTATCGATATTCAGGCCAGGGAAAGGCATTGGATGAATCTTATCAATTGGCGCCTTCAAATCCGACTCGAATAGCCGAATGTCGACCAAGCGCGTCCGTCCGTTCTCTGCGAAATATTCCGGACTGACTTCCATGTCTTGGCCCATGCTGCGCAAAACCTCAAGCTCGATTTCCAAAAACTCAATCGGCACGCGCAAAATTTCAATTTCCGAATGTGTGGCAATTCCAGCCGCCAGAAAACTCATCGACTCAATCGGGTCTTCGCTTGGCGCATAGTCGACCTCGCAGTTGATATCTTCCAAGCCGTAAACCGTCAAATTTGTGGTGCCGACGCCTTCGATTTTGACGCCCAACTTTTCCAGATAGAAACAGAGATCCTGCACCATATAGTTCGGACTCGCGCCAACAATTTGCGTCTTCCCAGGATAAAGCGCCGCCGCCATCAGGGCATTCTCAGTCACGGTATCTCCGCGTTCAATCAAGACGATTTTCTTATCGCCGGTCTCTTTGTAACGCACCTCAGCTTCATAAAAACCAGGATTTCTCGTTGCGTCAACTCGCAAGCCATAATGCTCAAGTGCTCGCAAGTGCGGCTCTACGGTTCGCGAACCCAACGAGCAGCCGCCCGCATATGGCAAAGTGAACATTTTATAGCGATGCAAGAGCGGCCCCATAAACATAACAATCGAACGCGTGCGCCGCGCCGCCTCAATATCCAGATTCAGCAAATCCAACTTCTTCGGCGGCACAATTTCCAGGTCGCGCCCCTTATTAACCCAGTGTGTCTTGACGCCGATTGAATTCAGCACCTCTATAATGCGGTTCACTTCCTCGATATGCGCCAGATGAATAAGGCGCGTCTTACCCCTGTTCAGCAGACTCGCGCAAAGCAGAGCAACGGCAGCATTCTTCGACGTATTGATTGTTACCTTTCCGTGCAACTTCCGACCGCCGTTAATTACGTATCCCTGCGGCGCCGTGTCGCTAGCGATATTCAAAATCGGCGTCTCCAGAGCGGCGCTAATCCGACTAATCGTATCTAGAGAAACGTTTTGCTTCCCTCGCTCGATTCGATTAATTGCAGACTGGCTCGTGTCAATCGCTTCCGCCAATTCCGCTTGCGTCATATTACGGCGAATCCGCGCGCGCGTCACCAACTCGCCAATTTTTATCATGTAATCTGCTGGCTCTTTTCCCATGTCTCCATTATATCATGAGGTGCATATTATGCGCACAAGATAGCACCAAAAAATGTCTATCTAGAAGCGTTGTATTTTTTACAAAACGTATTGCAAAAACGCTATATATAGCGTTACCATAATAACAACAGACACCATATGTAGGGTGTAGGTATTAGAAAAATAGGAAGTAAATATACAGAACATACGGAGGTAATATGTTCAAATCGATCCACAAGCGCGACGGAAAGGTCGTGCGTTTTAACCCAGAGAAAATCACTGATGCCATCGCCAAAGCCGGCTCCAAGACTGGCGAATTCGGCTACGATCGCGCCAAGTTGATTTGCGAAAAGGTCTGCCGCGTTGCCGAGCAAGAAATCAAGACTCGCATCCCGACCGTCGAGCAAATCCAGGACATCGTCGAACGCGTCTTGATGGAGTCCGCCTTCAAGCGTACTGCGAAGGAATACATCGAGTATCGCGCCGAGCGCAACCGCGTTCGCGCCGCCAAGACCAAGCTCATGCAGACCTATAACACTATCTCTCAGGCCGATGCCGAAGAAGATTCCGACGTAAAACGCGGCAATGCCAACGTCGACGGCAACTCCGCCATGGGCAAAATGCTCCAATTCGGCGCCGAAGGTTCCAAGGAGTACGCCAAAGTTTGCCTCATGAAGCCAGAATATTCCTACGCTCATGATCACGGCGACATCCACATTCACGACCTTGACTTCCTTGCTACCGGCACGCTCACTTGCTGCCAGACCGATCCACTCAAACTTTTCAAAAACGGCTTCAATACCGGCCACGGCTTCTTGCGCACGCCAAAATCCATCGGCACTGCCGCCGCCCTCGCCGCAATCATCTTGCAGGCCAACCAGAACGAGCAGCATGGCGGCCAGTCCATTCCGAATTTCGATTATGCCATGGCGCCAAGCGTAGACAAGAGCTATCGCAAAAACCTCCTCGCCAACCTCGAAAAATATGAGCAATTTACTGGCAAGAAAACCAACATTGAACTTCCTGAAGATATCGCATACGGCGACGAAAAAGCCATCAAAAAGCTCAAACTCCCAGAGCAAGTCATCAAAGCCGCCAAAGAAGACACTGAGCACCAAACATTCCAAGCCATGGAAGGTTTCATTCACAACCTCAATACTATGCACAGCCGCGCCGGCGCTCAAGTCCCGTTCACTAGCATCAACTTCGGCACCGACACTAGCGAATCTGGCCGTCTAGTCAGCAAAATGTTGCTCGAGGCAACCATGAAAGGCCTCGGCCACGGCGAAACTCCAATCTTCCCGATTTCCATCTTCAAGGTCAAGGAGGGTATCAACTATAACCCCACCGACCCGAACTACGACCTCTTCAAGCGCAGCATGGAGGTCAGCGCCAAGCGTCTCTTCCCGAACTTCACCTTCATTGATGCGCCATTCAACCTTCAGTACTACAAAGAAGGCCATCCAGAGACCGAAATCGCCACCATGGGCTGCCGCACGCGCGTCTTCGGCTCCTGCTTCCCAGAGACCGACGGCAAAGTTTACGGTCGCGGCAACTGTTCGTTTACGACCATTAACCTCGTCCGCATCGGTATCAAGCACGGCATCTGCCTTGGCGAGCGCAAAGAGCCGGATTGGAACGGCTTCTATCAAGAGCTCGACGAAAAACTTAACCTCGTCGCTAACCAGCTCTACGATCGCTTTGAATTCCAGGCCAAGCAAAAAGTCAAAAACTTCCCATTCCTCATGGGCCAGGGCAACTGGGTTGGCAGCGAAAAACTCGGCCCGAACGATACTTTGCGCGACGTCATCAAGCACGGCACGCTCAGCATTGGCTTCATTGGCCTTGCCGAAACTCTCGTTGCTATGACCGGCAAGCACCACGGTGAAAGTGCAGAATCTCAGGAACTCGGCCTCGACATTATTGGCCACATGCGCGAATTCTGCGACGAGCAAACCAAAAAACGCCACCTCAACTACTCGCTTCTTGCGACGCCAGCCGAGGGTCTTTCTGGCCGCTTTACGCGCATGGATCGCAAAGAATACGGCACTATCAAAGGCGTCACTGATCGCGATTTCTACACTAACTCCTGCCACGTCCCAGTTTACTATCCGATTTCCGCTTTCGAGAAAATCGACATCGAGGCTCCATACCACGCGCTCTGTAATGCTGGTCACATCGCTTACATCGAGATGGATGGCGACCCGAGCGACAACATCGAAGCATTCGAGGCTGTCATTCGCCACATGAAAGAGGCTGGCATCGGTTACGGTTCCGTCAATCACCCAGTCGATCGTGACCCTGTCTGCGGTTTTGCGGGTATCATCAAGGGCGACGTCTGCCCGAGCTGTGGCCGCCACGAAAGCGACGGTGAGGTAGGCTTTGAACGTCTCCGCCGCATCACGGGCTACCTAGTCGGCTCGCTTGAGCGCTGGAACGATGGTAAGAAGGCCGAAGAGGCTGCTCGCGTCAAGCATAACGTCAGTGTCGGCCAATACGACGTCGATACGAAGGTCAAACGCGAAGCCAAAAAGGCTGCCCAGAAAGCCGCTGTCGGTAAAGAGTAAACTTTAAGGAATTCGAATGCCGCAAGCCCACTCGCGCCTTGCGGCATATTCGTCTAAAATAATACTATGCGAACAACTCAAACCAATAAACTATGCACCCCGCAAAGCAATGTCCCGGATGGCTACATTCATCTTTCGGGCGACCTCGAGCATGATTCTATTGTAAACGGCCCGGGCCTTCGCGCCGTCTTGTGGACGCAGGGCTGCCGCCAACATTGTCCCGGCTGCCAGAATCCTGAAACCTGGGCCGAAGAATCAAATTTTGGCGCCATGGTCAAAATCGAAAAAGTCAAAGAAGAACTCGCAAAGCTGAAAGGACAGACCGGCATCACGTTCTGTGGCGGCGAACCGCTCCTTCAGGCCAAAGCCTGCCTCGAAATTGCCAAATTCTGCAAGCAAGAACTCGGCTGGAATGTCTGGTCTTTCACTGGTCTCATTTTCGAGCAGCTCCCGCAAGAAGGCCCCGTCTGGGACTTTATCTGCGAGCTCGACGCGCTCATCGACGGCCCCTTCATTATGCAACAGCGCGACCTCACTCTTAACTTTCGCGGCAGCCGCAACCAGCGCATCTTGCATCTCGATCACGGCAAAATAATTAGCACGGAGTAAACATGGCAAACGCAGAAAACGATTCATATTTCGACGGCGGCCTGCTTCAGCTTATCGGCTGGCGCATTCTCGGCAGCCTCATTACTACCTTTACGCTCGGCATCTGCTTGCCGTGGGCTTTCTGTATGATTTACGACTGGGAGACCAAACATACCGTCGTTAACGGCCGACGTCTCGCATTTGACGGCAAAGCCACACAACTCTTCGGCCTCTGGATAAAATGGCTATTACTTTGCATTGTGACTTTCGGCATCTATGGTTTTTGGGTTGCAATTTCCCTCAAAAAATGGCGCGCCAAGCACACACATTTCGCATAAAGTACAAAAAATATCCGGCCCGAAAGCCGGATATATTTTTTTAGGACATCAGTGCAGTTTCCATATCTCCGTATTTGCGAAGATGCTTGTTCCAGAAACGCTGAAAGAATGCTTGCGAGCAGAGCGGTGCGCCGACAACGATCAGATTATTAATCTCGCTGTCGCGGCTAATCAGACGCATCTTTGCTGTATTGCGTTCGGCGTCGTAGCTCAGGATTTCCGCCAGGCACAGACTCATGTCCTTGTCGCGAGCCTTACACTTGTCGAGGACGGCTCCGCCGGGCTTTTTCGCCTCGCGCTTAACTCCATCCTTCGACAGTCGCACCACGACGGACCGAGTCTTTTTCTTCACGGAATATTCCCAGGACTCCATAAAACGCGTCCGCCCAAGCAGAACTTTGTTGTATTCCGCCATCGTTATCTCGTAGATTTCAGCCATCATCTGTCTGTTCATAAAAAACAACCCCCTTAAACTCGATATCCTCAAAATGTTCAACTCTCACCTCTGAGGCGTAGTTGTCTTTAGTATATAATCTTCCGCGGAAAAATCAAGAGAAAAAGCTGGCAATACCCAACGATCCGGCCAGCATAATGCACCCCGCCAACAGCACGCCGCCGAGCGCCGCAATCGTCGTCTTCTTAAAGTCTAAATTCAAAATACTGGCCGCCAAGGTTCCCGTCCACGCCCCAGTTCCGGGCACCGGAATCCCGATGAAAAGCAACAGGGCGACATACAGACTTCGCCCGGCCTTCTTTTGTAATTTTTTGCCGCCTTTTTCGCCCTTTTTCAGGCACCACGAGCAGAATTTTCCAATTATTTTCTTATCTTTGCCCCAAGTCAAGAACTTTCGTGCGAACAAAAAGATAAACGGCACGGGAATCATGTTTCCTAGAATCGCCACCAAAAGCGACGGTATTTCCGGCAAGCCCATAGCTACCGCCATCGGCACTGCGCCGCGCAACTCAATCAGCGGCACCATCGAAACTAGAAAAACCAATAAAAACTTCAAAAACATACTATATAGATTCTAACATAAGAATCGCGAACGCCTGTTACAATGAAATAAAGGAGAAATGATGAAAATTTGTATCTGCTGTAGCCTGACTTTTACCAATGAAGTCCTTGCGCTTGCTGACGAACTTGAAAAACTTGGCCACGAGCTATTGTTGCCGAATAGTGTTATGAATCACGCCATCGAGCAGGCCGATTTCGATCCTGTCAAAACTAAGGCCGAAACCGATGCCGTCCGCAAGCATATCGACAAAATTAAGCAGTCGGACGCCATTCTCGTTTGTAATTACGACAAGAAGGGTATCGCAAACTATATTGGCGCCAATACATTCATCGAGATTGCCGCCGCCCACTATC
>DGRN01000015.1 GCA_002391075.1 Candidatus Saccharibacteria bacterium UBA4387
AAGTGGCGCGTCCACAAGCTTTCGCTTTGGGCCGAACCGGAAGATATCAACCACTACGGCAACGACTCTAACAAAACATTCTATCATTTAGTCAATAGGTAGCATCCACTTGGACACAATCGGGTTTTGAAAGTTATTGTGCAGAAAAAAGAGGTGGGATTTTTTCTTGACACGAAACGGCAAATTGTTGTGGACTTTTGCCGAAAATGATCATAAGATCCGATCATGAAATATACAATCACGATAGAAGAAACCGTCGCTAAGAACTTTGAAGTCGAAGCCGGCAGCACAGAAGAAGCCTATGAAATAGCTGAACAAAACTATAGATCGGGCGAGTTTATCCTAGACCCAGGCGAGCGCCAGTTTAAGCAAATGACTATTACGACACCGAGTAATGAAGCTACGGAATGGCGAGAATTCTAGATTTCTTGGATTCCGAGACTCTTTAGGTACTCGTATGTTCCGTCGTAGAATTCAGGCAGGCGTGTACTATCTTCCCAGAAACCATTCGGAGATTTATTCTTATTACCTTCAGGAACACAAATAATCATACCGGCACGAGCGCGCGTAAGTAATACGCGATACGCATTCAGCATATATTTCTGCTTTTCGCGATTATTCTCAGTTCTTCCGAGTTGCTCGATCCATTTCGTATTACCGTTAAAGGAGTAATAATGCCATCTTCCATTCTCGTATCGCATATCCGCATCCCAAAGTAGGCAAGTATAATCTAGTTCGAGGCCCTGCACCTGTATCTCCGTCGCGGCGTCTTCGAGATAGTTTGACGAACGTGTATCGGTTTTATCCTCTAGGAACCAATGAACGGCATTTTCGTCGCCGGACGGCAAAATATGAATTGCTAGCGGCTTGAATCGCGCTGCTTCTTTAGTGACGAGTACGCCAGTGCGCTCTGTCCCTCTAGCTTTTTCGTGTAGCCATTTTCGCGCTTTAGCCATGTCACGAGTCAATAGGATAGGATATTTATCCTTTATTTCGCCATACAGCTCCGCAGCATTATCATCAAAAGCGAGCAGAGAGTGAACGAAAGCAGATACTTTTTCGGAACGATATGAACGGAGTGAGACGCTTAGATGCAAATCATTTGAATACGTTACATTCGGATTATCGGCCAAAAGCTCATTAACTTTGCCCTCGGCATATTCCGGTTCGGTCAACTCCGGGGAGATATAAATATTCCAGTGGCGATACTTCTCATTAAGGGCTTTTATCCACTCAGAGATACCTGCTTCGCCAGTATTAATTTCTTGACCACCGCCAACTAGACAAACAATGACCGCCCAGTCCTTGCGTTGGTCAAGCGACCAAATTAAGAAAGCTGCTTCTGACATCGGAAAATTCGGAACTTTGAGTTTATTGCCGTATGTTCCGCCGCGTTTTAAGTAATTGGCGAGCCTTTCATGCGTCCACGAGCGCTGCGCCTCATCGAATATAGCGACATGTTCGACTTCACCGAAGCCAGATGCGCCCATTTCGACAGCCTTATTTGGATCTATCTCCAGAACGCCGTTCTCGACTGGATTTTTAATTTTCGCGAGCATATTATCGCGATAGCGATGAATCATCTGAATAGATTTACGAACTTCGCGACGAGAATCAGTAAGCTTCTTCTGTTCGCCACGCGCCTTTGCTTTCCTGAAATTATCCTGTGCTAAAGCCTCATTTAAAACTGCCACAAGCGGACCATTTCCAGATAAATATACTGCTCCGTCATCTTTTGCCGGCTCGTTAGAATCGCCATGATATGTTTGTTTAATTGCTACATCTAGACCAACCAATGTTTTGCCGGCGCCAGGAACACCTGTAACGAAACAAATGCTTTTCTTTCCATTCTTCTCGCTATCCCGAATGACATCTAAGATGTATCGAATCGTTCTATCCGTAGAGACATTATCCGCTTCATGGCGAGTAATATCTTCCACGGAGTGGTTTTCGTATAACGAGCGAGCAGCTTCAATAATCGTTGGGGTGGGAGCATATGGGCTAATTGGCCACCTCTCGTCAACCGGCGTCTCGTCTGGATAAGCACGCAATACATTTTCAATCACATTACTGAGCTCGTTACTGTTCGAAACAAGCGGATTTATAACTCTGTCGTCATAAACGGACATTTGAACTTGCGTCGAATAATTCGCATAATTTGTCGCAACAAGAATGGGCGCGATGATTTTGTCTTCGCTAAATTTATGGAAGTTTTTCAAATCTAGCGCATAGTCAAAGACTTGGTCAATATCGGCCTCCAAAATATTGGCTTGGCCAACCTTGAACTCGATACAGAAAATAATGCCGCGATAAAGCAAAACTACATCTACGCGCTTGCCCAAACGTGGGATATCATATTCAAATATTATGCGCCCGCTTTTATCGTTCAATCTTGCCACAATATTGCGCATGGCTAGTATTTCTTCCCTCCATGCGTCAACTTGCGTCGTCTGTACTTGCCCATTATAGTTTTCAACAAGAATTCCCATAATAGACTTTTCGTCATTGTCTAGGAAGCCACATAAATCGTTTTCATATAGACAGCGAGGACTCTTATTCATTATTTAAGTTCCTTGATTACGGCTTCGTCGGCGGGAAGCCAGTTAATAGAGCCGAGCTCCTTTGGGTGGCGAAAAACTTATCACCATTAGTAATGGTAGCAGCTTCGACTCGGATTACTTTATTTGTAGAACTCATAATATTTCTTGATTAGATCTTATCATAAAACATGCAAAACCTTAGGATAACAGAGGTAAGTACGTGCTCGTGCTTTCGGTTTTTTCGATAGTTGCTTTAATTAATACATGAGTTTATTTCAGGAATTCTAAAGTCACGAAAAACTGCTCGGCCGAAGAAAACTTGAGGCTATAGATTTTTATATTTTAAATATCAAAAAGAACCTGAAATACGAAGAAATCATTTATAACAAACGCAATTTTGAAGAGTTCGAGCACTGGTATTGTTCATCTTATCTACAAGATAAGTGTTACAATCGTAGCATGGATGAAGTTAGCAAAGCTGTCGTAGATTTTACGCACGAGCGAGATTGGGACCAGTTTCATTCGCCGGAAAACTTAGCGAAGTCTATTGCTATTGAGTCGGGCGAACTTCTTGAATGTTTCCAATGGAATTCCAACTTTGATAAAAAAGAAGTCTGCAAAGAACTAGCTGACGTCGTAAACTATAGTATCCTCTTAGCAGACAAGCTTGGCGTGAGACTCGAAGATATTGTCATGGAGAAGTTAGAGGAAAACCGTAGAAAATATCCGGTCGAAAAAGCCAAAGGTAAAAGTACGAAGTATACAGAGCTATGATAGTTTACCATGATACGAAGAAACAATTCATCAATGACGTCAATCTGAATCAAATCGTAAATAAAATATATGACGAATATATTCCTCGTTTTGGGCACACAACGGAATCGCAGCTTCGTGCCTGGCAAAACTCAATGCAATATATGCGCGGCGTACTTGATTCGGATGAAATCCCAGCAGATGCTGGTGTAGCAATTGAATACAATATACAGCCGACATCGAAAAGAATTGATTTTCTTCTTTCTGGCAAAGACGAAAACGGCAACTATACCGCAATAATCGTCGAGCTCAAACAATGGGATAGCTGCGAAGTGGTGCGCGACGAAGATGGCGTAGTTGAAACATATGTTGGCGGCGGAAACCGCAAAGTGGCTCATCCGAGCTATCAGGCAATGAGCTATAAACATTTGATTCAGGACTACAACGAGGCTGCACAAGAGGGCCCGATATATTTATTTCCATGTGCGTTCCTGCACAACTATCGTATCGAGCCAGAAGACCCAATTATTGACCCGCAATATAATGAATACCTCGAAGAAGCACCCGTATTCGGCGCGAATGATTTCGAAAAGCTTCGGAACTTCATTAAAAATCATCTATCTGCTGGCGATAAAGGCGAAACGATTTTTAAGATTGAATATGGTCGAATTCGTCCATCTAAGATGCTTCAGGATTCTATCGTGCGAATGCTTCAAGGCAAGAAAGAATTCGTCTTAATTGATACGCAGAAAATAGTCTACGAGCACGCAAAACGCATAGCTCGAAAAGCCGAATTTGATAACAAGAAGCACGTATTAATCGTAAAAGGCGGTCCAGGCACCGGCAAAACGGTTCTTGCAATCAACTTACTCTCGGACTTTATTAATGAAAATATGTCAGCATTTTACGTCACGAAGAATCAAGCGCCGCGCGCGGTGTTTAAGCAAAAACTCAAGGATGGCGGCTTTAGAAAAATATTCATCGATACGTTGTTTCAAAGCTCGGGAAGCTTTATTGACGCTCCGACAAACGGTATAGATTGCTTATTGGTCGACGAGTCGCATCGCTTGAATGAGAAATCTGGCATGTTTTCGAACAAAGGTGAAAACCAGACGAAAGAGATTATTAATGCGGCGAAATTCTCAGTGTTCTTCATTGATGAAGCGCAGCGTGTCACGCTTAAAGATAAGGGCACGATTGCGGATATTAAAAAGTTTGCCGAAGCGCAAGATGCCGAGATAGAGGAGATTGAGCTCGAAAGCCAATTCCGCTGTAATGGCTCAGACGGATATTTGGCATGGCTAGACAATTTACTCGAAATTCGCGAAACCGCAAATGCGAATAGTCTCGAATATGATTACGATTTCCGCGTCTTTGACGATCCGAACGAATTGTATGACGCAATTGTTAAGCGGAATGACAATAATAAAGCCCGTATGGTTGCAGGCTATTGTTGGGATTGGGTTAGGGTCGGTCAAAATAATGCTGATGTCCTAGATATTACCATTCCGGAATTCGGATTTGCGAAGAGCTGGAATCTGGGCAATACTTCAACTTGGGCTATAGATCCAGAATCTATCGAGCAAATTGGTTGCATTCATACCTGCCAAGGTCTTGAGTTTGACTATGTGGGAGTGATTATTGGGGATGATATGCGTTACGAGAATGGCAGAATCGTAACTGATGCCACTAAGCGCGCAAAAACCGACTCATCACTCAAAGGCCTAAAAAAGTTAATTGCCGATGATCCTGATGCCGCAGAAGAGATTGCGGATAAAATCATCAAGAATACGTACCGCACGCTCATGACACGAGGAATGAAAGGTTGTTATGTCTATTGCACTGATACGTCACTTGCGGAATATTTAAAAGCGAGCCTCGCAAGGCTCAATAAATAATTATTCTTTATTCCCCGCGAAGGTCTTTTGGCTCGAAAAATATTCTTGAACCTCGAAATTGGCCAACAGAAAACGGTCTTTTACGGATATAAAGAACCGTTTCAAACTCTAATTTTCATGCGTAAAAATAGGCCAAATTACCCGTGGTGAGCCAAACACAAAATCGCCAACAAAAAATAAGACCTCGCGGTCTTCTTTCTCGGAATTGGTGAGTCAGGTGGGACTCGAACCCACGACACTCTGCTTAAGAGGCAGATGCTCTAACCAGCTGAGCTACTGACCCATACACCAAATTCCCACATATCCGACCTCTTTTGCCGCTCAGTCGGCCGAGCGTGCAGTGCAAGCACTACAAATACAGGCGCGCGGAGCTGGCCGCTCACCTATAAATCTATTATAGCACACTCGGCTCAAAAACGCAAAAACCATGCGCGGCGCAGAAGCCGGATCGTATTCTCACAAAAACACCACCACCCCCCAAGAAAACTCTCGACCCCAAAAAAATCCCAAAAAACGCTACATCTAGCGTGAAAAATCTATTGACACGCTATATATAGCGTGTATAATTAAAGCATAAACACAAAGAAAAGGGCATCATGAGAAACATTTTATATTTTAATCCAAACGACGCAAAACAATTCGACTTCACGCGTTTCGCGACTTCGCTAAACAAATACGCGAAAATTTCCGACTCGGACATCAAATCCGCACTCAAAACACTCGACCAGTACGAAAACCTACATGTTAGCCGCCTAGTCGAGCTTGGCACCGCACTGATCGCGAAAAACGCCTCCGAGGCCTCCGCGAAAGAGTATTTCGACGCGCATTCGCAGTATTTCGGCGGGCGCTTCGAACGCCTCCGCCGCATCACGGGCTACCTCGTCGGCACGCTCGACCGCTGGAATGATGGCAAGAAAGCAGAGGAACGCGCACGGGTCAAGCACTCCGTCAACTCTGCCATCGATGACGCCGAACGCGCCGCTCGCCTACAGGCACAGGCTGTCGCACGCTCAGTCGCCTATGCCGCCTAGCGTCCGCTGGCCGCATCTGACGCACTACCAAACCTCACTGTCGGACCTCCCAAACTACCGCTATCAAAAATATGCCCAGTGCGAAAGGGCATATTTTTAAGTGAATTGCCGCGACGTCGGCATCGACTATCCGTCTTCGCACGAATGCCGCGTTCCAGAGTATCCCTAATTCTCGACTACGACGCAGAGCGGAGTCAACTGGCGCGCCTGTCCCAACGGGTTATCCGCAAACTTCGACGCCAGCAATTCATCTTCCTCGCTGCAAGCCTTCCCCAGAATGTTACGGCCCAAATCGTTCGAATCAATAATCACAACGCCGTCGAAATTATCGCGCATCTTTTTTGGCAGCTTCTCGTTTTGCTCGATGAAACTGCGAATATGTTTCGCGACCTCGTCCGGATCTTTTGGCGGCAATTTTGCCGAAACGTTGGCCGGGTAGGCCGAATAAGAGGTCGGACCGTCAATCGCGCGCACATCTGCGCCGGCCATGTTATAGAACACGCCTTTCTTCCCAACCAATTTGCCGGCCGCGCCAATAGCTGCAGCAGCCCAAACGCGTGGTGCTCCCGCCTCGCGAATTGCCAACTCCATTGTTGCGGGATGGCCCAGACCAATTCCGGCTGGCGTGCGCACAACGAAGCGGCTCAAAATCTTTGCTGACAGGCTCGGCTTAATGTCCCAAATGAAATACGAACGTCCCTGCATGGTCGCAATGATTTTCTCGCTAATGAACAGCTGCCACTTCTTGCCGGCCGCATTTTTTGGCATATTTTTCGCAAAAGCCACCAGATAGCGTTCTATAAAACTGTCCATGTCCGTATCTTTACTGACCAGCTCGGTGCGCATCGGATAGCGCGAATAAACGCGATGGTTAACCTCGGATTCGATATCTGTCTTTTTGCTCTCGTTCGGTCCATATCCTAGTTCTTCCGGCTTCACCTCGGCAACTTCCTGCTTCTTATCGAAGAATTCGCGCAGCCACAATTCGATATTGATTATGCGCCAAAACGCCATCGAGCCAAAGCTGCTCTTGTGTTCCTCGTCGAGCTTAAACTCGCGCAAAACCGCCATCTGGTTGAAATACTTTCGATGCGCGAACTCGTCAGACACCAAAATCTTCTCCAAATCCTTGTGAATTGCATGGAACCAGTCAATCTGCGGTGTCGTAAAGCCGATTTTGTTGCGGCGCGCACGAATTTTCTCCGGCAACAAGCCCTTCATACTGTCGCGCAAAATTCGCTTGTTCCAACCCTCATGGATAATAGCGTCGTCATCAAACTTAAACAGAAACTTCAGCAGCTCCTTATCGATAAACGGCACGCGCCCCTCTAGGCTAAAGCGCATCGTATTGTGATCTTCGTAGCGCAAAAGCGATGGCAGGCTCTGCTCAAAAATGTCGTCCAGTAAGCGCATTTTGAGATTATCGTACTTGATCGAAAGCTTTTCGCCGGCATGCGCCTTCGCGAAATCTGGATTTAGCAACTCGCTAATCGGTTTCGGCTTTTTCTGGCGAATGCGTCCCTTCACGAGCTTGCCCACGATATCCATGGACTTTGAAGTTTCCGCCGCCAGCCGCTTGAACTGTTTGCGCGTTTTGAGCTGGTTCAGATAGACGCGGTAATACGGATCGTAGCCCGCCATCATCTCGTCGGCGCCCTGACCGTCCAAAAGTACAGTGATATGTTTGCTTGCCTCGCGCATCACGGCGTATTGCGCATAAGGCCCAGTGCTAATCACTGGCTCTTCTTGCGTGCGCACGAAATCTTCCAAATCTTCCAAAAAACTCTTCGTGGTCGGCTTAATCTTGTGCGCCTTAATCTTGTCGTGATATTTATCAATCAGAGAATCGACGTAGGCTTCCTCGTCGTTGCTTTCATTCGGGAAAACCGCCGAAAAAGTGTTTTGACGCGTGCCAACCGATTCCAAGTCCTTGTCTTTATTTTCGCTTTCCAAATTCTTCGCAATCAACGCGGCGACCGACGACGAATCGAGCCCGCCAGATAGGGAAGTGCCGACCGGCACCTCGCCGACCAAGCGCATGCGCACGGCCTTGTCCAGGCGCTCGCGATATTCCTTTGCGGCATCATCGGTGTAGGCCTCTGGATGCTTGGCTAGTTCCTCCAACTCTTCGCGCAACTTGGTAAACTTTTTAATCTTGGTGCCTTTTTCCGAGACGACCATCATCTCGCCAGGCATCAAGCGATAAATGTTCGAGAAGAAAGTCTCCCGCTCGTCGTCCTGTACGCGAAATTTAAGATATCTAAAGATAACGCGGTCGTTTGGCTCAGTTTCGACCTCGCCAGTCGCAAGCATAGTCTTGATTTCGGAAGAGAAGAGAAGTTTTTTGTCTTTTTGGTAATAATATAGCGGCTTGATACCAAAATGATCGCGCGCCAGCACCAGCTCGCCTTTTTCGCGGTCTAGAATCGCCAAGCCAAACATGCCATTCATCTTGTCGAATGCTTTTGCGCCCCACTGAATATAAGCCTCCAGCACAACCTCGGTATCAGACTTCGTCTTAAACTTAAGCTTCGGATTCTCCTTCAGCAACTCTTCTTTCAGCTCTCGATAATTATAGACTTCGCCGTTATAGACGATCTCGAAATTCTTATTGTTTGCTGACTTCATCGGCTGCTGTCCGGCGGCAACATCAATAATTGCAAGGCGACGATGCGCCAAGCCTACCTTAATCCCATTCTCCGAACAAACGACCTTACCTTCACCGTCAGGCCCACGATGCGTCATCGCATCATTCATTTTGTCTATTATTTTTTCAGCATTATCATAACCGAAACAACCGGCAATTCCGCACATAACTTCTCCAATTTTTCTTTCATTATACCACGTAGCTATCAATAGGGTAATCCGCGCTCGCGCAGCTTTCCGCTTATGCTTTTATGGCTTTTCGCCTTGGTGTATGATTGTAAGAAATATTAAAAGGAGGCGCATATGGAGATTTTGTTTCAGGTTTTTCTGCTAGTCATCGGTTTTGTCTTGCTGATTAAGGGCGCCGACTTTTTTGTTGATGGCGCATCTAGCACGGCACAGAATTTCAAGGTCCCAAAACTGCTCATTGGCCTAACGATTGTTGCTTTTGGCACTAGTGCTCCAGAGCTGGCCGTTAGTATCAAGTCGCTAGCGAGCGGCAATTCTGACATTGTTTTCGGCAATGTAATCGGCAGCAATGTCTTTAATATCCTCTTAATTCTTGGCATCGCGGCGATTATTTATCCGGTACGAGTTCGCCGGCGCACTGTCCGCAAAGAGCTACCATACTGCTTATTAATTTCCGTGCTTTTGGCGATATTATTATTGGACACTACGCTCGCCGGCGCAGCAGAGAACCAGTTTACGCGTGCGGATGGTATCGTAGTGCTCTTATTCTTTTCGGTGTTTATTTACTACCTCGTGCGCTCAGCATTGCGCCACCGCACGAAAGAAGACGAATCGCCAGATAGGGGACTTTTGCTTTCGTTGGTAATGGTTGGGGCAGGACTAATCGGTGTAATAGTGGGCAGCAATTTTGTGGTCGATTCGGCTACGACAATCGCGCAAAGCCTGGGCGTAAGCGAGCGTGTAATTTCTCTTACGATTATCGCGTTTGGCACTTCGCTCCCGGAATTAGTCACCACGATAGTGGCGGCTCGCAAAAATGAACAGGACTTGCTTGTTGGCAATATTGTCGGTAGTAATATTTTCAATATCGCAGTGGTTTTAGGTGTGCCGGTAGTAATGTTCGGCAGTACAAGTTCGGCCAATTTCTCTGTCGTAGATCTCGGCGCATGTATCGGCGCAGCTGCTTTGCTTTTTGTCTTAGCTCTCAAGGGACGCGAAATCGGTCGCCGCAGCGGCATTATCATGTTGGCGTGTTTTGCGATTTATTATTCTCTTGTGATTTTCTCTTGACCTTATAGTTTGTCGTTAAAAGATTCGCCTGCCTCGCAGTGATGATAAAAATCAATACAGCTCAACTTCTCGGTCGGCGCCGAATATTGGTAAATGCATAAATTTTGCGGCTCAAAATCGTCGTGCAATTCCACGTCGATGAAGTTTTTTCGCACTTCACGCAGAGCGTCATACAGATTATCGAATTCGTGCCATCCGCGCTTAAATTCCCAGGCATGTTCGTACCAAACAACCTTATCGTCGTCTTCTACTAGAACAAAAGTATGTGTCGGGCATTTGCCGTCGTCGTAATATACGATGAAGAAAGCGTGCGCTTCGGTGCCTTGTTCAGCAAACAATTTACGCTCTAGCTCCACCTGATCCCAACAGACCCCAAGTTTCGATTCTTGCAGTTCGTCTGCCAGCTGCAGGGCATAACTCGCACTAAAACCCGTCAGTTCTTCGTGCCGACCGCCATCTTTATCTACCCAGCCGTACTGAATTTGATTCATAACCTCATCGATTTTTGCGCGATTCATAAAAATATTTTAATACGCTAAAATTAAATTATGAAGAAGATAGTTGGCGTTGTGATTATTGTAGTCTCAATAGTGCTTGGCTTCGTTCTGGCCATGCAATTGTTTCCGCAGGGACAAGATGGTGAAGCGTCCGAAGCGGCCAACTCGAAGCAGGCGAGCGACATCCCATCGGCGCCGGAATCGGAACCGCAAAAAGAGCAGCCGAAAGTCGACCCAGTCCAAAAAGCCGTCGACGCCATGACGCTAGACGAAAAAATCGCCCAAATGCTAATCGTAGACAAAAATAACGCTACTATTTCGCCAGAAGAGCAGGCTCAGCTCCAAACCGCGCCATACGGCGGCTATATCTTGATGGCTGGCGCCTACGGTACGCTCGCGCAAACTCGCGCATTTGTCGAGCAGCTTCAAAATTCCGCCAAAACTCCGCTCATTATTACTACCGATCAGGAGGGTGGCACTGTTCAGCGCATTCAGAGCATAACTTCTCCTCGCGCCACCAAAATCCCAAACATGTATTACGTCGGCCAGCAAAACGACGAAGAATATGCGGAAACAATCGGGCGCGTATTGGCAGAGGAGCTACGCGCAATCGGCATCAATGTTGACTTAGCGCCGGACGCCGATGTTTTCTCGAACCCGAACAATACGGTCATTGGTCGGCGCAGCTTCTCGTCGAATCCGGATACCGTCGCCAATTTATCTGCCGCATTGGCGCGCGGCTTAGAGCAGAATGGGGTCGCCGCCACCTATAAACATTTTCCGGGCCATGGCGACACGGCGGTCGATTCACATCAATCCCTCCCAATCATCGACCGCACGCGCGAGCAACTCGACGAAAGCGACCTTGTTCCTTTCCGTAACGCAATCGATAATGGCGCCCAATTCATCATGGTCGGCCACATTGCGATGCCGCAAATCACCGGCGATAACACTCCGGCCACGCTTTCGCATACAATCACGACGGAACTCTTGCGCGAAGAGCTAGGCTTCGACGGTCTAATCATGACGGATGGCATCAACATGGGCGCACTCACGAAAAATTACTCAGAGGCGGAAATCTACACCAAAGCGGTCGAGGCGGGCGCCGACCTCCTACTGATGCCGCAAAATCCCCAGCTCGCCATGGAGTGTATCAAGGCGCAAATTCCCGAAACGCGCATCAACGAATCTGTCTATCGCATCATGAAATTCAAGCAAGAACAGCTTGCGGATTATGAATATCTGGACGCCTCCTATTTCGGTAGCGCCGAACACGCCCAAGCGGTCGCCGGATAAGAAACTTTGCGCTATAATTGACTCAATGAAACTTTTATTGCATACCTGTTGCGCGCCATGTAGCGTCTATTGCATCAAATCGCTCCGCGCCGAAAATATCGAGCCGACCCTCTACTGGTTCAATCCGAACATTCATCCCTACGCCGAGTATAAAGCTCGCCGCGACTGCCTGCGCGAATATGCGAAGCTCATCAACGCCAAGCTAGTCGAGGATGACGCCTACGGCCTCGACGAATTCGTCTGCAATGTTTCTGACAAGCTTGATCGCCGCTGCGAGGCCTACTGCTATCCGCTGCGCCTGCGCCAAGCTTTCAAATTCGCCAAGGAACATGGTTACGATGCGATTTCTACGACTCTCCTCTATAGCATCTATCAAAAACACGACTTCATTGCGAAGCTCATGCAGGCTCTCTCATCCGAATTTGGCATAGAATTTTTGTATCGCGATTTTCGCGAAGGCTGGCGAGAAGGGCAGGACGAGGCTCGCCGCATCGGCCTCTACATGCAAAAATATTGCGGCTGTGTCTTCTCTGAAGAAGAGTCCGGTTTTGGCCGCGAATTCGGCCGAAAAATGAACAAACTTGACGTCTCGCCGACCAACGCCAATGTTCGCAAGCTAATCGACGAATCGAAAAGCTCAGACGGCCTAATCCGCCCCGCCGAAGTTGCCGCTAAACTCGCCAACAAAACAACCGCAACGCGAACGAAATAACCACGCAACTCATACCCGGACATAACTGTAGGAGTAGGGCTCAGCGCGCCAACCGCTGCATCTCTGTCTTCTCAACAAAAAATACGCCCCGCAGGGCGTATTTTTGCAATGATTCTATTGATTATCAGTACAGCGAGGCGCGCCACCTTCGAGGACGTATACGATGGCAATATCGTTCTTGCCGCTCGTAGCATCCACTACGCCTTCAGTTGCGCCGCATTTGGCCTTAGTCTTGACGTAAATCATGTGGTTGAAGTCGTAGCTAATAGTAGCTGCGCCCTCGCCCAGATAAGCAAACTTGTACGCTTCGCCGTCTGGATCCTGGAACTGCGCGCTATCTGTGGCGTTTGCGCTGGCTGCGATATAGCGTGACACGAAGTTAGAGTCAGTACAGGTTGCGGTCGCTACTCCGTTTTCGTCAACAGTGTCCGCTTGAACAGCGCCCGCTTGCGTAGTACAGCCCTTCCAAGGCGTTTTGTTACTGTTATTGCTCTGATAGCTCTGGACGGCCGTCAAAATGCGGCTCATGTCGTTCTCGCGCTGCGTGTTGCGCTGACCGCGCTGCAAAGCCGGCAAAGCGATGAAGACCATCAAGAAGATAAGGCCTGCAATTGCAAGCACCAACACGACCTCGATGATCGTGAAGCCTTTTTTGTTTGTATTCTTAACCATGTTTTCCATACTCCTATATTTATTATGGTTACGTTAAGAACATAATATGTTATATTTTGCAAAATGTCAAAAATAGCGCCCTCGAGCGCTATTTTACTAAATCGACTATTTCTCAGCTTCTTTTGCAGCTTTTTTCTCAGCTTCCTTCTTGGCCTTAGCGACCTTGTTGCCGAGTTGAGCCTTAAGAGCAGCAGCTTTCTTAGCGCGAGCCTTGAAGCGGTCGACGCGACCTTCGGTATCGATAATCTTCTCTTCGCCAGTGAAGAATGGATGCGATGCGCTAGAAATCTGAACCTTTACGAGCGGATATTCGTTGCCATCAGTCCATTTGATCGTCTCTTCCGATTTTGCAGTCGAACGAGTGAGGAAAGAAAACTTTGCCTGCTCGTCAGCAAACACTACAAAGCGATAGTCTTTCGGTTGGATTGATTGTTTCATAATTGCCTTTCATTATATCAGATTAGTTCATAAAAGTAAAGCGTCCAGTAGAAGCCTCTGCGCTTATGCTATAATCAATTATAACTAATACTTGAACGAGGGATAAAAATGGATCCAAATCCAATCGAAAATTCCGGCTCTACGCCAGTAACGCCAACGCCGGAGCCGAGTCCTACCACGAACAATCTTAACTCCGCGCCGCAACCTGAACCGGCGCCGGCCTCAAATTTTACAACCATGCAGGCCGTGCCGGGCGAAAGAAGGGGTAGCGCCGCGCGTATCGCAATCATCGCGATTTTGCTCGTAGTTCTCGGCGGCGGACTCGTCATCTGGGCGATTCTTGGCTTGCTCGGCAAGCACGGTGGCGCCAATCAAGCCGAAATTGACAAAGCATTCGAGGCGGACGCCGTTTTTATTCGCGAGGACAACAAAAACGGCAACTACGCACTGTTTAACATCGACACTGGCGCGCAAATCACCGACTTCATTTTTGAAGATCACTCAGAATTCATTGACGGCTACGCGGTCGTATCCAAAGATGACGACACTTACGGCATTATTAAGGACGACGGCAAAATGGCGACTGATTTTGGCGAATACGACTACATTAGCGACTATTGCGGCGCCTTCTTTGTGCGCAACGACGAAGTCTCGAAGGCCATTCTTGGTAACGGCAAACAAATCAGCGCCGACGGCGACGAGGTTAGCTCCGGCTCGCTATTTTGCGACTACGAATATCCATTTTTCGTTTACGACAACGGCCAAAACTCGACCCTGTATAACTATCACGGCAACAAACTTGTCACGGAACTCCCGCGCATCGACGATCTAGAATTCGAATACCTTGACACTACCGACATGGAGCACAATGAAGAGCTAGCAATTCGCAGCGGCGATTCGCTCGTCGTCCTGGATTCAAAACAGGGCAAACTTGCATTTCAGGCGACGATTCCGGCCAGCTACGAAATTAGCGACTATTCGCGCAATGAAAAAATGATGGTGTTGCGGGATGATAACGACAGCTACGCTCTCTACATTAATGACAAAATCGTCGACTATGACTCTGACGAGTGTGCGTCGGTCGGTCTGGCGGACGTAGCGATGTCTGGAAAGGACTTGGCCTTCTGTGCCGCGTCCGTAGAATCCGAGCCAGATGTCGAGCTTAAAGAAAACGACGACACTCCGTACGGCTATTTTGAGCAGGATGACAAGATGCGCATTTATGTCATTAAAGAAGACGGCTCGCTAGACAAGGAAGGCTCGGTCGACACCGATTATTACAGCATAGCGTCCGGCATCCCTGTCTTCAGCAGCGGCACCTACGCAAAGAAAGTCAAAACGGGCGTAGAATTTTACGAAAACGCCAAGCTTAGCACGACACTCGAAGATGGCGACATTAGCTCCGTCAGCAGAATCTTCGGCTCGGCCATGGATGCCTATCTCGTTGTCAAAAACGACTCACTAGCCTCCGTCTACGGTCTTAACGGCAAGAAGATGTTTGATATCGACAGTCGCTGCAGTGAGTTCGTCTATTACTTTACGAAAGATTTCGGCATTTGCCGCGCCGGCCTTGTCACGCAGCTCGAAGATTACGCGAAGCGCTTCTTCATTATCGACAAAGATGGCAAGGTGACTCTCGGCGGTTTCGAAGACGTCGAGCCGATCGATATGCAGGCCGCAATTACCGCCATCGTAGCAGACGATTATGTTGGCCTAATTAACAATCACGGCGACATCCTCGTCAACCCGAACGACAAAAAATACACAGATTACGAAAGCCTTAGTGAAGTACAGCTTGTTAGTCTAGAATATACGGAGGACGGCAAGTCACGCTACGATGTCTATAACGCTGAAGGCGAAAAGCTACTAAGCGTCAGCGAAGAGATCGATGTTTATGACTCGCTAAATCCGAAACGCATCCTAGAAACGACAAAATGGCCAGATGGCACTACCTGCGACGAGTCTCACTGGAAAACTGCTTGCGCCGAAGGAGCGAAAAGCACTTTCTACACCGTGACTGGCCAATTAATCTACGCGCAAAAATAAAAACAAGACCTCGCCACGTGCGGGGTCTTTTGCTATGATATAATATAGTAAATAACGTAAGCGAAATGGTGGATTCGAACTCAAATATTACGCCGAATGCGGCACCGCAGCCGGCCAGGCCCGAACCTCAGGCTCCTCTTGCGCCGCAGCCGACCCCTGCGCCGGTAATTTTTAGCACGCCAGTTGTTCCGGGGCAAACTCCGGTCGCCCCTGCGGCTACCCCTGCGCCGGCCCCAATGTTCACACCGCCCGCCGCAAATCCACAGCCTGCGAAAGAACTCAGTCCGCTGGAGGCTGCCTTAGCGATGCTGAATCAATCTCAATCTGCGTCACAAACTCAGAATCCGCCAGTCCTTCAAACCAATCCCGCTCCGGCGCCAATCGTCACGCCGCCCACTCCTGCCATCCCGGAAACGCCAGTGCCAAGCGCGCAAGAATCCGACATTCCTGAGCCGCCAAAGCTCAAAATGCCGTCCGCCGGCAAAAAACCTCGCGCCAAGCGTGCCAAGAGAAAAAATGTCGTGCAAAACGACAACGTTGCGCGTCCGGTTGTCCGCAAAAACTACTTCTCGAAAAGATATCTAAAACGCTATGGCATCATCGGTGGTATTTCGCTCGTGGTCATCGTGGCGGCCGTTATTATTGCTAATATTCTCGCCGACGCCCCAGCCATCGCGCACAAAGCCACGCCGTTCGAAACCGACGCAATCATTATGCGCGAGCGCCCAACCAGTGGCTACTACGCGCTAGCTACGAAAGACGGCAAGCTCGCCACGCGCTTTAACCTTGAGCAAGTCTGGCCATTCTACGACGGCTACGCCCTGGTCAAAAACTCCGCCGGTCAATTCGGCATCGCGAATGATTCTGGCGGCATGTCGGTGCGCTTTGGCCGCTATTCCAAAATCGCCGCCCGTGGCCCAGTTTACCTAGCGCAAAAGAGCGAGCGCGACATCCGCATCCTTATCGGCACAGGCAAAACCATCGCCAAAACCGACAATATCGACACGAACGAAATAATCGCCCGCGACGGCATACCGTTCTTCATTTATCGCACCGGCTCAAACAAGTACGATCTCTACGATGCTCGCGGCGATCGTCTCAAAAGCTTCGAGAGTTCGACCGAGCCACAAATCGCCGAGCAGTCCACCAAAACGCGCGCCCTCGTCCTCTATGCTGAGAATGCAATCCTGCTGAACGGCGAAAACTACGAAATCATTGCCGAGACCGACTACAAACCCGAATACTCCGTCTCCGAGATGAGCTACGACGCCTCCATTGTCCGCCTCGAAAACGAAAATCGCAACGCACTAATCGTCAACGGCACTTTTCGTGACGACTACGATTCTTGCAAAAACGTCGAGCTTCAGAATGATGCTAAGGCTCAGCTCGCGCTGGCGCTATGCGAGAGAGATGATGGCCGCATGCTGATTTCTTCGACTGGCGACATCGCGGACACGCGCGTCAGCTCTGGCGTCGCTTACTTCACGCCGGACACTTACGCGACTTTTGCCGACGGCCAGGCTAACTTCTACTTAAAAGGCGAGCTCAAGCGCAGCTTCGAATCCGCCTCTTATCTATACCGCTCAAATGCCGGCTATTCGATGCGCTTCCTCGACAAAGACGGCATCACGCGCTATTCCATCGTCAGTAAAACCGGCGACATCATCTACTCGTCGCTCAATGCCTTCACTGTCAAGCGCATGACCTCGACTAATCGCGCCATCATTAAGCTGCCGGGCCGCACCGGCTATCGACTCGTATCTAGTGCAGGCGAGACCGACGAAAGCTACTACGACGTCAGCATGGCCTCCGAAAAACTCTTCGTCGCGCAAAATTTCGACAAAAGCTTCGACGTCTTAGACGAAAACGGCAAGAAAATCACCGAGCGTAGCTACTCCGATTACGCCATCGGTGAAGACGGCTCGCTCATGGCCTATTACGGCGACAAAGTCGACTACTTCAATCCTGATGGCCAAAATACCATCAATGGCGCACACGGTGGCAATTCTTACCCGACCAATGGTTACGCCTCTATCGACACTGGCAATGGCTCATTCGAATACTACTTGCCAGACGGCACCCAAATAAAATAAGCCCCCCCAGCGGAGCTTATTTTTTATCCCAGAAATCGCGTTTATAGAGCCTTCTCGTGACGTCTTCCAGCCGCTGCGTGCCATTTTCCAGCAAGTAATAATGCCTGGCATATAGCAGCACCGTAATCAGAAGCGCCAGCGTCAGCCCGCCAATCATCCAATAAATCGGCGCCGCATCGTTCGGCAAAAACGCCGCTGCGAACACCGTAGTAAAGAAGCTCAAAATCAAAAACAGCGAGAAAAACATCGTCACGATCAGATGCACAACTCGCTCATGCTGAAATTGCGCCACAATGTCCTTATGATAGGCCAAGAGCTCTGCGCTTGGCTTTTTCTCTTCACGCTCAATATATTCGATGTAGGCTTTCAACTTTTTATCCATAAGCCCATTATAGCAAGAAAAGCACCAAAATCATCGCCGGTCGCCAAATCGCGCCGGCTCCATATCTTCATTATAGCATAAACGTTATAAAATGTCAAATTATGGTATAATTTATGACATGAAAGTAGTTACACGTTTTGCGCCGTCGCCGACCGGCTATATTCACATTGGCAACGTTCGTTCGGCAATTTATCCATATTTAATCGCTAAGCAAAGCGAGGGAACTTTTATCCTCCGTATCGAGGACACTGATCAGGCTCGCTACGTTGAGGGTGCCACTGATTTAATTAAAGATACGCTCACCTGGCTTGGCCTCGATTGGGATGAAGGTCCAGACAAAGGCGGCGACCACGGTCCGTATTACCAAACTCAACGCAAAGAAATCTATTACGAATGGGCCAAAAAGCTCATCGCAAAAGGTCGTGCCTATGCTGATCCAACCCCAAGCGAGACCGTCGCTAAATACCGCGAAGAGAGCAATAAAGCAAAGAAGGCATTTCTTTATCGTAATTATCGTCCAGAAAATACTCCAGAATGGGAAGTCGGCATGCCACTTCGCCTCAAGGCCGAACCAAAAGCCTACGATTATCACGACGAGGTCTTTGGCGACCTTCATATGGGCCCAGAAACTCAAGACGATATTATCCTAATCAAAGCCGACGGTTTGCCAACTT
>DGRN01000014.1 GCA_002391075.1 Candidatus Saccharibacteria bacterium UBA4387
GACGAGCCGACCGGCAACCTCGATTCCGCCACTGGCGCCAAAATCGAAGAACTACTTTTCCATCTGAACAGGGAGCAGGGCATCACATTAATTATAGTCACGCATGACCAAGAACTCGCAGACAAGTGCTCGCGCCAAATCCATATCACTGACGGCCATGTCCAATCCGACGAACAAACTATCATCGAAGATCCGGAAGGCCTCGCCAAGCCACTCTCGGAAGACGAGCTAAACAGCGAAGACATGCTTTCCGACATCGAAAAACTCTACGAAGAGTCCGAGGACGACGAGACTGAATTCGACAACGAAGCTGACGAGCCAGAAGCCGAGGAAGCCAAACCGGACGAACTCGAGCCGGAAGACTCCGACGAAGAATCCGACACTGACGGCGACGGCTTCATAAATAACAGACCACACATCACTCGCATTAAATCGAAAGGCTCAAACAAATGAAAGTTCTAGACATCATTCACGACGCAAACGCCAATCTTTTGCGCAACAAAATGCGTAGCTTTCTGACGATTTTGGCAATTTTCATTGGTAGCTTCGTCATTATTCTTAGCTCCGGCATCAATGCTGGCGTCAATGACTTTATCGACAAACAGATGGAATCTGCCGGCGGCGAAGATTACCTCGAAATCATGTCCGCTGCCGCAAGCGATAGCCTCACCTCACTCATGAACGGCGAAGTCATCAAGGAATACGACAAAAAATCCACAAACCAGAGCGACCTCCAAATCACCAAAGAGCAGGCCGAAAAGGCTCGCAAAATCGACGGCCTCAAAAGCATCGATTTGATGACGCAGTTCTCGGTCGAATATTTCAAGCTCGAAGGCCGCGACAAGAAATATAGCTCGGTCGGTTTCAACCTCATGCCACGCGGCTCGCTCAGAATGGATCTTACGGCCGGTCGCATGCCAAACAACGATGACGAGTCTACTTACGAAATCATGGTTGGCGAAGATTACGTCAAATATTTCGGATTCGAAAAAGCCGAAGACATCGTCGGCAAGAAACTCACCCTCTATGCGCCAGAACACCTCAAATGCAGCATGATTGGTGACCCGGAAGAATGTACCCAACCAGTCGAAGCGACCATCGTCGGTGTTCAAGCTCCAGGTGTTATGGCTATGGGCGGGGCACGCATTAACGTTGCGACCATGAACAGAATTACTGAAATTAACTACACTGGTCTCCCGGAAGAGTCCAAGACTTCCATCATGGCCACTGCACAGGTTGATCCAGAGCGCATCGACGAAATCAAAGACAAACTCGCCGAAATCGGCCTGACCGCCATGTCGATCGAAGACGAAATCGGCCAAATCAAGACCTTCTTTGACGCCATGTTGGCCATTCTCAAAATCTTCGGCGGAATCGCACTCCTTGCCGCTTCTATCGGCATCATCAACACACTCCTCATGTCTGTTCAGGAACGCACTCGCGAAATCGGCCTCGACAAAGCCCTCGGCATGAGCAACGGACGCGTCTTCGCAAACTTTGCACTCGAAGCCATTTTACTCGGTTTCTGGGGCTCAGTTTTCGGCATCATCGTCTCGATGATTATCGGCAATACTGTAAATATCATTGCACACAACACCATTCTCAGCTCGCTTCCGACCTTCCAGCTGATTATCTTTAGAATCGAAGACCTCGTTTCCGTCACACTTGCCATCATGTTTATCGCGCTCATTGCCGGCGTAATGCCTGCTCGCAAAGCATCCAAAAAAGACCCAATCGACGCGTTGCGCTACGAATAAAAAAACGCCCCGCCAAAACGGCGGGGTTTCATAGTAGCTAGCGGCCAAACGGAATCTTGAAGCCAAATGCGAACAGCAAGATCATGACAGTAAACATAGCCGGAAAGCCAATAACCATCATGTAATGTGTTACGCACACGAGCATTTTTCGCACGCGGGCATTCTTATGCGTCTCGCCGAGAAGTCCCAGAGAAAGCAGTACGGCCATATAGACCAGTTCCCAGATGAACAGATCACCTATAAAGGCCAAGACAGCTAGCGTAACCTGCCAAATCGTGCTCATATTAACACCCCCTTAATATTTGGAGAGCAACAACTTCTCATTAATTATACCACACAATAACCAGAAAGTCAATCCGACGCTGGGCAAAGCGGCGCAAATCTGTTAAAATTACAACATTATGCAGGCAAAAATCAATCAAATTGTCCCCGGCGGGCAGGGAATTGCAACTCTTGACGACGGCAAAAAAGCTTTCATCTGGGGCGACCTACCTGGCGAGTTGGTCGAATTCGAAATCACCAAAAACAAACGCAGCTACTGCGAGGGCATCGCGACCAACATCATCGAAGCCGCACCAGAGCGCATCGAGCCAAAAGACGCCTGCTATCTTGCCACTAGCCCTTGGCAAATCGTCAACTACGAAACCGAACTAGCACTAAAATCGCAAATCGTGCGCGATTGCTTTACGCAATGCCATCTAACAATCGATGTTTTGCCTACGATTACCGATGGCAACGACTTTCATTATCGCAACAAAATGGAATACTCCCTTTATTGGGACAACGACCAAAACAAAATTTTCCTAGCTTTCCACCAGCGCGGCACGCATCGCAAAATCCCCATCACACAAAGCAGCATCGAACGGCCAGAAATCTTTGCCGCCGCGCAAAAAATCGTCGACCAACTCAACGCCGAGCACGCCGAAGCGCGCAAATACCAGTCCATCATGGCACGTTGCGACCAAGCCGGACGTGTTAGTATCGCGCTATTCGAGAACGGCAAGTCGCACCCCGTTATGGATACGCTCGAAGATTCGCTACTAGGCAAGCAATATTCTTATTCGCCCAATGGCTTTTTCCAAATCAATCTGCCAGTTTACGAACTCGCACTAAAACAAATCGCCGAAAACATCCATACGCAAAAAGTGCTCGACCTCTATTCTGGCGTCGGCAGCATCGGCCTGTCCGTCGCACGAGACAAAGATCTAACACTGGTCGAGGTCAATGGTGCCGCCTACGAAGAAATGCAAAACAACGCCGCCGGCACGAAAGCCAACTGCGTCCTAGCCAAATCCGAAGACGTCACCGACTATATTGCTCCAGATTGCACAGTCATTCTAGATCCGCCGCGCGCTGGCTGCGACGCTAAACTTATCGAAAAATTACTCGAAATCCAGCCAGAAAAAATCGTCTACATGTCTTGCAATCCTATTACGCAAGCCCGCGACGCCGCCATGCTGACCGAAAAATACGTGCTTTCCGCCGCTCAGCCATACAACTTCTTCCCGCGCACACCGCATATCGAAAACATCGTCGTATTCTCGAAAAAATAGAAAAAATCCCGCCAAGCGCGGGACTTTTCTTATTTCATCAGCTTCGGCTTCCGCAAATTCGTCTCGGACACGATGTAATGCGGGCGATTTTTCACCTCAAGGTAAATTTTTGCTACGTATTGGCCAATTATACCTAGGCAGAACAAAATCAGGCCACCGATAAATACAATAATACAGACCGTCGAAGCCCAGCCCGCCACCGCATCACCAGCAATCAGATAGCGCACCACGATAAAAATTAGCGCACAAAAAGCGAAAAAGGTCATTAAAACGCCAAACCACGACGCGATATTCAGCGGCGACTGCGAAAAGTTAATCACGCCGTCAATCGCGTACTTGAAAAGACCCCAAAAATTCCATTTCGTTTTACCTGCCACGCGCTCAGTATTTTTATATGGCAGCCAGTAAGTCTCGAAACCGACCCAGCCAAAAATTCCTTTCGAAAAGCGATTATATTCCGTCATTTCTATAATCGCATCGACCATTGGCCGCTTCATCATGCGAAAATCGCGCGCGCCATCCTTGATCTCTGCATCGGAAATCCGATTTATAATCGCATAAAATCTCCGCGCAAACCAGCTACGAATCGGCGGCTCGCCATCCCGGTTTTCGCGCCGCGTCGCCACGCTGTCGTATTTTCCTTCGCGCAAAATCTTTACCATTTCTGGCAGCAGGGCAGGCGGATCTTGCAAATCGCAATCCATCACCGCAACATAATCGCCGCTGGCATTGCAGAAGCCAGCGTACATCGCCGCTTCTTTGCCAAAATTCCGCGAAAACGACAAATACTGCACATGCGTATCTTTTTTGCTCAGAACGCGCAGTAGCTTCAAAGTCCTATCTTTCGAGCCATCATTCACGAACAATAGCTCATATTCACATTTCATTTTTGAAAGCACCTTTGTTGCCTCGTCATAAAACAGTGGCAAAGCCTCTTCTTCATTGAAGCACGGTACAATAATTGAAATTTTCATACTAACCCAAATATACCATATAGTTACTGACCGGTCCTAACGCGCACAGCGCTGTTCCAAGTCTTCGTCGTTATACCGCCCGCCTTGTCCGCCATCCGCGACAGAGCATCCAAATTCGTCGAAAATTCGCCCTGACTGTTTCGCGAACCGTAGCCGCACTCGCCGCAATCAAGGCGCGCGCCGTATTTTCCGGCCAGTTGCTTCATGTTCGCTATTTGCTCTTCATAGCTGCCCACTTCCGAATTTCCGATGTGCACATCACGACCATCGTGATAGACTTGCGGCATTGGACCTTTGTCGTCTTCTCTATAATCATGAAACGAAATCACATCAATCAACGAAGCATCAACGCCGTTTTCATTTTGGAGCCTCGAGACTTCTTCGCAGACCGTACTTATCCATTCAGGATCATAAAACGCCGTACCGGCCAACGATATTTGCAATTCCGGACATTCCGCTTTCAACTTGGAGGCCGTCGCGAAATACATCTTGGCATACTCCTTCGGATCGCATTCTTTACTAAAATCATCCGCATTTCGCTCGAACGGCTTGGCGTCACCCCACCTAGCCTCGCTCGACACATTCGTCTCGTTGCCTAACTCCAAAACAAGCCCATGGCCATTCTCGGCGCCACTTTCTTTGACGAACGCCCGACACATCTCTATGTATTTAGACAACGGCTCGCCTTCGCTAGGATATTGCATCCCCTCCGGCAAATCTAATTTCGAGTAGTTCATCACTGTAGTAAAATCCGACGACAGCGGCCCTCGTTCCGCTTCTAGCTGCTTGCGCACGTCTACGATTTCTTTTACCAAGTTCATCGAATTCGGCTCAAAGCCTTTCTCCGGGCTATAGAACTCCGTCGAGAAGGCCGACGACGGCCCATACGGATGAATGCGACACGCTTTGCCGTCCTTGATTAGCGGCATAATGTCATGCTGGACAACTCCATATTTCGCTAGCTCGCCTTGATACACGCCACTTGCCAGTCGCGCCAACTCCTCATCCGTCATCGAAGCAGCACGTTCCGCCAAACCAGCATCTCTCGACGCCGCCAATGCTCGCCGCTGCGTGTCCGGATCCGCATGCACAAGCCTCAATACTTGCGCGCTTGGCAACTCATCCGACGTTAAGTTTATGCCTCCAGTCGGACATTTTCTCACAAATTCCAAATCCGCCTCGCGTGCCACTTTTTCATCGCGGGTCAACACATCGACATTTTTCTCGCCTTCAACCGTATCGGCCATGCGCGCTTCATTGTATCTTTGACGCGCAGACCTTTCATCGAAGGGCGGAACATCTTTCATCGCCTCAGTCCACTCAGCATAAGTGCTCTGACGCTCGCCAGATTGCTCGATATTGCTATCGTAATTCGATGGTGCCTGCTCATTCATTCTTAGCTAATTATATCAAAGCAAAAGCCGTCCAGACAGTTTATGCTAAACTAATAAATATGAATATAACGGTTTTGGGAGCAGGCGCATTCGGTAAAGCGCTCGGTAAAGTTTTAACAGATAACGGACACCAGATTGTTTATTACGATCCTTATGTCTATCCGGATTTCTCGCTGGACGCCGCTCTTATGGACGCCGAGGCGACCATCGTAGCTGTACCATCTTTTGCGCTACCGGAACTAATTAAAGATTATCCCGCCTCCGCCAAACAACTGCATACTATTATCGCCACAAAAGGCTTGACCAATCTTGACCTTTTCGCAGATTTCCCTAAAGCCTCCATTATCTCTGGCCCGGCTTTTGCGCAAGAAATCCTCGACGGGAAGGGCGCCACACTCACCGCTTCCGACCCATTCGTGCTCGATATCTTCCAAAATGGCCAAATCTTCATTGAACTTTGCGAGGATGCGAAGGGAATTTTACTTTGCGGCTCGCTCAAAAACATCTATGCCATCGGCGCCGGCTATCATAGTGCGTCCGAAAACGAAGTCGCCGCGCTCATCACACGCGCCCACAACGAAACCGAGCGTTTCCTGCGCGATCATGATGCAGACGGCGAAACCGCCAACTATGTTTGCGGCCTCGGCGATCTTATTCTAACTTGCACTAGCTCAACCTCGCGCAACTACAGCTGTGGCCAAAGATTAAAGCAGGGCGAAAAACTGCAGGATATTCTTGACGACCTCAAAACCGTCGAAGGCGTAAGTGCGCTCAAAGAAATTGACAACCTCAAGCGCTATCCACTGCTTGCCGAAATCTCAACCATCGTCAAATAGGAGCATATATGGAATTCGAAAAGGCATACAAACATCTAAACGACGCTCAGCGCGCCGCCGTCGACCACATTGACGGCCCGCTCCTCGTCATAGCCGGCCCAGGCACTGGCAAAACTCAGCTGCTCTCCGTTCGCGTCGCCAACATTCTCAAGCAAACCGATGCTAGTCCGGAAAATATCCTCTGTCTTACTTTCACGGAAACCGGCGCCAGCAATATGCGTCACCGCCTCGCAGATTTCATCGGTCCTGAAGCCTACAAAGTCCAAATTCAGACCTACCACGCTTTTGGCTCCTATCTTTTGCAGGAACACCGTCCAGACCTCAACTCCGCCATTGACGAATTAGAGCGCTTCACAATGATTCGCGATATTCAGGCCCACCTAAATCCCACCGACATTTTGACGCCAGAATACCTCACGCGCGATATTATCTCTACGATTTCCGACCTCAAAGCCGCCACCCTAACACCGGACGACATTCGCCACATCGTCAAGCGTAATGAGACAGACAGCGCGCTAATCTATTCCGCCATCGAAACCGACATCAACGCCACCAGCGGCCTGCGCTGGCCAAAAGCCCGCGAGGTCTATGGTCGCATTCTTGAATCCATCCAAAGTTTCATCGAACGCCCAGATTTGCCAGCATACATCTGCAAGCACGTCGAGCCAATCGCCAAAGTCTACTATCGCAGCCTCGCCGAAGCAATTCTAACCGAAGAAAACGCCGACAAACCTAGCACCAAAGCGCTCAGCGCCTGGCGCAACAAATTCTTCAAAAAAGACAAGAGCAATCGCCTCGTCTTCGGCGACAATATCGCCAACAAAAAGCTCCTAAGCCTAGCTAACATCATGGAGGAGTACAACCGCCGCCTCACCGCGCAAGGCCTCTTCGATTACAACGACATGATCCTTACCGCCATCGATCTCCTCAAAAACGACGACGAAAAACGCTACAATGCCCAAGAGCGTTTCCAATACATTCTACTCGACGAGTTCCAAGATACAAACGACGCGCAGGCGCAACTAGTCTCGCTACTCACCGACAATCCAAGCAACGAAGGCCGCCCAAACATCATGGCGGTCGGCGACGACGACCAGGCCATTTACGGTTTTCAGGGCGCCAACACCTCCAACTTCTTCGATTTTGACGAAAAATATCATCCAAAGCATATTTTCCTGACCAAAAACTACCGCTCCAGCAAGGCAATTCTGGATTTCGCGCATAACATTATCGAACAGAGCGACGACCGCTTCTGCAAAGCGCCGAACGTCAACATCGACAAGCGCATCACCGCCGAAAATCCACCAGCCAAAACCAACATCGAGCTACGCGAGTTTAAGGCGCACCTTGAAGAATACTCCTTCGTCGCGCGCAAAATCCACCAACTCATCGCGGCCGGCACGCCAGGCAACCAAATCGCCATCATCGCACCAAAGCACAAATATCTGACCTCAATTTTGCCATACCTTCACAAACTCGAAATCCCAGTTTCTTACAGTCGCCGCGAAAACATTCTAGAATCACCTCGCATCTGCGAGCTTATCGACTTCGCGAAGCTACTTATTGCGCTAGCGAAAAGCCCGAAAGCCGCCGACCCGTTCTGGTTCCGCATTCTTTCGTTCGAGAGCTGGGGTTTAAAGAGCAAAGATATTATTTCGGTCGTCCAAAAAGCCAAGGCTAGCAAACGCAGCATCATCGAAGAAATGTTCGATAGCAACGAAGATATCCAAGCAATCGCCGAATACTGCACGAAAACTGCCGCCAAAATCGATAACTACAGCGCAGAATATATCATAAATGATATAACTAATACACTCTACGACACGTCCACCAGCCTCGAATTCTACAGCAACCTCAATACGCTACGCGACATGATTATTACCAAAGACGCACATACGAGCAAGAAATACACCTTGCGCGACTTCATCGATACTATCGAGGCCTACCAAAACGCAGAAATGACAATCCTAAACAAATCGCCTTATCACGAATCAGATTTTGCCGTCCAGATGCACACTGTCCACTCATCGAAAGGTCTCGAATTCGAACACGTGTTCATGATTGCCTGCGACAACAAAAACTGGAGCGACGCAAAGGGCAACACAGACAAATTCACTCTACCGCGCAACCTCGAGCACATTCGCCACACCGGCGACAGCGCCGCCGAAAAAATCCGCGTCATCTTCGTCGCCATCACGCGCGCTCGCGCAAACCTATATTTCACCTACAGCCTTTCGGATTTTGCCGGCCACGAATGCGACAGACTAAAATACCTCGATATCCGCACCGAGAAAGACGCCAACGGTGAAGAAATCGCCGTCAGTCGCGTTCTCGACGAAGATTTCGCAAAGGTAATTCCATCGGACGCCGACGCGATTATTCCGGACATCATCTCGCCGGATAAATGGTTCGACAACTATTGCCCAACGAGCGAAATCAGCAAAAATCTCCTCAAACCATACGTCGAGCATTTCCGCCTCTCGCCAACTCATCTCAATACTTTTATCGACCTCAAGCATGCCGGTCCAGAAGAATTTTTACGCCGCTATATCATTGGCGTTCCAGGCGAAAGTAACTTTGCCATCAAATATGGCGTCTTCGTCCACGAAATCATGGACGAAATGAATCGCGAGCAACTGAGCAACGAGCAAGCTCTCGAACGCTTCCGCGCCAAAGTCAACGAAGCCGACGCCGAAGACGACGAAAAAACCAGCATGCTACAACGCGGCGAAATCGAGCTAGCCAAATTCCTCGCCGACCGCGGCGACGAGCTCCGCAGCACCCATGCCGACAGCGAACGCGGCTTCTTCACCGAAAGCATCGTCCTGGGCGATGTGCCTATCACCGGCAAAATCGACCGTATCGAGATTGACGACGAATCAAAGACTATCACCGTCGCCGACTTCAAGACTGGCCGCCCAAAGACCAAATGGAGCACCGCCGACTCGACCTTCACCTACAAAATCCAGCTCTACTTCTACAAATTCCTCATCGAAGGCTCGCGCGAATACGCCAACTACAAAGTAACCAAAGGCCGCCTCGATTACATTCCGGTTTCCGAAGAAGACGGCGAAACCCACAGCCTCGAAGTTGTCTTCAAAGATTCCGAAGCCGCCGAAATCCGCCAACTCATCCAGCGCGTCTACGAAAGCATCGTCACGCTCAACCTACCGGACACTACCGAAGCCAATCAATCGAACAATCCAACCAAGGCTTTCTACGACCAGCTCCTTTGCAAAAATTAAGCAAACAGACTAGAATAATCATAAACATATTAAATAAACAGGAATCTCCATGTCGGAAAGATACAACAAAAAGGGCTTCACCATCATCGAGGTCGTCTTGGTTCTCGCCATCGCCGGTCTCATTTTCTTGATGGTCTTCATCGCGCTACCGGCTTTGCAGCGCGGCCAGCGCAACACGCAACGCAAAAACGATCTCAGCCGCATCGCCACCGCAGCTACGCAATACCAATCCAATAACAGCGGCAGACTACCATTCAACTCAGGCGACGCAGAAAACTGCTATACGGACGCCAAATGCTTAAGAGCTAGTTCTACTTTTGTAAAAAGATACATATTAGCCAATGATGGAAGCGACACAACTGCATTTTCAGACCCAGACGGCGAGCCATATCAAATCTATATTAGCGCCTTCACTGAAAACGGACTAAAAGCGGGCGATACAGGAAAAACTGCATGGGGCATAGGCGCTAACGCATCTCCTCCAAAGAACCTATCGTTCGAAAACGATGATCATACCATATATGCGTACGGCCACGCAAAGTGCTCCGCCGAAGAGGGCAAGATGGATTATTCGCCAGGCTCTCACGATTTCGTATTGTCCATGTTGCTCGAAGGTAATTCTTGGGCCTGCGTCGACAATCAATAATCAATAGCGCCACCAACCGGCGCTATTTTCGTGCACGAAAAATCTCCGCCAAATTCATGCGGAGATTTTAAGAATTAGCGACCATCTTTGTGACGTGCGTGCTTGCGCTTATCGCTATGCTTGTGATTATTGTTGCGGTTCAACTTCGCAACCTTTGCTTTCTTTGCCATATCTAAAAATATATCATAAAAGCCAGCCTTTGACAAATCCATGCAATCCCCATACAATTTTATTAAAAGCATAACCATAGGAGAAATATGCGCAAACAAAACAACAAAAAGGGCTTCACCATCATCGAGGTTGTCTTGGTTCTCGCCATCGCCGGTCTCATTTTCTTGATGGTCTTCATCGCCTTGCCAGCCCTGCAACGTGGCCAGCGCAACACACAACGCAAAAACGACCTGAGCCGTTTCGTGACCGCCATTTCAAGCTACCAAAGCAACAATAGCAATCACAATCCATTTATCGGCACCGATGGCGAAGACACGGGTGTGTTTGGTAAACCAACCGCGGACCAAATAACAAACTTCGTCAAACGTTACATAGATGGCGAATGCGCGAAATATGAAGAAATCAAAGACAAAACAAGCAATGGCGCCAGATCGGTTCTATACAATACCACTACTTGCGGTAGCCAGTTTTCCGATCCTGACGGCGAGCCGTATCAGCTAGATATTCGCCTCGATAAAGTAATTCAAGCGACCGACGGCGAAGTAAAATACCCTCAAGACGCCACCGGCGATGCCGAATACACATCCACAGTCAACGGCATTACGCACCGAATTACCGTCTTTTCGAAAGCCAAGTGCGACACCCGAGAAGGTCACGTCGTGTAAACCAGCGGCAAAAACGACATCGCTGTCTTCTATGTGCTCGAGGGTGGCTCAATCGCCTGCACAGACAATCAATAGACTAAAAGAGCGGCACAAACCGCTCTTTTTTATTGCAAAACTATTGACAAAATTGCCTTAACGTGCTATAATACAAAGTGACGCTATATTGGCGTAGTTTTTCTACTATCCATCCGATTCTGCCTTCAGGGGAGGTGAAATGCATGATCGTTGTTAAGGATATTAGCACAGGTGAGTCCTGGACCTACTCCACAGATAGAGGAGGATACGCTCAGGCCCTGGCAAGATATAAAGATATTTTATGTCAGGGTCACCAGGTCTACAGCACAAAGTCTCTTAGCGAGCTTGAATATGGCGCATATTAATCATTCAGCTCGTATAGCTCTTTTCCGCCGCCCGTCGTTGGGCGGCATTTTCTTGCTATAATCTTTTCATGAAAGAAGACTCTTCGAGTAATCAAAACCTACATGAGCCTATCGACGTCGACGCTACGTTCTCGCGCCAACTCCTAGGCCACTGCAAACCGATCGCCTTCCGCACCAAAACCGGCAGAGAAGTACAAATCTCGCAAGTCGGCCTCATTCACCCCAAATATGACGGTCTCAAAACCACATTCGCCTTCGACGTCACCGATGGCGCCAGCGATTATCGCCTCAGTTTTGATACCGAAAGCCTTAACTGGTTTCTCGAGTTTGAAGGTGACAATTATGACACATCTATGTTATAATGCAAGTGCCGACCAAAACCACCTCCGTCGGCAAACCGGTGAAACTAAGACGGTAGCTCATTAAGAAAGGGAGTGATTCCAATGGGTGATTAATCGTCTTCGGGGTTCATGTCGTGAGACATTGATCTTGATTTTCTGTCGGTATATCAAAGTTATCATTTGCTTTCTTTTGTTTTTCGGGTCGCTTGCGGCCCATTTTTTTGCGTGCTAAAATTATTACATCAAGCTACGCTTCGGCCCCTGGCTTAGATTCATAAATTTCCGACGCCAAAATTGCGTCAAAAACAATCTAAACGTAATTTTTGGAAGGATTTTTATGAATCAGAATACTCTTTATATCGACCTAAACTCATGTTTCGCCACTATCGAGCAGCAAGCTCGCCCCATGTTGCGCGGCAGGCCAGTCGCCATCACAAACCGCATCACGCCGAACACCTGCATCATCGCCGCCAGCTACGAAGCTAAAGCCCTTGGTGTCAAAGTCGGCATGCGACGCATGGAAGCGCAAGCAATCTGCCCACATCTAATTTTTGCCGAAACCGAGCCTAGCAAATATATTTTCGTGCACGAAAAATTTAAATCAATCATGGCAGATTATTCGGCCGACACCGTCATGAAATCCATCGACGAAGGCGTCATAAATCTCGCCGATGCTCCCGCCAACATCCGTCATCGCCCTCGTGCCGAAATCGGCCAAGAGATTAAATACCGTCTGCGCACCGAAATCGGGGACTACATGCGCTGCAATGTCGGCATTTCTAGCAATCGCTTCCTCGCCAAACTCGCCGCCGAGCTTCACAAGCCCGACGGCCTAGACGAAATCACCCCACAAAACCAACGCGACATTTTTGCCACACTTAAGCTACAAGATTTACCGGGCATCAATACACGCATGGAGGCACGCCTTAACGCTGTTGGCATTTTTACACCGCTGCAATTCCTCGACGCCGACGAAAATACGCTCGTTAAAATGGTTTGTCGTAGTATAGATGGCAGCAAATGGTATAAGCGACTGCGCGGCATTGAGGTTGACGACCTTAATTTCGATATAAAATCAATCGGACGTCAATATGTTCTAGAGAGTAGCCGACTCAGCCGCAGCGAAATCGAGGCACGCATCTTGCATCTCGCCGAAGACGCCGGCTACCGCCTACGCAGTAAGCAACTTTACGCGCGTGGCATCTATCTCTGGTCCTGCGACTACAACGACCTTCCACATCACACCAGCACTGTGCTCAAAGACGCCATCCACAGCGATCAAGATATTCAGCGCGTCGCTCGCGAACTCTACGCTAGGCTACCAGATTCGGCACGCATCATTGGTATTACGCTCTACAAGCTCCAGCGTCAGCAAAGCGCTCAAATCTCGCTTTTTCAAGACGAAATCGAACATCAAAACCAAATCTGCGCCACCGAAGACAGAATCAATTATCGTTTTGGTGCTCGCAAAATCCACTCAGCTGACACGCTCGGCACTACGCAGGTAAAAACCAAAATTCCTTTCGGCTCCGTGAGATATCTCGATCACGCAATCAATTAACAGAGCAATATTCCAAAAACTCTTGCAAAATATGTTTTAATATAAGTAGAGGTAATCATAAACGTAAAGGTACATAAAATGACAAAATCTAAAAAAGGCTTCACCATCATCGAGGTTGTCTTGGTTCTCGCCATCGCCGGTCTCATTTTCTTGATGGTATTCATCGCGCTACCAGCTTTGCAGCGCGGCCAGCGCAACACGCAACGCAAAAACGACATGTCACGCATCATGAGCGCATTGACAGAATATCGCTCTAATAACAGCGGTATGGCTCCATGCCAAAAAACGCCAAACGAATGCAATAGCACAACTAGCGAACTTGCCAACTTTATCAAGCGCTATCTAGTCTCCGATAACAATGCGACCATAGAAAAAAGAGCAATCGGTGGCGCCTCGAGTGGAATTACAACAACGCAATGCTACGAATCGTTCTGCGACCCAGATGGTACCCCATACGCATTAACTCGATTCTATAACTGGAGCAACGAAAAAGTAGGCACCGATAGCAACGGCACGAAATACTTCGAATGGAGCAACTCCGGAGATTGGAATACCTTCTACACTAACGCCAAAAACGGACACGAGGTGATGCTTGCGGTTTATGCCAAGTGCGACAGCAATAACGAAGGTAGAATTCTTCAGACCAGTGGCGTAGGCAGTACAGCTCTCTTATACGTGCTCGAAGGCGGCTCCGTCACCTGCGTCGATAACCAATAACCTCGACCAACAAAGAATCCCCACGCCGGGATTCTTTTTGTGCGCCAATTTTAGCGCCCAGCGCCGCCAAGATTAAAAACATAAGCCTTATCGGATGCTACAATAGAAACATGCAAGAGAAAGATAATCTCGTCATCGTTGACGGCAAAAGTGTATTTTATCGCGGATACTACGCCATGGGGCATCTCGCGCTCCCAGACGGCACACCAACCGGCGGCGTTTTTGGCTTCGCCAGCATGCTTATCGAGATTATTGAAAAACTCCAACCGGAATACATTGCCGTAGCGTGGGATAAAGCCAAAACCAACATTCGCCGCCGTCGCGAAATTTACGCAGACTACAAGGGGAATCGCAAGCCGGCGCCAGACGATTTTTACGCGCAAATCCCGTTCCTGATGGAACTACTCGACGCTTTTCATATTCCGCTTTACGAATTCGACGACTACGAAGCCGACGATATCATTGGCACCTTGGCGCGCAAGGCCCAAAATGCCGGCGTTCATGCTGACATTATTTCCGGCGACCTCGACATGCTCCAGATCGTCGATCGCGACATTCAGATGCATCAGCTCAAGCGCGGTTTCTCGGACGTGCAGATTTTCGATATTGCTGCCATCGAGCAAAAATACGGCCTCAAAAAAGAACAGTTCCTCGACCTCAAGTCACTCAAGGGCGACTCATCCGACAATATACCAGGCGTGCCAGGCATTGGTGAAAAAGGCGCCGTAAAACTACTGCAAGAATACGGCACATTGGACAATATTTTTGCTCACATCGACGAAATCCCAGGTGCCACTGGCAAAAAACTCGCCGAAGGCAAAGAGCTTGCCTACATTAGCAAAAAACTCGCCACAATCCAGTTCGACGCGCCGCTAGAGTTCGACCCTGAAGCGACCCGTTTGGCTGATTTCGAGCCCGCAAAAGCACTCGCGGCCCTTAAAAAATTCCAATTCAATTCACTCGTGCGCAAATTTGTCAAACTTTTCCCAGAATCAAGCCAAATCCCCATCAAGACCGAAAAAACCGCGCCAGCGCCTTCGGTCAAGCTCGAGGAGCTCGCCGCCGAACTTCCTGCCAAGCTTTACATAAGCCGCCACGTAAAAGACGACATGCATGGAAACCCCGAACTAGCCGCCGAAATCATCGCCGGACGCCCATTTTGGGATATCGGCCAGGTAAACTTTCTGCAAGATCCGCTCGCACGCAAAACCGACACACAGCTCAGTCTCCTTGCCGAACCTGCCGACGAGCTTCGCAAAGAAACGGCTCGACAGCAACTTGAACTCGCAAAAACGCCAAAGCTGCAAAATATCGCCGAAAATTTCGACTTGCCACTAATCCCGGTACTCTACAAAATGGAGCTCGCCGGCGTTGCCATCGACAAAGAGCGTTTCAAAGTGCTAGAAATCGAATTCTCGCAAGAATTGCGCGAAATTGAACAAAAAATTTACTCAGAAGCCGGCACGGAATTCAATATTAATTCGCCGCTTCAACTCTCAGATATCTTGTTCGATAAACTCGGTCTCCCGACCAGAGGCATCAAGAAAACGCAACGCGGCTACTCTACTGGTCAAAAAGAACTAGACAAGCTCCGAGATCTACATCCGATTATTTCGCTAATCGAACGCGCTCGCGAGGTCAGCAAACTGCAAAGCACTTACGTTTTGCCGCTACCAGCGCTCGCAGACAGTAATAATCGCATCCACACCACTTACACCCAGGACGTTACCGCGACCGGCCGCCTCTCTAGCATCAACCCAAATCTCCAGAACATCCCGGTACGCAGCGACGACGGCCGCCGCATTCGCAATTGTTTCGTCGCCGAGCAGGGCAAAGTTTTCGTTTCGGCCGACTACGCGCAATTCGAGCTTCGCCTTGCCGCAGCCCTCAGCAACGACCAAAATCTGATCGACGATTTCAATTCTGGACTAGATATTCACACCAAAACCGCCAGCGACGCTTTCCATGTTCCGTTCGACGCGGTCACCAAACAGCAACGCCGCGCTGCCAAAGTTATCAATTTTGGCGTACTTTACGGCATGAGCGCCAAAGGCCTTGCCGACGCCGCCGGCATGACGGTTGCCGAAGCCAAAGATTTTATCGATAAATACTTTGAGCTGCGTGCGCCAATCCGCCAATATTTGGACAACACCCTAAAATTCGGCCGCGACAATGGATATGTTGAAACTTTCTTCGGTCGCCGCCGCCCATGCCCAGACCTGAATGCGCCAAACTTCCTCGTCCGCTCTAGCGCCGAACGCGCCGCCGCCAATATGCCAATCCAAGGCACCGAAGCTGACCTCATGAAAAAAGCCATGCTCGCCGTAGACAAAGCTCTGCCGCGCGACGCTCGGATGATTCTTCAAGTTCACGACTCTATCATTATTGAGTGCCCCGACTCGCAAGCCGCCGAAGTAGCCAAAATCCTCCAGAATTGCATGGAAAGCGTCGCGCCGGAGTTCCCAATTAAGCTCGCCGTCGACGTTACAACCGGAACCGATTGGGGTTCTCTATAACAGATGTTATAATCTATAGAATGCAGGAGCCTACAAAACCAGTTAAAACATCTAGCGACATTTTGAATGCCGATTTTCTCCATAAATTGGATCCCCGAAAAATCATCTTCATTTTTCATCAGGCCACCGGAAAAGAGCAGGCGCTCGCTTTTTGGGTCTACCAAGACCACAAACTCCAACATTTCACCGTCGGCCGCCAACAAGACAATATTGCATTTCTTCTAGCGCGTAACTACCTAAACAAAAATCACGAACTTTTTGACGAAATCTACCTCGCAAACGGCGCCTACATCCATATCAAAAAGTTTACCGAACCAAAAATCGACGCAAGCGGTAAACTAACCATCCGGCTAGGCGACAAGGACCTCTCAGGCCCTTCGCTATCACGAGACGCTACCACCGTGCTAAGCTGCGAGCTTGGCCGCCGCGAAATCTACATCACCGACCTGTGCTCAATCGATTTTCTCGATACAAAAGTCCAGAGCCACAAAATCATCCGCAAATATTTTGGCGAAATCGGCCTAAAATACTACAAACGTAGCAAGGCCTGCGGACGTCGCTGCATTCTCGACGTTTCAATGCAGAGACTCGCGCAAAGCCGCCGCCGCACCGACCTCTATCCATTTATCCGCGAAATCAACCAAGTCCTCGCCATCGACCTCATTGCGCCAAAGTTTACCGACGAAATCGAGCTTTTCAAACGCGAGAATACGAGCAGCATTAGCCTCGAAAAATTCATTTACGACCGCTACTACTACTCGCTAATTAACGACGACGAAACCCAACTCCTCGTCGCACTCATTCGCGTCCTTTACGACAGCGCCGAAGATCTCGAGCGACTATTCACGCCAGAATCATGGACTAACGCCGTCAATCACGTCCGTTTCACGCAACGAGTCTTCTACGTACTGCCAGAAGAAGACCGCATCATAAATTCCACCGCCTACAACTTGTACCGCGCACGTTACATCGTCGAAAAACTCGGCTCACGCAAAATCAAAAACTTCCTCAACAGCTTCTTTAATCTGTCAAAAATCAGTCAAAACACCTGCAATTTCAGCACTCAACTTTCAAAACTCATCGAAGACGACATTGACAAACTATTTTTCAGCAGCGAACACCGCGAGCTCTCGAGCGACAACCCGTATGGCGAAATATTACGCTACCCAATCATCGTATATCCACCAAAGTCCCAGATCGGCGCCATCCTGCACAACATCGAGCACATCACGCCAGAACAAATGACCGACAAAAACCTTCAAGCCATTGCCTACTTTTTCGCCAACTTCTGGTTCTTGTCCGCCAAAAAAGAGAAAAACCTCGCCCCAAGCCTCGCGCTCTACGCCGCCACTCGCATAATCCGCACCATCCCGCAAAATTCGCCCGCCGCCCCGCAAGCCTTCTACTGCGCCGGCGACATTCTGAACTGCATCCAAATGCATCTGCCAGAGCGCCAGCTGGATTACCAAAAATACCTACACGATCTTTTCTGGCCGTTCATGCAAAGCAGCGTAAATTTCGTCAAAAACTACCACCACACGGAGTTTACCGGCGAAACGCAAGAATCCATCCTAGATAACGCGCTCGATTGGCTCATTTACTTGCCAGATCTCAACAAAATCAATCCAGAGCTGCACCAATATCTCATGGAGCTGGGCCAACTCGACGCCAGCGTAGCTATCGGCAAGAACACTTACGATATTTACCAAGCCGCGCGATGCACCTACGTCCGCAGCCTCCCCGCCAAAGAGCGCCTAGCCGCACTCAAAACCGGCAGCGAAGAAACCCTGCAAATCTACTATTCCGACAGTCTGCTCCTATCGGACGCCAAGATTATCATTCCTTACCTCTTTGACGAAAAATGCGAAATCGAGTCAAAAGCCGACCTCCTCGAAGACTTAGTCAGCCGCCACAAAAGCCCAGCAATCTACGACTTCACCATTCGCTATGTCGCCGACCATCTGCCGCAATTATTGCGCAACTTCCACAGCGAAGACTATCCGTCCGGTCAATCCTGGGCGCTACACATTTTCAAAGCCAGCTGCGACGGCATCGTAAATGTCGAGAATATCGAAACTCTCGAATATTTTGCCTCAAAACTCAGCCTCGCGCTCATCCAATCCGGCTACGCACACGAATTCGACTCCTGTGTCGCCCAAATCAACCTAGCTTTTTCCGGCGCACTCAAGCACATCGAATCGTTCAGCTTCGTCAGCGCCAACACGCATTTTGTCGGTCTAAATTAAAAGTGTTAAAATAAGAATATGCAAGATAACTTCACTAATCCAGCATCAGCCAACACGCCGCCAGCGCCAGACATTTCGCACGGCAATACCGCCTTACGCGAACAATACCGTGATTTTATCTACGAATCCTGCAAGGTCACGCGCATGGCCGACGGAATTCATGCGGTCTTCGTCTATAAAGTCGGCGAGCACACTTTTCAGCCCAGCGTACACATCCCGCTTTCCAGCATTCGCAACGACGAGATAGACGACGATTTTCTCGACATTCTTTTCTTTAATTTCGGCATGATGAACGCCATCAACTACTACAAACTAACTTGTTCTCCGCGCTTCATTTGTCGCGCCGCCCGCCTCAGTCGCGAACAGAAAGCCTTCTTCAAGAAAGTCTACTACTACGGCTTGGGCGAATTTATGTATGTGAACGGCATCAATCTTCAGCCGAACGAGTTCATGGAAATCTACGCCAATGAGCCAATCGCGCGTCGCTTCGACTTTAACGACGGCAGCCACTACGGCGGCAATCTCATTACTATTGGCGGCGGCAAAGATTCTGTCGTTTCGCTTGAGGCGCTAAAGCCATATCGCAGCAGTAACCTCTGCATGGTTTTCAATCGCGACATTTACCCGCAAAACAAGGCCGCCATGGACTGCATTCGCACGGCCGGCTACCCGCTCAGTAGCATCGTCGAGTTCAACCTAACCATCGACCGCCACATGCTAGAAATGAACGAGCAGGGTTTCTACAACGGCCACATCCCATTCTCATCCTGCCTGGCTTTTGCGACCGTCATCATGGCCTACCTCAACAAGCGCAACTACATCGTTCTCTCCAATGAGGCGTCCGCCAACGAAGGCAATGTCGCCGGCACCAAAATCAACCACCAATACTCCAAGAGTTTTGAGTTTGAAAACGATTTCCAGCATTATGTCACTACTTTCCTGACGCGCAAAATTCGCTACTTCAGCCTCTTGCGCTGCCTCAACGAATTCCAAATCATGCAACGCTTCCTACGCAACCCGAACTACCTCGGCGTCTTCCGCAGCTGCAACGTCGGCACAAAAACCAACAGCTGGTGCGGACACTGCGCTAAATGTCTCTACGTCTACATCATGCTATATCCATTCCTGTCACAGTATCAGCTCGACAGCATCTTCGATCACAACCTCATGAATGACGAGAGTTTACTACCGCTATTTATCGGCCTAATTTACCCAGACGCGAACAAGCCTTTCGAATGTGTCGGCACGAAGGAAGAAATCGACTTCAGCCTAAAGCTCGCGCTCGAACGCGGCAAAAACGACAGTTATCTCATACAGTACTACGCACAGAACTTCTACGATCCGAATCGCAACTACGACATTTTAAATTATTACAATCCGCAACATAATATTCCGCAGCAATTCCTGCCGCTTATCTTGAACTAATATGCAAGAAGAAATCGCCAACCACCTAAGAAACAAGTCCATCCTCGTCATCGGGTACAGCCGAGAAGGGCAAAGCGCCGTCAACTTCATCCAAAAATACTTGCCGGGGGCACATTTTGCGGTCGCCGACCAAAAACAGCTCAATCTGCCGGGCATCGAATGTTTTTGCGGCGAAGATTACCTGGCGCACTGCGACGACTTCGACGTCATTATTAAATCGCCAGGCGTCCCCGTCAAGGACAATTTCAGCGCCGAAAACCGCGCAAAAATCACCTCTTGCACTGATTTATTTTTGCAATTCTGCCCAAACACCACCATTGGCGTAACTGGCACCAAAGGCAAAAGCACAACCACCTCACTCGTCCACCACATCTTGACAAAATGCGGCAAACATGCTATAATAGGTGGGAATATAGGTCGTTCCGTCTTCGATCTGTTCGACGAAATCACACCGGACGCCATCTTAGTGCTCGAATTATCGTGCCATCAATTAGAGTTCATCCATAAAAGCCCCAACATTGCCATCTTGCTCAATCTCTACGAGGAGCACCTCGACCACTATAATTCCGCCGAAGAATATTACAATGCCAAAAAGAATATTTTTCGCCATCAAAATTCACGCGACACGCTAATTTTTGGCGATATTTTCCAGCATGCTACCAAAGAAGAAATCGCGGCCGCGCCGGCAGGGCAAAAAATCAACCTCGCCACTGACGCGCAAATTGACGCCAGCAAAATCCAAACCCAACTGCTCGGCGCGCACAACCTCATTAATATTCGTGCCGCCGCGGCCGCCTGTGAAGCCATCGGCCTCCAAGAAGCCGACATCCTCGAAGCCGTCAAAGATTTTCGCGGACTGCCACACCGGCTCGAATTCATCGGCGAATTCAACAACATTAAATTCTATAACGACTCAATCGCTACCGCGCAAGAAGCCGTCATTAATGCCGTCAAAACCATTTCCGACGCCGACACGCTTATATTAGGCGGCATGGACCGCGGCCTGAATTACACCAAACTCCTAGATTTCTTGCGCACCAGTCAACTTTCTAACATTATCCTGCTCCCAAACACCGCCGAGCGCATACAGCGCCAACTCAACGAGCAACCACACGACAAAAACGTCATTATTGCCGAAAATATGAGCACGGCAGTCCAGGCAGCCTACCGCGTAACCGCCCCAGAGCACAGCTGCCTGCTTTCGCCAGCCGCCGCCAGCTACGGCTTCTACAAAAATTTCGAAGAACGCGGCGAAGATTTTCGTGCTAATGTCAAAAAATATGCTACACTATCTGCAAGGAGCTTAAACGAAGCTTAAGCGTATTAATAAAAGAAAGGAGAACCCCCTCAATGGGTCTATCTACAATACTAACCACGCTCGGCACCTATAGCTATAGCTATGACTTTGGTGACGCAGAAATCACGGGCAGCAGTTCATTGGATGCCGCCGAAGCAGGCGGATTTGCAGCCGTATTTCTCGGCTTAATGGGCGCTATTCTTATTCCAATGCTTATCCTTGCAGTGATTGCAATTATCGCAAACTGGAAAGTCTTCACTAAAATGGGCATGCCAGGCTGGTATTCACTCATCCCATTCTTCAGCGACTGGAAGAAATTTGAAGCTGCCGGTATGCAACCATGGTTCGCTCTCGTAATCCTAATCCCAGTCATCGGTTCTATCGCTTACCTTATTGCAATAATTTTCCTCAGCATCCGCCTAGCACGCGGCTTCGGCAAGAGTGACGCATACGCAATTGGCATCATTCTCTTCCAGCCAATCTTCTTAATGATCCTTGGTTTCGGCAAAGCCGATTGGGACGCTTCTCGCCTTGCTGGCGCACCAAACATCTTCCCGCCAGAAGGTGGCAACGTAGTTACCGGCGCAAACAACAGCGCTAACGGCGCCGCCAAATCGGAAGAAGCAAGCAAAGACGATTCTTGGGTAGCCGGCAACGACTCCAACGCAGCCTAGTCAATAGCAACGCAAAAAACTTCGGCCAGTCCGGAGTTTTTTGATGGTCGCAAATCCATAGCGCTTTTGCTATAATATGCTTATGCATAATATCTTGATAATTGGCAACGTAACCAAAGATGTCTACCTGCGCATGGACAATCGGCTAAACGAATTCGAAGTCGATCAAAACAAGGTAAGCTGGCTAGACATCTCATTCAACAATTCTTCGCACCATTTTTATTCGCGCTTTTCGGTTTACGGCGGCGCTAGCATTAGCCTAGAAGTTTTTTCACGCTTCGGCATCGACGCGCAAATCGCCAGCACGCCGGCCAGCTTCCTCGACGGCCAATTCATCACCAAAGATACCGACACAGATTATCGCTACATCCTCTGCAAGGACGACGACGCAGCTTATCTGGCACCAAGCACCAAACGCGATAGCAAGTGGGAAGAACCTGAAGAGAAGCCAGAATGGATTTATATCGATCGTTCCGCGCGCCTTAATCCGCAAATCAGCGAAAAAATCCTCGCTTACCTGAACGCAAATCCAGACATCAAACTCGCGCTGTTTACGACTGATCATACCAATCAAAATGCCAATTATGTTCAAAAACTTATTCAACGCGCCAACTTCCTCATCAGTGACGTACGCCTAAACAACCCCCACAAAAACGTCGCCAACATCACACCAAAACACATTTATTGGTCACAACGACGCATCAGCTGGAGCCTCGAAAAACGCGACCTCATCACCCGACTCAGCGCACATCAGACCATCGGCGCCACACTCTTAGCCGCCACCATACTCGGCCGAAAACCAGAAGATGCTCTCTTACTAGCCTACGCCAACGTCGTCAATTCCAAACTCGGCAACACTTCGAACCTCCAGACGCTCGAGCAAAGAATCCTCGGCGAGCAACATCGTATAGAATATAAGCAGAAAGGTAACATGTCACCAGAAATCGTTAAAACCACTCAGCAACTCATGACGCCAGGCAAGGGCATTCTCGCTGCCGACGAATCGGGCGGTTCCATCCACAAAAAGTTCGAAAAGATGAACATCCCGGACACCGAGCAATTCCGCCGCGAATATCGCAATCTTTTCTTTACAACGCCGACCATCGAAAAATATGTCTCTGGCATCATCCTTTTCGATGAGACCGCTCGTCAAAAAGCCGACAACGGCAAAGATTTCGTTACGTTCTTGCGCGAAAAGGGCATTATTGCCGGCATCAAGGTCGACAAAGGCCTCGTCAATTTTGACAATACCGAAGAAAAATGGACGCAAGGCCTCGACGATTTGCCACAGCGCCTTGCCGAATATTACAAGATGGGTGCCCGCTTCGCCAAATGGCGCGCCGCTTTCGAGCTAACCGCCACCACGCCTAGCGACATGGCCATCAAGCGCAACTGCGAAATCCTCGCTCAATACGCCATCGACTGCCAGGACGCCAACATCGTCCCAATTGTCGAGCCAGAACTAGTCTATGACGGTGACTACACCATCGAGCAAAACATTGAAACTACCGGCAAAATCCTCGACCAATTGTTCGCCGAACTCAAAGCAAAAGACGTCCTTCTGCAAGGCTGCATCCTCAAAGTCAACATGGTACTGGCCGGCAAAAAACAAGAACATCAGTCCACGCCAGAAGAGGTCGGTCGCGCCACCGCTGAAGTTTTACGCACACACGTGCCATCTGCGCTCGGCGGCGTCGTCTTCTTGTCTGGCGGCCAAACCGTCCAACAAGCCACCGACAACCTCCAGGCCGTCACCAATAATGGCCCATTCCCATGGCAAGTCACGTTCTCGTATGCCCGCGCGCTACAAGAGCCGGCGCTCGTCGTCTGGCATGGCGACAGCCGCTTTAGCGACATTGCTCGCGAAGCCTTCCGCCAGCGCCTCATTGCGAATACTAACGCACTACATAAGAATAATTAGGAGACTAAATATGAAAAAGCAATCTAGGGGGTTTACCATAATCGAAGTCGTGCTCGTCTTGGCTATTGCTGGCCTTATCTTCTTAATGGTATTCATCGCACTGCCAGCACTGCAGCGCGGCCAGCGCAACACGCAACGCAAGAACGATTTAAGTCGTTTCGTGACGGCAGTTACGCAATACCAAAGCAATAATAATGGAAGTTTACCTAATGATCTTGGTAGTCTTAACGGAATCTTTGTTGAGCGCTACATTAAGGCAGGGGGCGACGAGCAGTTTCAAGACCCAGACGGCGAATCATATTATTTCGCTAATAATAACCGAGCAACTGGCTGCGCATCGGGCTGCGCATCTAGCCTCAATGGCACTAAATTTCAAGTAGATACCCTTACGGATCGCACTCCCGACGGAGTCAAAACGTGGACGGGTCATAGGATTTACCTAACCGAGAATGCGAAGTGCGGAGCAGAAGAGGGAACACTGGTTGGCGGCATGGGAAAAAGATTCTTTGCCTTGCAGATGGTTCTCGAAGGCGATTCAATTGCCTGCGCAGATAACCAATAGAAACAAACTTATCCACTATTTATGGAACTGACCTACCAATAAACATCCACCGGCTAGGCCGGTGGATGTTTATTGGCCTTATGGATGGAAACAACGAACATAGCTCAAACCAGTCTTCGACACCTCATCGGATTCTCGCAGGATAATCTCTTTCTACACTCAAAATACCACATTTGACCATCAAATATTGACAAACGCCACAATTTTTAGCATAATAATAAAATATTATGAAACATTCCGAGACGTCTTTCAATACGAAGAAAACACTTGCGAACGCGCTAAAAGATGTTATTGCTCAAAAAAGCCTTGACCGTATCTCTATTAGCGACATTGTTCGCAGGGCAGGCGTCAACCGCAAAACCTTCTACTACCACTTCGACGATGTCTACGGGCTAATGGCTTGGATTTTGCGCACCGAAGTTATCTCTAACATCAACAAGCTCAGCGTCGTCTCTGATTATCGCAAAGGCATCGCTTTTGTCATGGATTACATCGAGCAAAACCAAGACCTCATCGTCCGCATCGCCCAGTCGTCCGCTCGCAACGAAATCCGCGAACTTCTCTGCGAGAGCATTCATATGTCGCTAGAGAACGCCTTTGAAGAAATCGAGCAGTACCAGAACAACAAATTCGACGACGATTTTACAGCTTTTATCGTCGACTTCTTCACTGAGGCCATCGCCGGCATGATTTCGCGCTACGCCGAAAACCCCAACGCTCGCAGCCGCGAACAAATCGAAAACTATCTCATCCGCATCTTCGACGACGTCGTTGCCCAACTCAAGCAAATGTGAACACAAAAATACCCCGCCAGAGCAGGGTATTTGTTTTTTCGACGAGAACTACTCAGCGCTCTCAGCAGTAGCTTCTTCGGCGGCACGGTTTTCTTCGGCAGCCTTGTCTGCTTCTGCCTTCGCATCACGCTCCGCCGCTTCCTCGGCCGGATCGTAAACGTTAGCGATTACCGTCTCTGGATCGAGCTCCTTATCTGCCAACTCAACACCCTTCGGCAACTTAAGATCTGCAATCGTAATGCTATCTTCAGCACTCTTTAGACCAGCCGCATCGATCTCGATCGCATCTGGCAAATCAGCTGGTTTAGCCTTAATTTCGATCTCTTCCAAAACGTGCGACAAAACCAAGTGCGCCTTGCTAGCGTCAGAAGATTCAAAGTTTACAATCACAATCGGCGCTGTCGCCTCGACAATCGAGTTCGCTTTGACGGCCTGAAATTCGATGTTGCGAATCGTGTGCTTTACTGGATCCAAATCGACAGTCTTCACGAGTGCCAATTTCTTCTTTCCATCAACCACCAAATCAATCGTCGAATGGTAGCCGACTGTGCGCAGAGCCTTGTCGGTCTCCACATATTCAGATTGCGCCAAAATTGGCTCGCCGTCGCCAAAAATCACCGACGGAATCAGACCCTGCTCGCGCAGAGCTTTAACTTTTTTACCAGAGAGCTCGCGCTTTGCGAGCGTCAAACTTGCTTCGCTCATTGTATTACACTCCTTTTTCTTTTACCTATTCTAAGATAAGACTTCGTAAATCGCAAGCGACAAACAACAATCCGCCATCCATCTACAGTTATCTCTTAGGTTATGTTATGCTATACGCAACGAAGCCCCGGCTTGGTACTTTTATTTTTCGAGGAGGTGTTTCTATGGGCTGGATGCCCGAAAAAGCGCGCGAAATGTTCGATAAGCTAATAGACTTTGCGCTCCAACTCGGGCGCGATCCTAGCTTTGAAGAAGTAGCGCAAAACCCAGCACTGCCACATCCAAACGATTTCGCCTTTTACTTCGGCTCCTATACGGAGGCCTTAAAACAGGCGCACCGCATCGCTTTTATCTACAAAAAACGAGAGCCCCCATTGCCGCCAGGCAAAATTTTTTCAGAGGAGGAAGAAAAAGATATGAGCAGAAGATCGATCACGAACGAGGAATACGTCGTTGCCGTCTTTCGTCTCCAGAAAGAACTTGGCCATTTCCCAGCCGTTTCCGAGGTCAGGCAAGACAAGCGCAGCCCGAGCGTCGCGAGCTACGAAAAACACTTTGGCGCCGACTGGAACGGCGTAAAAGCCGCGATCATTCGCACGGCGAAAAACTTAGGAATCACCGAAGACAACTTTGAATCCGTCGAGCTTCCGAAGAAAGAAGCTAAGCCAGCCAAACCGGCCCCGCAGTCAGAAACGCCGCAGCCAGAAGCACCACAGCCCAAAGCCCCGCAATCAGAAACACCACAGCCAGAAGCACCACAGCCAGAAGCCCCACCGCCAGAAACGCCGCAACCCGAAGCAATCGAGCTAATCTCAGCCGATTTGGCAAAACCAAGCATTCTCGCCGAACTCGCCTCGGAACCGCCAACGCTCAGCGAGGCGGAGCCGGAAGGGAATAAGCTAATTTCGCTTTTGCCGCAGACCCGCATCTCGTCGCCCAAAGTCGAAGGCTATGCGACGGTTTTTGCGACGAGAGGCTTAATTCCACTCCAAAAGACCATCGTCGGCATACCTGTCACAAAGAGCCACAACGGCCTAAATCTGGTTCTGAATGGTCGCACGATTCCGTTTCCCGAGCCTAGCGAAAACATTTTCTATATCGTAGAGCGTAAAATCGCCTCGATTGCGCGGATGGCTGGCCGCGAAAGCTACGACCTGCTAATCCCCGAAAAATTCGACAGAAACAGCGAGAACGAAATGACAATTACCGAATTCTCGATTCTCTAAAACGAAGCCCCCGCATTTTCCGCGGGGGCATTTTAGCGCCGCAAGAAAAAGCCCCGGTCAAAACCAGGGCAATTCTAAATTAAAGTTTCGCAATACTACAGCGCAAAGCATCCAGACGCTCTATCAGAGCATTGAAGTCACCATCCTCATGCTTGTCGCGGCAACGATTCTCAATCACCGCTATCAGCAAGTCGAGCGTCTTCAGGAGCGCCGTATCCGCCTGTCGCCACAGCAAATCTGACTTATTTTTCTTGGCGAACGCCTCAGCTGTATTGGCCAGACATTCAAAATCCGCAATCGGAGCCTGATAAAGACCGCTGTTATCCACAAAATGCAGCCTGGTATCCTCGCCGCGCAGGTCATTCATGCAACGATCGAAACAACGGCTATTGATTATAGAAAGATACCGGATTCCGTCAAAACACTGCGAAAGTTCAGCCTCAATCGGCGAGAACAGACAACCGCCGCTCGGATGTGACTGCGCCGCAGCCATCTCGCGATGGAAAATCTCCAGTCGCGATGCATAGATGTCGTCGATCAGCTTCTCGAAACCAGACGTAGACAGCAAGCGACCACACAGAGCAATCTCCGCACGCAAAAACTCGGAAACCGCCGTACTTCTGCCGCGCATTCGCATAGTCAGAAAATCGCGAATCTCCGCTATCTCTTCACTACGCAGAGTAGGGCCGTCAACCACATAATCGCTCAGCAGACTCGTACGGAACTGAGTCATATGCTTATAGAGCTCGCGATCGCCCACCTGACTGCGGTAGTAACAGTCCGAATAGAAGCTCGACTGATGCCTATGCAAATATTCACAGAACAACCACATATAGTTGTCTGTCAATTTCTGCGGAAAAGCACGCTCCTCGAAAAACTCAATTTGCAACAGAATTTCGCTCCAAATGTCGCGAATCGTTACCAAAAGAGCCGTCGAGGCATAGCCTTTCTCAAAAGCCTCTTTCACGTCTCGGCGCATTACTTGACGCCACTGCTCAATCATTTCCCGATTCATAAAAACACCTCCATGTTCAAACGGGACACGTTAGATTATCGCAAAACTTTTAAGGTGCGATACTAATATTATAACATCTTCCGCAATAAATACAACCAGAATTACCGCCAGCGCGCTTGCTTCGCTAGCTCTATAACTATATTATATCATACCACATGCAAAAAGTCAAGCATAAGCCGTCCGACGGTCATGCTATAATGAAAATATGGATAATTTTAAGCCAAACCGCGGGGGCTTTAAAAATCGTGCCGACGCCGCCAATGCGGCTCTAAAAAAAGGCACTCTTACTAATCTTTATGCGCAAAGCGAGATAGCAAAAGAGGAAAAAGCAAAGAATATCTCCGATGACGAGCTAATTGCAACTACGCCAAAAGTTGAGGCCGAGCCAGTCAAGCAGACTAAACCGGACGGAAGCGCCGAATCGAACGACCTTTTGGACACTATCGACCTTGACAGTGACATAGAAAATTTCATCGAAAAAACCGATGCGCCAAGCGAAACTGAAGCGCCGCTCAAAAAATCAGAACTCAAAAAACGCGCCAAAGAAGACCGCAAAAAACTCAAAAAAGCCGCCCAGGCCCAAAAACGCAAAAAAGCGCTGCCAATAATCATCTGCATTTTGGTTTTGGCTGGAATTTGCGCCGGCGCAGCCTTTTACTTGCGGCCAAAATATAGCGAAGACAAAAATAACGAAACACCCGAAGATCAAATCGCTGAAGCTGACAAAATCTACTATTCGGCGCTCACTGGTCGCGAGGTGGCCGACGAAACGCAAGTACACGCCGCCACAACCTGTGTCATGATCGAGAACAGCACCAGCGCCCGCCCGCAATCTGGCCTCAATCAAGCCGGTGTCGTCTATGAAACTATCGCCGAAGGCGGCATCACGCGCTTTATGGCTGTATTCCAAGATACTAAACCAGATTACATCGGCCCAGTTCGCAGCGCCCGCATCGCATTCGTCGAACTCGGCAAGCCGTATCACTGCACCTTTACGCACGCAGGCGGTTCCGGCAACGCCCTCGACCAATTGCGCGGCAATTTCGGATATCGCAACCTCGACGATGACGGTTCCGGCAAAACCCTATTCCGCATCAGAGGACGCGCCGCACCGCATAATCTCTACACAAATTTTGCAAACATTGACGCCTGGAACTTCTCCAAAGGCTTCTCTAGTTCTGAATACACCGGCTTCACACGCATTAACCCAGACGTAGCCGTAGAGAATGCCGGTGCAAAAGCCAGCACAATTCGCATTGTCATGTCCGGACCGCTTTACAACCCAATCTACCGCTACGACGCCAACAATAACGTCTACTTGCGCGAACACGAGCGTGGCGGCCCCCATAACAGCCGCAACCTCGACGGCAGCGAAGTCCAAAACTCGCCAAGCGTCGTAATTGCCGCCAAAACCACTACCGTTCCACGCGGCGGCCCAGACGGCTACGCCGACTATGTAACCACCGGCGAAAACGATGCGCATATTTTCCAAAACGGCACCGTAACCATCGGAAAATGGAAACGCGCCAACGCCGACGAGGAATTGAAATTTTATGACGCCTCTGGCAACGAAATCGCACTTAATCGCGGCCAAGTCTGGATCAGCTTCTATCCGAGCAACGGCGGCAACGTAACATGGGAGGAATAATGAATACCGACGACAATATCCAACAATTCGAAAGCTATGAGAGCATGCCGCAACAGGCATCCGGCGAAGTCAGCGCAGAACAAGCGCAAATCGCACAAGAATGGACTGACGCCATGCAAGAAATCAACGACAACGACCCAAGCTCGCCGCAAAATATCCGCAACAACTGGGAAAATGCGTTCAACGATTATGGCGATTTTCAAGACGGTGCCGCTTTTGCCGGTTTTTCGCCGGAGCAGCCCGACTATCAGCCGCAAGAAACAAATCCAGATTATACCGAAATGCCTGGCCTAGACCTTGGCAACTCCACTGGCGCGCTCGCGGAATTCATGTCCGACGACAACAGTACAAACGAGAACGAAACTCAAGCCTACGCCACTGCATTTGACGGCGACAACCCAATCGCCACAATGGCCGCGCAAAAAGCCGTCAGCGGTGCTAGCGGCATCTCGACCGAAAACGTCATTCAAAGCCTTGAGGGTAACGGTATTAGCAAAGGAGATATTTCCAACACAATCGACAGGCATTCTGTCGAGCATTTTGATGCTATGCAAGCCGCATATTCAGACAATGAGGGCGACGAACGCCAAGACCAACGCGACGCCACCGCAATTACGACTGCAATTACCGAATTGAGCGTCCAAGCACAAGCCGAAGCCGGCCTGGCTGCAGCCGCCGTCGCCAATGAGTCCGCCGACGCAGATCTCCACAAGGCAAAAGTAAACGAAGCAGCCGAAAAGACTCAAAAACTTGCTGACGCCGCTAAATTCGCCAACAAGTTCGTAGACAATGCCGACCTGAACCGCCGATTCAATGAATCTATCACCGCCGCCACACAAGACGCAATCGAAGCTCAGCAAAGCGCCAACAGCCTAACCGCCGAAAACGCCACCGCTGTTGCCGAAGAGCTCGGCGTCGACGAAGCCGAACAGCAAGAATTAGCCTCAGAAGACACCAATGCAGCAGACGGCGGAGCTGCCGAAACTAGCACAGAGAATAACACAGCCGAAGAAGCCAGCGAGGCCGCCGTGCCAGAAATCGAAACCTCTGAAACTCTGACGCCAGCCCAGCTCAATCCTGAAATTTTAGGCGATGCTAGCTATGCTATTGATACAACAGAAGCAGAACCGTCACAGGCCGAAAATCTAAATCCAGACAACGCAACCGAGGCCGCTCCAACAGCGGAACAGATCGGCAAAAACACGCCAGACAACTCACCGCAAAGCGACACCGCCATTGCCGAAGCCGCGCTTCGTTCCACGAATCCACTCAATGCTGAACTTAACCAGCTGAACACTGCAGGCAATATCAATCTCGAGCAATTCAACCAGCCGACACCGAGTGCTACGCCGAGCGCAGATACAATCCGCCGCTCAATCGACATCAAAACCGATTATTAATCTGTTATAATCAGCTAAAACCAACTGCGAGGATATAAATGCTTTTCAACGATAAAATTCTAGTCGGCAAAAACGAAAGCAGCGAGCTATTCATTTTGCCAAATATGGCCAATCGCCACGGCCTCATTACCGGCGCAAGCGGAACCGGCAAAACCATCACTCTAAAAGTAATCGCCGAAAGCTTCTCGCAAGCCGGCGTGCCGGTTTTTATGGCCGACGTGAAGGGTGACCTCGCCAGCACCGCACTTGAAGGAAATCTCGAAAAAATCCAATCCCGCGTCGATAAGCTTCAGCTCGACGGCTTCAAAACTAATTTCTTCCCAGTGCATTTCTGGGACCTTTACGGCAAGCACGGACACCCAATCCGCGCCAACATCGGCAAAGTCGGCCCAGAAATTCTCTCAATCATGCTCGGTCTGACCGAAGCACAGGAAGGCAACTTGACCATCGCCTTCGCCATCGCGAAAGACAAGCATCTGCCGCTCGTGGATCTGTCTGACCTCAAGGCGCTGCTCGCGCACGTTAGTGAAAACCGCGCCGAGTATATCGGAACATATGGCAACATTACACCGCAAAGCATTGGCGTTATCCAGCGCAGCCTTCTCTCGCTCGAGAACCAAGGAGCCGGGCACTTCTTTGGCGAACCAGAACTAGATATCACCGATTTCTTCGCCACAAATACTCAGGATGGCCGCGGCTTCATCAATATTCTTCACGCCGTCGAGCTTTTCCAAAACCCGGACCTCTATACGGCATTTTTGCTTTGGCTCTTAACACGTCTCTTTACCGAATCGCCGGAAGTTGGCGACCTCGACAAACCGCGCATGATTTTCTTCTTTGACGAAGCGCATCTACTATTCAACGACATGCCAGCCTATCGCCTAAAGCGCATCACGCAAGTCGTTAAGCTTATTCGCTCGCGCGGCATTGGTCTTTATTTTGTATCACAGGCGCCGACAGATATCCCAGACGAAGTTCTCGCTCAGCTCAGCAACCGCGTCCAACACGCCCTACGCGCCTATACGCCAGCCGAACAAAAGACCGTCAAAGCGGCCGCCGACGCATTTCGCACTAACCCTAAATTTAATACCGAGCAAGCCATCTCGGAGCTCGGTACCGGCGAAGCTCTGATTTCTTTCTTGGACGAAAAGGGCGCACCGCGCATCGTCGAACGCGCCACCATTCTACCGCCGCAGAGCCAGATGGGAACGCTCGATGATTCAATTCGCACCAAAATCCTTCAATATAGCAGCCTTAGCGGCAAATACGAGGAGGCCCAAAATCCAATCTCGGCGCAAGAAATACTAAACGGCACCACACAGCAAACCGCACCACAAGCGCCAATTACGCCAGCCGAGCAGAGCAACGCCATCAATACGAACCTCGAACCAGCCCAACCAATGACCGAAACCGAGAAATTTATGGCGCAAAAACAAGAATTGGCCGCCCGCAAACAAGCGCTCGCCGAACAAAAACTCGCACTACAAGAGCAGAAACTCGCCAACCAAAAAGCGCGCGAAGAAGCCAAAGCCGCCGAACAACTCGCCAAGCAGAAAGCCAAATCACAAAGCAAAATCGAGAAGACCCTTACCACCGGCGTCCAACGCGGCGTCACCAATGCTATTTCGAACGGCGTCAAAACCGCCATCACAAAAGGCATTAAAGGGTTGTTTAAGTAGAGCTGCAACCATAACTGAAAAAGAGAGGAGCCATCATTGCCGCTATGAATAAACATAAAACACCACTCGAAATCAGCAAAAAGGCCTATGCCGCAATTCTAAAAACTTACGAACTCGAACACCAATTAAGCCTAGTATCTTCTAAAATTGAAGAGAAGTCCAAGCGAACTATAGATTCGATTCAGCAGCTCTCTGGTCTCATACAACAATTAATTGACCGTCAGGAGCAAACACAACAAGATATTCGGATCCTGAATGAGCAAACACGGCAAGATATTCAGAACTTAAAGGAACAAAACCAGGCCCTACAAGACGACAATCGTTATCTCGCAAAAATGAATCAGCTGTATTTTGAAGCACTTTTCTCGGACAGGCAAGAAGATACTGAAGCCATGAAGCGACGCTTCGTCGAAAACTTGAAACCGGCCACCGGGGATATGCGAACCTTACAGAAAGGGAATGCAAAGTTACTCAAAAAATTCGCCGAACTTTGCAAAAAACATAATTTTACCTACTGGCTCCAGAGCGGCACTTTGCTTGGCGCAATTCGCCATAAGGGCTTCGTTCCATGGGACGACGACGTCGATGTTGCTATGTTTCGCGACGATATCAAGCGTCTCAAGATAATTCTCGAGAGCGACGAGACTTACACAATTACCCTCATCTACGACTACTATTGCAAAAGCAGACAGATACGCTTCCGCACGAAAAATCCGCAAAATCCCTGTTTTCTAGACGTCTACATCTATGATTATGGTGATGATAGCTCGGAAGAAGCCTGGGCTACGTGGCATGAACAAAAAGCCAAAGTCGTCGATTTCTTCGAGCAAAGCACCGACGAACACGTGCAGATATGGCGAGAAAAAGGATATCTCTCAGAGAACAATCCATCTGCCCAGTATATCGAACAGATGCTACAATCTTTAGTGCCAGAGCCGCCCGAGCCCAAAAGCAAAAAGAGTAAGGCTGTAATTTGGGGACTCGATAATTTTTCTGTCAAATGGCGACGTCTTTTTGACTGGAACTTCATCTTTCCGACGACTAAACTTAATTTTGAAGATAGCCAGTACGAAGCTCCCCACGAATATATGAAGTACGTAGAACGCCAATATGGCGATATCTACCAACTCCCGCTAGATATTGTCACGCATTTTCAACACGTAGATCAAAAGAACATAAATACAGACGCCATCAACGAATATCTGCAGCAGTAAACCGTCTTTGTGATATAATCACCTCATGAAAGGTCTAAAATATCACTGGCGCATCGTTTTTCCTATCGCAATCGCGCTGCTTATCTGGTTCTTTTCTTCCCGCACAGGCGAACAATCCGACAACCAATCGCTCGGCATCGCCGCATTTTTGCATCTCTCGAATGTCGCCACGCGCAAAATCGCCCACGTCGTCGCTTTCGGCGCTCTCGGCTATGCGATTTCTAGCTATCAAAAAGGCCGCTCGCCAGAGAATTACCTACGCATCTCAAATATGATTGCTGCGTTCATTATCAGCGCCGCATACGGGGCTATCGACGAGTTTCATCAACTCACCGTACCTGGCCGCTCAGCGCAATTTTCCGACATTTTCATTGACGCATACGGCGCCATCATTGGTATTTTAATCTACATCGCTATCTTCACCTTCGTGCGTCGTTGGCGTAATAAAGCTGTCGCGCGCCAGCTATCTCGCAGCTACTAATTTTCATTCCGCTTGAAAAAATCGCCAGAGTCTAGTACGGTAAAAGCACATACAGAGAAGGGCGGTATGTTATCGAGGAGGCTGTTTTTGCAGCTAGCCAGCCCTTAGTTTCTTAAAAGGAGGTAGAAACCGATGTACTATTCGACCTGAACCCAAACATCCATCCCGCCAATCACCAAAGGAGGTGTACCGTCTATGACACTGGAACTGTTCCTCTGGATCACAATCGCCATCGCTATCATCGCCGCGGTATTCGTCGCTATTAACTTCGCCATCCTGCTCAAGAAAGAGGAGGGCGACACAGACGAAAAAGGCCGCGAAATGGTAGCCTTCGCAAAGTTAATTCGCGACGGGGCAATGACTTTCATGAAATGCGAATATAAGCGCATCCTGCTGGTCGCCGTTGTTGTCGGATTACTGATTTCGCTCTTCATCGAAAAATGGAGCGGCCTCTTCTTCCTGTTCGGCATGAGCGTCAATTCAATCAGCGCTTTCATCGGCATGAAGGGAGCAACCTACGCCAACGTACGCGTAACCAACACAGCCAGAAAAACCGGCAATATAGGCGAAACCATGAAAGTCGCTCTTCTGGGCGGCCACATCAGCGGATTCAGCGTACATGCAGTCGTATTGCTGAGCCTTTCGCTCGTCATGTTTGTCATTGGCGAAATTAACCCGAACGCAGTCTCGACCGGCATCATCCCAATCGCGGAATGTAACCCAAGTTTTCAGCGACTGTCTACATTTATGCTCGGATATTCACTCGTCGCAATCTTCAATCGCGCCGGCGGCGGCATCTTTACTAAAATGATGGACGCTGCGGCTGATTTCGCCGGCAAAAACCGACACAATCTCGATGAAGACTCTAAAGAGAACCCCGGCGTCATCGGCGACAGCGTCGGCGACAATGTAAACGACGTTCTGGGCAACTGTTCGGATCTTGGCGAATCGACCATGGCCACACTCGGCGGAGCAATCATGATTGCTTACATGTTCTACAAAGACTGCGCGCCCAATTTCATTACGGCATTGGCCATTTTCGCAATCGGCGTAAACGCGCTCGGTCTCATCGGCAGCCTTATCGGCAGCGCTTTCGTGCTGCTTCATAAGTCAAGCGGCAAGCCATCAAGGGAGCTCGACCTCTCAACATGGATTTCGGCCATCTTCGTACTTGCGGCAAGTTTCGCAGGATCTTACTTCTTGTTCTCAAGAATCGATCTGCCGAACAACTTCCATCCGCTTGCGCCAGCTTCCTGCGCCACGACCGGCATACTCAGCGGCATTTTCGTTGGCAAACTCACAGAATATTTTACCGGCCTCACCGGCAAACCCGTCAGAGCCATCGCAGAGGCCGCCCGTAGAGGCACGCCGTTCGTCATTTCCGAAGGCGACGCGCTCGGATTCCGTTCAGCTTTGCTACCGACCGCCATTATTGGCGCCAGCATCATGTTTTCGCATCACATTTGCGGTTACTATGGCATCGCCATCGCAGCCATCGGCATGTTAAGCTTCATTGCGAATACGATTTCAATTGACGCTTTCGGTCCTATCAGCGACAATGCCGGCGGCATTGCTTCCGGATGTAAGCTCGACGAATCGGTCAGAAAAATCACCGACCAGCTCGACGCACTCGGCAATACAACGGCAGCCATCGGCAAAGGCTTCGCAATCGGAAGCGCAGCTTTCGCATCAATCTCACTGTTCGTAAACTACGTCAATTCCTATTCGCCCGGAGTCATATCCGAGAACCTGGTATCCGTCGAAAACATCGTTGCACTCTTCATCGGTATCGCAACTGTCGGCGTCTTCGTCGATATGCTCACGCGCTACACCAACAAAGGCGGCGAAATTATGACCGACATCATCAACAAGCAGCTCGACAATCCGGACGTAGTTAACGGCAAAAAGCCGCCCGACTACGAAACTTGCATCATGCAGGGAACTCAGTACGCCCTCAAGCACATGACACCGCCAGCACTCTTAGCTCTGGCTGCGCCTGCCGTTCTCGGCTTGTTGTTCGGTCCAGGCTTCGTTGCAGCTTTCCTGCTTGGTGCAATCGGCGTCAGCATCTTGCTCGCCTTCTTCTACGGCAACAGCGGCGGAGCGTTCGACAATGCGAAAAAATTCATCGAAGCAGACATGCTCGACGGCGAGAAAAAAGGCGGCAACGCCCACAAAGCCGCCGTCAATGGCGACATCGTCGGCGACATTCGCAAAGACGTCAACGGCGTATCACTCGATATCCTCATCAAGCTGATGACCACAGTCGCCATCACGCTTGCGATGATTTTTGCCGAGCATCACCTGTTCTAACTCCTAAACTGAATCCCTCGGTCTCGGCCGAGGGATTTTTCAGCACCAAAAAAGCGCCGAAGCGCTTTGGGACCAGGTTCTCGCCGTTGCCGACGGAACCCAGCCATACTTTCATTATATCACACTTTACGATTTTTGTCAATTTTGCTATAATATAGCCATGAAATTACCAGTTGTCGCCATCATTGGCCAAACCAACGCTGGCAAGTCCAGCCTCTTTAATCGCCTCGTTCGCAAGTCGCAGGCTATTGTCGCGCGCGAAGAAGGCACCACGCGCGACAACGTAGTCGGCAAAGTCGAAAACCAATATCTATTAATCGACACTGCCGGCCTCAAAGACCCAAACGACGAATTCGAAGCCCATATTCAGGATCAAATCGACGACGCGGTCGCAAATGCCGACATGATTTTGCTCGCCCTCGACAGCAGCAAATACCCAAATCACGACGACACGCTGATTGCTCGCAAGGCTCTCAAGAGCGGCAAGCCTATCATGTTGCTCCTCAACAAAGCAGACCTTGGCGAATCATTACCTGACGAGGAATTTTATAGCCTCGGCATCAAAAACATGCTTCGCACTTCAGCCACGACCGGCCTCCATCTCAATGAACTGCGCGCCGAAATCAAGCGCGAGCTTAAAGCCGCCGGTTGCAAGCTAGGCAATGCCGAGCAGAGCAGCGAAAACACCCTAAAAATCGCCCTAATTGGTCGCCCGAATGTCGGCAAATCCAGCCTTTTCAACACGCTTGCAAAGAAGCAGCAGGCCGTTGTCGCCAATCTCGCCGGCACCACTCGCGACGTCAATCGCACCGAGATTCGCTACAAAGGCCAAACCATCGAAATTCTCGACACTGCCGGCCTTCGCAAGCCAGGCAAACGTGAAGTTGGCATTGAAAAATTCTCCGCCCTCCGCAGCCTTGCCGCCATCGAAGAATCCGACATCTGCTGCATGCTCATCGACAGCACTGAGCCGCACTCAAAGCTCGACCAAAGCCTCGCCGGTCAAATCGCCGAAGCAGGCAAGGGCATCATTTTGGTCGTCACCAAAACCGACCTCGAACATCAAGATACCGACGAAATCCTCGACAATCTCGAGCGCGATTTTAATTTCATTCCATACGCGCCCGTAGTCATGACTTCCAGCGTTACCGGCAAAAACGTCACCAAAATCTTCGAGCTCGCCCAGCAAATCGACCAGGCACGCCACGCCGAGCTAAAAACCTCCGACCTTAACAAGCTCCTGATGGACGCCGTCAATTCCCATCCGCCGGCCGGCCTCAAAAACACTCATCCAAAACTTCGCTACATGGTCCAAACCGACACTTGCCCGCCGTGGTTCGTCGTCTATGGCAGCAATCTCAGCCTTTTACACTGGAGCTACAAACGCTATTTGGAGCGCCGCCTCCGCGAAGCCTTCGATTTTACAGGCACGCCAATCTGCTTTAGCTTTCGTAATCGCGACTAATCTGTTATAATATACCCAATACACTAGGAGGGCCTTTCATTTGGGCCCTTTTATTGTACGCATCTTACCATTCGTAGAAATACATACTACCCAAAGGAGGGGTCCATATGCAAAAAGAGTTCGTTTTCGAACAGGGCGTCTACTATGTCGTGGACTACAACGTGGCACTTAATATGCCTCAGATTTTCAGTCCCGACGCAAGGCTTCCTGAGCGCCGGCTGATTATCTCCATGATCTTCCAGAGACATGGTCAGAAACTGCGCGACAAGCAGTCCGAAGCTGGCGAAATGGCATCAGAACTCAGCATTTTACTTGATAAGCTCGTACGCGACGGCAAACGCTCGAAAATCGACGGCGTCAATCAGTACGAAATCGGCAACCTGCACGTCATCATTGACGGACGGGACCACATTGACCAGACACTGAACAACATCGCCGGCGAAACCATCAAAGACACAATCGCTCTGGCGATTTATTGGAACACCAAGGTCGCAGAGACTAGCGGCAAGGTCCTTATCGTTACCAACGATCCGAACACTCGTCTGGGCGCTCAGGATAAAACCGGATGCGTCGTTAGGCAGTTCAATCCGGCAATCTATAAGGGCTGGCGCGACGTTTCACCGGAAGAAAGACTTTGCGATTATTGGCGCAGAGACAAAATCATGACTCTCGACAATTTCGCAGAGTTCTATCCCGGCTTGACACTGAATCCGCACGAATATGTCTTTTTCACAGACAGAAACGACGACTTCAGCATGATCGGCCGCCTTGATCCGACCGTCAACAAAATCGTTCCGCTCAAGTATTACCAGACGCTCAAATGGACGAAGCCCTACAACCGCTATCAGGCAGCCGTCCTCGAAGGCGAAACCTTGCCAAAAGAGCAGTGCATCGCTAGCTTCGTAGCTGGCCCGGCAGGTTGCGGCAAAACCAGACTGATTGCTGGCGTTGCAATCGAACGCTCCGGCATTCTGGATCAGCGATTCGATGAAAGCGAGCAAGCTCATCAGAAGAAAGGCAGAAAAAAGGCCAACCGCAAGGTAGACGAAGAGGCCTGGAACGGCATAACGGCCGCTTTTGAGGGCGAAGATGACGAATTCCTCGGCTACGACCTCGAGGGTAACGAAAGACGTCGCAAGCCTACCAAGGCACCGACGTTTTACGATAAACCCGCCCAGCCTCAGGAGCCGGTTGAAACCGACTATCGCGGCATTGTCCTGATTCCGCCCGAGCGCATGCTCAAAGAGCACCTGACCGTTCCCGGCGACAACTACGCCAAGTACAGTGGCCTGCTTAAGCAGTACCAGGACACCGCCGCTTCAATTCTCGAAGCACGCGGTGACAAACTGCCGGGAGGCAAGCTCCCCACGGCGAGGGATAATCTCGCAAGAGCTATTTCGGCAGTCAGACAGATGGAAATTCTCCCGCTGTCCGAGATCAACGGCCGCACACTGGCCTACATCGCTATGCTGTTTGACGAATGCGAATTCGCAAACTCCGAAGACATCTACGCAGCGCTCGGACGTCTCGACGTCGGCGCACACGGCTCATTCAGCTTTGATCCGACACAGTACAACAACCGTTACGGCTGGCAGGGCAATCCTGCCGTCAAAATCTCATCCCGCTATGCAGAAAACCCGTTCGTATCCATATTCTGGTTCCCGTTCGGCGACGAAAGTTGCATCATCCGTCCCGGCGGCAAACTGGCAATGTGGGGCACTCAGCAAATCGTTTTCTGATTCTGATTATTTCTACGAACACCCAACCAAGAAGGGCGGCCCCATTCGGCCGTCCTTTTTCATGCTATAATAACAGATATGAAAATTATTGTTGGTTTTGGCAATCCCGGCACGCAATACAACTTCACGCGCCACAACGTCGGCTTTTTGGCGCTGGATTTTTACGCCAAAATCCACAAGCTCGACTGGCAAGAAAAACCCAAATTCAACGCGCTCGTCGCCAAAGACGGCGACCGTCTGCTAGTCAAAACCAAAACTTTCTACAACGAAGTCGGCCAAAGCACTCGCGCTATTATGGATTTCTATAAGCTCACGCCGCAAGATTTTCTCGCCGTTTGTGACGACTTTTCACTAGAATTCGGCAAACTCCGCTTCCGCGAACGCGGCAGCGCCGGCGGTAACAACGGCCTCAAATCTATGATTAATCACTTTGGCACAGATAATTTTCCACGCTATCGCATCGGCACCGCCAACGACGCACTTCGCAGTCGCATTGGCGACACCGATTTCGTACTCGGCAAATTCACCGACCACGAACGCGGCCAGCTTCCGCAAATCTTAAAGCAGACAGAGGAGTTCATCTCGCATTATGAGTAAAAAAGCCACCCAAGAACACACCAAGATTAAAACCTACAAGCGCAAAACCATCCTCGACAAGCCCAAAGCGCTATTTAAAAAGTATTACGACGTCATCGCCTACCTCTTTTTCGGCGTCTGCACAACAATTATCAATATCGCCACCTTTGAGCTTCTATTCAGCCTCTTGCATATTAACGAATTAATCTCAAACATTATCGCCTGGATTGCCTCGGTAGCCTTCGCATACATCACCAACCGCAAATGGGTCTTCAAGAGCGAGGCGCACGGCAAAAAAGAAATTATCCGCGAAATCGCCAGCTTCACAAGCGCCCGCCTCGCCACCGGCCTACTGGACATGCTAATCATTTTCATCTTCATTACGCTCCTCAAACAGCCGTCAATTATCGTAAAAACCGCCAGCAACGTCTTGGTTATCGTGCTCAACTATGTCGCCAGCAAATTATTCATCTTCAAAAAGCCGAAGGCTACCAAATAAAACACAAGCGTGTTAAAATAAAACAAACAGCATAATAGGGGTAACCATGCCAAAAACTAACGAACAATCTAGCTCTGGCGCCGACCCAAGAGCCGCGCGCATCGCCGAAAGCCGATTCGCACAAGAACGCGCCGCTCGTGAACAGGGCGGGCCACTCAGCGCCATTCGGGAATCCACCCAGGCCGCCGAAGCCGCCGCCGTTGCCGCCGCTGCCACACGCGCAGCAATTCTTGCCAATCCCGATTTAGTCCACGACACCGCCAGCGCCGACGACGCCCAGACCGACGAAATTCCAACAGAGACAACAGAGCAGGCCGAAACGGCGCCAATCGAAGAAACAACTGCGGACGCCACACCTACCAATGCGGAAGCAAACCCGGCCGCCGACCAGCCAAAAACTGAATCCGCCACAGAGCAAAACGAAACCGACGAAACCGAGTTTGCCCCCGAACCAAATCCAACCGAAGAAGCCGAGAACACCCCGAACGAAACAGCAGCCGAAACGACCGACGCGATAGCGGACGAGCCTCCAATCGAAGCCGCCAATAACGCTACCGTCGATTACGCCAACGAAACAATGGACAACTATGACAATGATACAGTTCTGAGTGATAGCGCTAATACTATTACTGATCTGAATTTCGCCGCACCAGAAACACCAGCAAATATTCCAACATTGCGCTCGCCTGCAGAGGCACCAACAGAAAACACATTCAACACCGAGACGGCAGACAATACCGCATCAGAAACCGACGAGTCGAGTACACAAGAAGATAGCGCCTTCGTCGGCGCAGAAGAAGAACCCGAAACTCAAGCCGATACTACGGAAACAGATCGTATCGACGCTCCCGCATCAGAGCCTAGCCCAACACCGACACCAGCCAAAACCGTCACATTCTCGGCAGAAACAAACGAAGTGCGCGACGAGGATGCTGAATTTATCGCCATCGTAAAACGACGCATTGCAGCGCTCAGTGAGCGCCGCCGCGAAGCGCTGGACGCCTTAGAGCGACTCGAGCAGGATGCCATCGCAGGCAACACATCCGAAACCGAAGCCAAAACCACTGAAATCACCAATACAATCAGCAAAATAAACTCCAGCATCCAGAAATACATCAATGTAATCTCTGTCTAGTCAAAACTAGCCGACAAAAGCAAATCCAAACAAGCCGACAATCAGTCGGCTTGTTTATTATTCTCATTCTGTCCACTCCGAGGCTATGGCAAGTCGCCAAAAAATATGTCAAAATATGCGCTTATGCTATTTTTTATAACATATTTTTAACATTTTACCACAAGCGCTATCACCCCTGTTAAACGCCTCGAAATCGGCATTTTAAGCCACTTTTTACTATTGATTTTATAACAAAATGCGCAAAAACTATTGACTTTTTTGCAAATCCGTGCTAAGATAATATCAGTTTTGGCCGAAAGGTCAAAAAACCGCACCTAAATAAATTATTCAAACTTTGCTAAATTTATTTTAGCAATTGTTGCGTGCTTTAGAAACCCTTTCGGCCTTTAAAGTTCTCCTATGCTTTAAAGTGAAAAGTATTACCTCCACTTAGAATCGTGTTTCTAAGGCTAGCAATGCCTTTAACCGGCGGACCCCATGTGTGAGGTGGGTCACGCTCCTGTTTGCAGGGCCATGGAGGTGTGTTAAAGGCTCAAATAGCCCCAGGTGATGCCCACCCTTACCTGGGGCTTTTTGATGGTCAAAAATTCGGCGCCTATTTCTTGGCGTCCAGCAAATCCTCGAGATAAGTCTTGCCATTCGAGTAGTTCAACGTCTTTACTTGCGGCATCGCCTCAAGTAGCGCAATCAACGCCGTGTCAGTCTCGGAATTCTGCATCGAGGCTTTCGCGCCTTTCGTATTTGAGTGAACATGCAAGTTTCGATATACCACTCGCGACACGCCAGCCTGCAACAAATGTCGCAAGCAATCCACGCATGGTGCAAACCCAGAATAAACCGTACAACCACGCAAATCCTGCTGCGCAAAAATCAAAGCATTCATTTCGCTATGAATCGAGAAATAATATTTCATCGGTCGCTCAGACAGCGTCATCTTCGACTCGTCGGCGCCCTGAATCATGCCATTATATCCAAAAGATACCGGACGATGCTGCTCATCAACAATCACAGTGCCAACCTGCGTAGACGGATCTTTTGAGCGCAAAGCCACAGTCTCCGCAATCTTCAAAAAATACTCATCCCAATCCATACTCCTCCTTTTCTTCTATAATATCAGAAATGCAGGCCAAACTGCGTCATAATCCGCGTCACGCCCAAACCCAACCAAGCGAGCGCAATCGCCAGCGACGTAACACTGCTAAGAATCGCTACCGTAGAAGCAGCACGCGCCTTTTGCCGCATTTTCGGATCGCTCCAGGAGATATCCGGATTATGCGAACTACATAGCAAATAAACAACCATTAGAACTATCATTCCAATCATCGCCCAAAGCGTCTGCATCGCACCGACAATCGACATCCAAAACTCCGAAACATGTGCCAGCGAGACATCGCTGCTAATTTTCGTCAAATCGCCAAAGGTCAAAACCGCCATCACTACCGCGCAAATCGCCCAAGCAATCAGTAACGAGCGACGCAAAAGCGAATTTGCCTTCACATAGCCCACGCCTAGCCCAGCGCCAGCAATAAACAACACAATAAGCGGCGTCGTCAAGTGAATCATATCCGACAATTCCATTTTATACTCCCTTCGTAGTTATATAATCGCCCGCCGCGATAGCATCGCGCGGAACATCATGCAAAAGCAGGCCGCAATTATCGCCCGCCGTAGCTTTGTCGACTGCCTTATGAAAAAGCTCGACGCCAACAATCCCAGTCCGCGCAATTACCGCACCATCTCGCACGACCAGCACGTGCTGGCCAATCTGAAAAGTTCCGGACTCTACGCGCCCAACGGCAATCGTGCCTCGCCCAGACACACTAAACACGTCGTTAACGCGCATCGTTGACGCATCGCCAAAACCATCATCTTGCATCATAGTATCGTTCACGCTTTGAGCTTTCGGCTCTGGCGCCGGCACGATTATGTCGCTTCTTTTCTTAAAGAATCCCAATAATCCCATACTTTTATTATACTCATGCTTTTGACTTTTTCAAAAATATGTTACCCTATGGCATAGCAAAAATGTTAATATAATATAATATGGGCAAAAATCTAGTAATCGTAGAGTCGCCTGCCAAGGCGCACACAATTGAAAAATACCTCGGTAGCGACTATCAGGTGCTAGCATCGGTCGGCCACATCCGCAAAGACACCAAGGTCGACAAAAATACTTTTGACGTCACTTACGAAATCGATCCCGGCCACAAATCGATTATCTCCGACCTCAAGAAAGCCGTAAAATCCGTCGACAAAGTCTGGCTCGCAACGGATGAAGACCGCGAAGGAGAAGCGATTTCTTGGCATCTCTGCCAAGTTTTGAAGTTGCCAGAAGACACCGCCCGCATTACCTTCCATGAAATCACCAAGCCAGCCATCGAGGCAGCCATCAAGTCTCCGCGCACGGTCGATATGAATATGGTCGCCAGTCAACAGGCTCGCCAAACGCTCGACATGCTAGTCGGTTTCGACCTCTCTGGCGTCGTGCGCAAAAAAGTCCCAGGCGCAATTTCCGCTGGCCGCGTTCAAAGCCCAGCACTTCGCCTCATTGTCGAGCGCGAGCAAGCCATCGAAAAGTTCGCCAGCAAATACAGCTACAAAATTACCGGCGATTTCGGCTTCGCCACAAAACTCGACCACGATTTTGACGACGAAGAGTCTACAAAGAGCTTCCTGCAAAGCCTAATCGGCGCCGAATACAAAGTCGCCAGCGTCGAAACCGCTCCAGGCAACCGCAAGCCTCAGCCGCCATTCACTACCGCTTCAATGCAAATCGAGGCTAACAGCAAACTTGGTTTTACAACGCGTACCACCATGACGGCCGCTCAGAGCCTCTATCAGGCTGGTTTAATTACTTATCACCGCACCGACAGTCTAAACCTCTCCAAACAAGCCATCGCCAGTATCGCTGGCTATGTCGAAGACGTCTACGGCAAAGAATACGTCAAGGTTCGCAACTTTAAGACCAAAAACGACAGCGCACAAGAAGCCCACGAGGCCATCCGTCCGACCGACATCCATCGCGAAGTTGCCGGCAAAAACGACTACGAAAAACGCCTCTACAACCTCATTCGCACTCGCGCACTCGCCACACAAATGGCTGACGCCAAAATCGAAAATACGACCATCAAAATCACCACGCCGAGCGAATATTTCTTCGAAGGGAAGGGCGAAGTCATTACTTTTGATGGCTTCCTGAAAGTTTACGGCCGCATCAAAGAAAACGAATTGCCGCATCTTGCCGTCGGCGACAGCGTCGAAGCTCAAAGCATTGTCGCAAAACAGAGCTACTCGAAACCGCCAGCACGCTACACCGAAGGTTCGCTAGTCAAAAAGCTCGAGGAACTCGGCATCGGTCGCCCATCCACCTACGCCAGCATCATGACTGCCATTCAAGCCCGTGGCTACGTCGTTAAGGGCGATAGCGAAGGTGAAGAGCGCCAAGTTCGCCAGTTTACGCTCGAAAACGGCCAAATCAAAGACGAACAAGTTACTGAAAAATTCGGCGCTAACAAAGGCAAGCTCATGCCGTCACCAATCGGCGAGCTTATTTCCGGCTTCCTCGTCGACAACTTCAAAAACATCGTCGACTATAAATTTACCGCCAACATCGAAAAAGACCTCGACCTTATCGCCGAAGCCAAACTCGACCGCGTCAAAATGCTACGCGATTTCTACGGACCGTTCAACGACTCCGTGCTCGCTAGCGAGGGCATTGAACGCTACAATAACGCGCGCCTCCTTGGCCACGATCCAGAAACCGGCAAAGCCATCTATGCCAAAGTCGGCAAAAACGGCGGCTTCATTCAGTTGGGCGAGAACGAGAAGGAAACTGGCGAAAAACCTCGCTTCGCACCACTTCCGAAGCGCAAATCTGTCAAAACCGTCACGCTCGAACAAGCGCTCAAGCAACTCGCCTTGCCGCAATTACCGCGCAGCTTAGGCAAAGCAGCGGACGGCACCGAAATTATTGCCGCTGCCGGCCCATTCGGCCCTTACCTCAAATGCGGCACATACAACGTCCCGATGAAAGACTTCGACCCATACACCATTTCGCTAGAAGAGGCCGAGCCACTCTACGTCGCCAAACGCGACTCCTACATCGCAAACTGGGGCGACATCCAAATCATTAATGGTGCCTACGGCCCCTACGTCAAAGGCCCTGGCCGCCGCAACAACGTGCGCATTCCGAAAGACGTCGACCCAAAAAGCATCACGAAAGAGCAGGCCGAAGAAATGCTCGCCAACAAGCCAAAGACAACGCGCCGTCCAGCCAAACGCAAGACGACAGCAAAAAAGGCCACCAAAAAAGCGACCAGCACAAAGACGGTCAAAAAATCATAAATCCACGCGAATCCTCAGTCTATTTATTGAAAAATGCCCCGAGCGCAATGCCCGGGGCGTATTTCCAAAGACGTTTTCTGACCTCGACATAATACGGATTTTAGGGGTTAACTACCAGCATTTTTGAGCCTCGCGACTCAGCAACATAGTTCTTCAGCGCCTGAAGGCCGGCATAGGCCGCGTCTCGACCGGAACAAACCGGCATCAAGTCGCAAACCGAAATATAGACCTGCGCCCACACCGGAATATTCACCCCGTCGCCTGTGCCGGGCAGGCAAATCGCGCACACCTGCACATAGCCGCCGTCCGAGAGATGCGAATCAATCTCAGCACAAATAATCGGCTCCGTCGCACTTTCAAGCCCAGCTTCACGCAGTTTCTTATGCACACTCGCAATCGCCAAATCCTGCATTGGCACAGGAGCCGCCTTGCGCGACACGTATTTTTCAATACCGCCGCAATCGCCACCAATGTGACTCGCACAAGCGTTCGCCTCAAGCCCGAATATCTGAGCAGCATCCTCCATGCACGGACGCACCGCAACACAGATCGCCGTTTCGTTATAGGGCGGTGTATTCTCGTTCTGGTACGCCATAACGGCTTCTTCGATTCTCGTAATCATATCTGAGTATTCAAGCATAGAAAAATCTCCCTTCTATTTATTGGCCAGAAAACGTCTTTTTAAGGAACAACTCCTTTTAGCATACCATCTCATTCCGCACTCAACAAACATAAAAATAATCACCGAGCGGTATACCGATTCTGCTATTTTCGCGCTAGAATATAAATAACTTAATGGAGATTTTTCATGAATCCAAATGAAGATACCAACACTAATCAGGTGCCAATTCCGCCCAATCCAGCAGCGCCAAGCACGCCCGAACCACAAGTAAACCCACTTACGCCAATCTCGGACGCGACACCTATTCAGCCAAACTCACAGCCTGCGCCAGCCAATCCATTTACGTCAACCCCAACCCCAGAAACAAGCCCAGTCACGCCAAGCCCAGACACGGCCCCACAGAGCGCACCTAGCACAAAAACCGAGACTGCGTCTCAACCAAGCAGCGAACGCAAAACCGGCGCCAAAAAATTCATCATCATTGGCATTATCGCATTTGTCGCAATCGCGCTCATCGTCCTCGGTTTTATTTTCATTCCGAAACTCTTCAAGAGCAAAGAATCGGCGCTAGCTAACGAAATCTTCAGCGAGAAAACCCTCATCGCCGTAAAGCAGGGCGACAAATATGGCTATATCGACCTAAATGGGAAAATGGTCATACAACCAACTTTCACCAACGCTAGCGATTTTCAAGGCGAATACGCTGTTGCCAAAATCAAAACCGACAATAGCAACAAAAACGTCATCATTAATCGCAAAGGCGAAGTATTAATCGAAGCCGACTCCGACAAATCAATTAGTTACGACGCCGAAAACAAGCTCTGGATTGTCGGCAAACAACTCTACGACGACAAACTCAACAAACTTCTCAAGGACGGGGAAGAGATCTTTACAAAAGATGACGGATACTACTTGGTAATAGAATCGGGCAGAGAATACGGAAAACCAGCCAAACATGCTTTTTACAATAAGGCCGGCAAGCGCGTCTACGAATTTAATTCAACGGCTAGCTATTTCGACGTAACCGATTACGGAGAAGAGCTCGGGCAAACATACGTAATATTATCAACCGGCGAGAACACTTACGATATTATTAACGCAGATACCGGCAAAGTCGTTATCCAAAACTTAGAATCCGACAGTGCGTGGGGGGATGAATATACCGAGTTCTGTCTCTACGACGGCAATCGCTGCGCAAAATCAATCCTCGTCTGGAACGACAAAGTAGTCAAGGAATATAACTATGACACCGAACTCGTCCACTGGGGCGATTGGGAAACCGGCTACTTCCACATCTATAGCAACAACGATTCCGCAATAGACGAATATTTCAGCCTAAAAACCGGACAACTTAGCGACGACACGCCAGACACTTCTAAGAATCCGAGCGACAAAGAGACTCCAGACCTCTCCGAATGGGAACTTGCAACCGGCAACACCATCATGACATGCAGCGCCGGATACGGACTAATGTTCGAAAAATCCCAAACCGTCCCATGCGAATACCGCAAAATCCAACTACCAGATATGATGACCTATGAATATCTAAAAAGTAATGGCAAAAACTACGTCATTGGCAACAAGTCAGAGAAGAGCTACCTACTCCAAGCCAACAACGGCAAAGTAGTTACCGAGTTCAACGCGCCATCTCTTGAGTTCGAGACTCTCTCTAGCTTCATTGGTACCTCAGAAAGCGGGAACGGCGGCAGCACCTATCACGTCTACAACCTCGTAACCGGCAAATCTAGCGACATTGCTGGCACCGACATCTCTTACTATCCAATGTACTTCAAGGTCGACAAAGCCGACGGAAGCACGGAATACTACAACAAAAACCTGCAACTATTCTACACGCGAGCCAGCGAAGAGTAGATTACAAAAATACCCCCAAAACGGGGGTATTTTTTATTCAGCGACGCTATTTCAGCAATTTCGCCAAGTAAGCACCGGTCGCACTTTTTGTATTCTTCGCTACGTCTTCCGGCGTGCCGGTCGCTACAACCTGACCACCGCCCTGGCCACCTTCCGGCCCCATATCAATAATCCAGTCCGCGCTCTTAATCACGTCCAAATTATGCTCAATAATAATCATCGAGTTGCCACCATCAACCAATTTCTGCAAAATCGACAATAGACGCTTTACATCCGCCGAATGAAGGCCAGTCGTCGGCTCATCCAAGATATATAGAGTGCGACCAGTCGAGCGACGCGCTAGCTCCGTTGCCAGCTTAATACGCTGCGCCTCGCCGCCAGAGAAGGTCGTGGCCGGCTGCCCAAGTTTAATGTAGCCCAAGCCAACTTCTTGAATCGTCTTGAGTTTATTCGCAATCGCCGGCAAATTCTCAAAGAATTCGACCGCCTCGTCTATCGTCATATCGAGCACGTCCGAAATCGTTTTGCCTTTGTACTTCACTTCGAGCGCCTCACGATTGTAACGCTTGCCATGACAAACATCGCAAGTCACGAAGACATCCGGCAAGAAGTGCATCTCAATCTTCAGCACGCCATCACCCTGACATTTTTCGCAGCGACCACCCTTCACATTGAAAGAGAAACGACCAGATTTGTATCCGCGCACCTGTGCCTCAGGCTGATTCGCAAACAGTTCGCGAATATAATTAAATACACCCGTATACGTTGCCGGATTCGAACGCGGCGTGCGCCCAATCGGCGACTGATCAATCACAATCGCTTTATTCAGATGCTCGATACCGTCAATGCGCTCATGTGCGCCCGGTACCGTCTGCGCGCGATGCAGGCGCGCCAAAAGCTCATTCGCCACAATCTCGTTCACAAGCGTCGACTTACCAGAACCAGACACACCAGACACCACCGTCATTACGCCAAGCGGAAACTTCACGTCGATATTTTTCAGATTATTTTCGCGCGCGCCAATCACCTCAAGATATTTGCCAGACGGCTTGCGACGCTTTTTTGGCACATCGATTTTTTCCGCGCCGCAAATATAGCGACCCGTTATCGAATCCGGATTTTTCGCCACTTCGGCCGGCGTTCCTGCCGCCACCACTCGGCCGCCATGCACACCAGCGCCAGGGCCAATATCTACCAGATAATCCGCCGCCAAAATCGTATCTGTATCGTGTTCAACCACAATCACAGTATTTTTCAAATCGCGCAAATGCTTCAAAGTCGCAATCAAACGATCATTATCACGCTGATGCAGACCAATCGAAGGCTCGTCCAGAACATACAGAACGCCCTGCAAGCCAGAACCAATCTGCGTCGCCAAACGAATGCGCTGTGCCTCACCACCAGACAAAGTCGCCGCCGAACGCCCCAACTCCAGATAATCCAAACCCACATCCTTCATAAAGCCAACACGCGAGCGAATTTCCTTGATAATCGGCGCCGCAATCTTCATCTCATTCTCGGTCAGGCCCAAATCTTGCCCCAACACATCATAAGTCTGCGCCACATCCATCGAGCACATGTCCATAATGTTCAAATCATGCACCGTAACAGCCAGAACCACCGGCTTCAAGCGCGCCCCGTGACAAGACTGACATACGCGCTCGCGCATAAAACGCTCAATATCCTTACGCACAAATTCCGACTCAGTCTCCTTGTGGCGCTTCTCCAGATTCGGAATTACGCCCTCGTAAACTGCATCGTACTCATAGCCGTTACTCAAGCGCACGCGATACTTTTCTTCGCCAGTACCATACAAAATTTTATGTACTGCATCATCCGACAAATCTCTAATTGGCGTACGCACCGAAAAACCGTGCCGCTCACCCACCGCCGCCAATCGTTTCAGCCACCACGAATCTTGATTAATACGATTGTACGGGCGAATACCACCCTCAGCTATAGTCAGGTTCGGATTCAGAACCAAATCCGGATCAATTTCCATGCGCGTACCAAGGCCAGTACAAGTCGGACAGGCACCCTGCGGCGCGTTGAAAGAAAACAAACGCGGCTCCAACTCCGGAATCAATTCGTCTGGATGATCTGGGCAGGCATAGCGCTGCGAATAGGTTACAACTTCCGCCTCGGAAGTATTAATGCGATTCTGACCGAGCGCCGTCGAGTTATCGACAATGCGCAAAACTTTCAAAATACCATCACCAAGCTCCAATGCTTGCTCCACCGACTGCGAAACACGGCTCTCCATCTCTGGCGCCATCACAAAACGATCGATTACGATCTCTATATCATGGCGCATATTCTTATCAAGCTCCGGCCACTCATCTAGTGCATAAATAATCCCGTCAACACGAGCGCGCGCAAAACCTTTCGCCAAATACTGGTCACCAATATGCGAAAAAGAACCCTTCTTCTGCGACACAATCGGCGCCAACAAAATCAGCTTCGAAGCCACCGGCCAAGCCATCACCTGATCAATAATATCCTGCACCGTGCGACGCATTACGGCCTTATGACAAACAGGGCAATGCGGCACACCAATACGCGCGAACAGCAAGCGCAAATAATCGTAAATCTCCGTCACCGTCGCAACCGTAGAACGCGGATTGCGCGAAGTAGACTTCTGGTCGATCGAAATCGCCGGCGACAGACCCGTAATCATATCCACATCCGGCTTATCCATCACACCCAAAAACATGCGCGCATAGCTAGAGAGCGACTCGACATAGCGACGTTGCCCCTCGGCGTAAATCGTATCGAAAGCCAGGCTCGACTTGCCCGAGCCGGACAAACCGGTCAAAACCACCAATTTGTCGCGCGGAATATCCAAGTCGATATTTTGCAAATTATTCGCCCGCGCGCCGCGAATCCTAATAAAATCGCCGTCCATTTTACCCCTTTCTACCTCGCCGCATAAGAATAAACATCATATCTTATAATTATATCAAATTTTCAGCAAAATGTCAATCTGCGGCGACTTTGATCTCGCTCATCATATTCGATATTACCATAATTGAAAATCCGCCCCAAATATAGCCGCCGTCATCACAATTCTTGCCACCATCTCCCCCGACGCGTCTATTGACTTTTTCGTACGCTTATGCTATAATAGATAGCATAAGTCCGCTTCGCCAATAGATAGGAGGTATTATGGCAATTCGAATCTTGTTCGCCAGACATGGCAAGACTAACACTAATGCAGACGGAATTATCGCAGGACGTTACCAGGCACAACTGACCGACGAAGGCGCAATGCAGGCTGAAGAGCTCGGCAAAGCGTTGCGCGGCATTCCAATCCATGCAGCATACGTTTCGCCGCTGGATCGCGCACAGGATACTCTGCACATCGCATTCCCGGACCCGTTCTTTCCCATCATCGTTGAGCCGCTCATCATTGAGCGAGACTTCGGATCCTTGGAAGGCCGCAAAAACGACGGCGACTACTTCGGTGCTTGGCGCACGCAAAGGCAGAACGAGATGGACGGCGAAACCATCGCCGACGTCACAGAACGCTGGCGCCAGTTCGTCGAAAAGCTCCGCGCAGAATATGCCGGCAAAGACGTAATCATCCTCGTAGTTGCACACGGAGGCTTAGGATGTGTCGCGCGCGCCTTCTTTGAGGGCGAACCGGCAGACGGCAACTATTTAAGCGTCGCACCCATCCCGAACGGCAGATACGCCGAATGGACCATACAAGCATAAGCGGCTCAGCCATAAACCCCAGTCTATGCTGGGGTTTATTTTTTACATTTTCAAAGCTTCATATTATTTATGTATTGACACTACACATTAAGCAATTTTCGTATCATTTCGATCGAGTTGTTAGTGTTTTTGAGAAGTTCTACTTTACCATTAGGGCAGAAGACCAGAATCTTTGTCGCCATTTTGGCAGCTTCATTAATATCGTGGGTTACCAATATCGTTGTTACATTATGCAATTTACAGGCATCCATTACTACATTTTGTGCCTGTTGCTTTGTCAATTCATCCAAAGAAGCAAATGGCTCATCTAGAAGCAGAATCTGGGGATGTAGCGCAAGGGCACGAGCAATTGTTGTCCTTTGTTTCATGCCACCTGAGAGCTGATGTGGATATTTATCAAAATCAGATTCTGATATTTTCAGATCCAAAAGATATCGGCGAGAAACATCTTTAGCATCACTATATTTGATGTCGGTCGCCATCATTAGAGCCCATATTACATTATCTAATGCTGTTTTCCATGGAAAAAGTTGATTTTGTCCTTGACTAACAAGAATAGCATTTTTTGATGGCGCTTCAACGTTTTTATCAAATATGACTATATTTCCGGATGATGGACGCTCGAAGCCACCAATTATCCTCAGAAGAGTAGTTTTCCCACAACCAGAATAGCCAATAATAGCAATCGTTTCGCCAGGTTTCAACTTGAAACTTACGTTTTTGAAGACTGTATGTTTGTTATATCTTTTTGCTACGTCATTCACTGAAACTGCTACATTACTCATTTTTCATCCCCCACTTTTTCAAAAGTTTATCTAGCTTGGAAAAAATAGCATATTCCATAATTAAGCCAATTAAGACTATGATTAACACGCCAGATAATACTTTATCCATATTACCGAACTGTCTATTAATATTAATAAAATAGCCTAAACCTCCGGCCGTACCTATGGCGCCAAAAATTATTTCAGCTCCGATGATAGATCGCCAAGCTCTACTGCACGCAATTTTTAGCCCAGCCACAATGTGCGGTAATACCGCAGGGAAGAAAACATCTTTTATTTTTCGAAAAATACCTAAATTAATATTATCGGTAAATTCTCTGTACTCTTTAGGAATAGCAGAAATACTCTTAAGAAGATAAATTGTAAAAGTCCACAACACACTGTGAACTACTAAAGTCACTATTGCGGCGTTGCCAATCCCAATCCACATTATAACTAGCGGTAGCAGTGCCATACTTGGGATAGAATTCATTGCTGGTGCGATGATGTTATAGAAAGACAAAAATGTTTTCGATTTCTGACAGATAAATACAATTATGGCGGACAATAAGAAACTAATAGCTAAAGCCTCGATAAGAACCAGCAAAGTTCTACCGACCATCACAAAAAGGCTGCCAGTTGTGAGCTCTATCCAAGTAGTATATATCACCTGGCTAAAAGGCGGCAAAATATAATTCGGAACTAATCCTTGACGCGTAATTAATTCCCATAAAATTATTATTACGCAAATTAAACAAAATGCCCTTAGCTGGTATTTATTTTTTTGGAATACTTTCATAATTCGGTAACTCTTCGAATGGTTTTGCCGGGGAATCCAAATATCCATAATCGTAGAGAATACTCGCCATTCTATCGTAACCGTAGACCTCTAAGCAAGCAGGGAATACTTGAAATTCGCGCTTAATCTGATCAACTGTCATATTGAAAAGCGGCGAAAGCGTATTCGCGACGGCGTCCAAATCATTATTGATTTTGTCTATGGCTTCCGCATAAGCATCCATTGTTGGCTGTAATAAATCCGGATTCTGCCTGAAGAAGTCCGAATTGCCCAAGAACCAGTTTGCAATCCCGACATATTCTGTTTCGTCTGTAAGATCGCGCACTAGACGGATATCTGAGTTCAAGGCTTGAGCTTTTTCGACCATAGTGTTCGTAAGAATAGCGCCATCGACTTGGTTCGTTACTAATAAATTAATTAAATCTGCTTCATTTACCGACAAGAATTGTTCATCACTAAATTCAATTCCGAAATTACGCTTCATGTCTGATTTAAAGACTATATCTTTTGCACCCTGATAAGCAATTTTCTTGCCCGCCAAGTCGTTTGGCGTCTGGATGTTTGGATTCATAGTGTAGACAGCGCTCATTGATTTTGTGCCATTAGCCAGAAGCTGGATAGGATATCCCTTTTCGATCGCGGGGATAGCCTTGGTAGTTTCGAGCATCGCAACTACAACTCTCCCAGTAGCCAGTGCGTCTCGCCTATCACTGCCACTATCAATCGAGGTCCACTCAATTTCGACATTATCCGGCATATATTTTTCGAATAATTTATCTTCTTTTATAACATCCATGACGGCACTAGCTTGTGCATATTCATAAGCAGCAACGAATTTTATCTTCTCGTTGCCGTTATTAAAAAATAACGCTGCGAGAGCAATTATCGCAACGATTAAAATTGAACCGATTGCGGTTCCGTATACTATTTTCTTTTTATTCACACCAACTCCTTATGTTTGTTGTTAACAATAATAACATATTTTGCTCGATTTTACAGGGCGTGATAGTATATAGACATGAAAATTATTTCCATAAATGTTGCCGGGCGTTCCAATTTTGGTAAAAATTACCAAGAACGTATTGAAAAAATTGCAAAAATGCTCGAAAAAGAACAGGCAGACGTAGTTTGTATGCAAGAAGTAACATTTAATGAGACTGAAAGTTTGGCAGAAAAAATTAACGGTCTGCTCAATCATCCATATTCGTTTTGCATAGCTCAAATGTCTGAGAAATACACATTTGATAAATTTTCCAAAGCGGCTATGGAAAAATTCAAAGCTGGCCTAACCGAACATGTTGGAAATTATTTAACGGACGGAATGGCAATCTTGTCTAAAATTCCAATCGCGAATTCTAGTACCATCGTCATGAAACCGGCACCAGCTGATGAACGCGGAAAGCCTGATCTCCGTGTTCGAATTGTTCAAAATATTAAACTCGATTCTGGTATAACAATCTCAAATGTCCATCTAGTAACTAACAATAATGCTTATATGCAGCTGCAAGAGCTCCTAGATTATCGAAAATCGGATATTATCGTCGGCGATTTTAATATGTCTACTGATGATATCAAGAAACATGCTAATATTTGGAAAGACTCTTATTCAGAATCAACCGATTTTGAAAATTACGTTTCCTTCCCGAGTGAAGATGCGACTTTTGATCACATGCTTTTGTCTCCGAAATTTCATTTTGAATCAATCCGTACGATTGATGGACTATCTGATCATTCGGCTATCGTTTTTGAACTGAATTAAAAAACCGCCACAGGGTGACGGTTTTAATTGGTGGGTTAATTCATAACTGATTATTGCATATTTTTTCGACGATATGACGTGCATAATTGATGAACTCAGTTGAAGCATACGTTCCCGATACTATTTCCGTCATAATATCAAATTTTTGCTCATTGAATTCGGATGCAAACATATCAAATGCTTCAGAATAAGACTTAGCGATAATGCAATGTCCTTCTGACCTTAAACACATTTTTAAAACAATATAAAGTGTTTTCAAGATGATGCGCTTATCGTCTGACGGCGCATAAAGTGCGCGCCTTAATTTATGGAGATACATCGGCATCATGCACTTATCGTCTTCCTGGATTTCTCTGAGAGTTACATTGGGGAATTCCGTGACAGCTTCTTTTTTCACGAAGTTCGGAGCAAGCAGTCCTTCGCTAACCTGGTAGAATACGACATTAGTTTTGTCGTCAAACATTTTCTCGTTGAACTCGTGTTGAGATAAGAGTGCTAGCGCAATTTTAATAGAGTATTTCGCTTGCGCATTATGCAATTCTCTTAATGATGCGAAATCGAGTTTATCCGCAACGATTAATATGTCAATATCAGACCAGCCAGGAATATATTTTTCCAGACCGCAACTGCTAGTGAGCATAAAAACTATCATCCTATCACCAAGAATACGAACTGCATCATCGAAATAACCGTTTAAGACACGTTGATACTCGGGATTGAGATTATAGTCACTTAAACTTCGGATTCTCATACTATTCACCACCTTCTAAAAGTCCAACCCACCAATAAACATATTATAACATAAAATTCGGGAAAATGACATAGTAAAAGTATAGATACGTAGCGAAACTTGGATTAAAATGCCCTTAGGGCATTCTCGTACTGCAATCTCGGCGGGAGATAAACAATGCGCCGTCGTTCTTCGCTTCGCTCGAACCGGGCATTGGACGAACCCACAAGGCTTCTCGTCCCCTCAGTATCATTATTTTCGAGAATAGAATTGCCTAGTTGGGTGATTTCTTTATTTGAAGCGCTGTTATTGACAGAGCGAAAATAAAAAATTGCCTAAATAGGCAATTCTAACTCGAAAATGGTGATCCCGAAGGGAGTCGAACCCTTGATTTTCTGGATGAGAACCAGACGTCCTGGACCACTAGACGACGGGACCATTTGTAACAATCTTATCAGATTTCCAAAAAGATGTAAAGCCTCGCCCACGCGCCGCAAAATTGACTTTTTAAACCGTTTGTGCTATAATTATATTATGTTTAAACCACTTTCGCCGGAGCAGATTCGCAATCTCGTAGAGCATATCATTTTGCAACAACTCAAAGCTCACGGCGATTTCGTGCCAGATTTCTTCCTCGCAAAAGCCGAGCCGCTCATAAAAGAAGCCATCGACTGGCAGGCCGCCAATCCAAAGCAGAGCGTTTACGGCAATTTTCGCGCAGACCTCAAAGCTAAGCACCTTGCACAAAAACTCATCAACAGCGACGAGGGCGAGCGCTACGAGCTGAGCGACGAAAATCTGGAACGCCTCAGCCTCCTCGAAGAAGCTACCACACTTTACGCCGAGCAGGGCAAGACACCGTCCGACGAGGAACTCTGCCAGGAATTCGACTTCACACCGGCAGAACTCGCCGCCTTGCGCGCCATCCAAACATTCAAACAATCGCAGTGATATAATCTTTTTATGACAAGCAAAAATTCCAAACCAGCGCCATCCGACCTTCATTTTTTGCAATCCAAAGCCTGGGAGGAATTTCAGCAGAGCGAAGGCTATAAAACTTTCCGCCAAAAAGGGCAAGATTTTGAGTTTATGGCCATTCTAAAGCATACGCCACTCGGGAATTACCTATTCCTGCCATATGGACCATGCCTAAAAAACAAAACCGCGCTAGCTGCCGCCACGCACGCCATCAAAAAACTCGCCACCGAGCAGAAATGCTTCTTCGTTCGCATAGAACCAACCATTCCGTTCGCCGAGTCCGAAATGCGCAAAATCGGCGCCAAAAAATCCCACCACATCGACCCAGAGCACACCTGGATCCTAGATTTGCCCAAGACCGACGAGGAAATCTACCAAATCATCGGCAAAAACAAGGCACGCGCCCATCGCAACCGCGCACTCAAAAACATCACAGTCCGAACCAGCAAAGACGTCGCCGATATGGATATATTTTTCAAATTTTACGAAGATGTCGCCAAAAAGGACAATTTCCAGACTAGCGAGCGCAACTATCTCGCGCATCAGCTCAAATTCGACTTTGCTACGCTTTATATTGCTGAATTCGAAAAGCAAGTCATCGCCGCCACAATCATGTATAGCGGCAAAGACGCCTGCTACTACGCCTACGCTGGCACAGATTACGAGCATCGCAAAAAAGAAGGTGGCGCCATCTTATTAACACAAATGCTATTCGACGCCCGCGCGGCTGGCAAAAAGTATTTCGATTTTTGGGGCATTACCACGTCGGACGATCCCGCCGACCCATGGTTCGGTTTTACAAAATTCAAAAAATCCTTCGGCGGCCGCCAAATCGACTACGCCGGCACCTATGATATTGTTTTGTCGCCAGCTAAATACCGCGCCTATGGCGTCCTGCGCAAAATCAACCGCGCCAAGCGCAAACTCACCCGCCGCTAGCCGCCAAAATTGACTTTTTGCGCCAAATGTGATATAATAAGAGTGTTGGCTTCCACCATCGCTCTTTTTGAGACGAAGAATTTCCGCCCCTATCCAAAGGAGGTAAATTATGCGTAAACACATCGGTACGGTTCTCGCGAACCTCGTCGCAATTCTGCATCTCGCCATCTGCGCCTGCTTGCTACTGACAGGGTACACCGCAATCGCCTGCATCGTTTCCGCCGTCGTCATTATCATGTCGACAATCTATTTCGTAAAGATTAACGGCGGCAACGCGGCCATCTTGGCAGTATCAAACTGGGCTTACGGCCTTGCGGTCTTTGCGGTCAGCTTTTGCAGCCTCAGCTTCGTAGCACTCAGCGGCCAAGCATGCGCAATTCTGTTCGGAGCCATCGCTCTCGTCGGTCTCATCGCCGAAGTTCTCACTACCAACAGCGTCGTCGAAGGACGCCTCTAATCCACCAGCACCGGCTCTTTCGAGCCGGTTTTTCCCGCATTTTACTACAAACCGACAATCGTTGTATAATATTTCTTATGAATTTCAAGTTGCATAGTAAATATCAGCCAACTGGCGATCAGCCGCAAGCCATCGCTCAGCTTTTGCAGGGGCTGCGAAATGGCGAACGCGAGCAAACCCTACTCGGCGTCACCGGCTCCGGCAAGACTTTTACTATGGCAAACATCGTCGAGCAGATGAATCGCCCAACGCTCGTCCTTGCGCACAACAAAACGCTCGCCGCGCAGCTTTATTCCGAGTTTCGTGAATTCTTCCCTGAGAACGAGATTCATTATTTCGTGAGCTATTTCGACTACTACCAACCGGAAGCTTACATTGCGAGCACCGACACTTATATCGAAAAAGATTCCGCCATCAACGAAGAAATCGACCGCCTGCGCCACGCCGCCACCGAGGCGCTCCTGACTCGTCGCGACACTCTTATCGTCGCCTCAGTTTCCTGCATCTACGGCATCGGTTCGCCAGACAATTACAAAGCCATGGCAATCCGCGTCGCTAGGGGAGAACAGCGCGACATGTCGCAATTCGTGCGGCTTTTGACCGAAATTCAGTATCATCGCAACGATATCGCGTTTGAGCGTGGTAATTTTCGCGTTCGCGGCGACGTCGTAGATGTTTTTCCAGCCTCCGGCGATCGCGCCTATCGTCTAGAGTTCGGCTTCGACCAAGTCGAAAACATCAAGGTCATTGACCCGCTCACCGCCGAAGTCATCAGTACGCCAGACGAAATCGGCATCTTTCCGAACACTCACTACGCCACACCAAAAGAAGACCTCGACCGCGCCATTCGCAAAATTAAGGCAGAGTACGACGACCGGCTCGACTGGTTCAACAAGCAACACAAATACCTCGAGGCGCAACGCCTCAGTCAGCGCATCAAGTACGACCTCGAAATGCTCGAGCAAACCGGCTTCGTAAAGGGCATCGAAAACTATTCGCGTCATCTCGACGGCCGCCTCATGGGGCAACCGCCGGCCACTTTGCTGGACTTCTTCCCGAAGGATTTCCTGATTTTGGTCGACGAGTCGCACATGACTCTGCCGCAGATTCGCGGTATGTTCAACGGCGACCATGCACGCAAAGAAACGCTCGTCGAATATGGCTTTCGCTTGCCGTCTGCGCTAGACAACCGTCCGCTCACTTTTGCCGAATTCGACCGCCACATCAATCAAATTATCTACGTCTCGGCTACGCCCGGCGATTATGAGCTTGAGCACAGTCCAGAGCCAGCTCAGCAGGTCATTCGCCCGACCGGCCTACTGGATCCCGAAATCGAAGTTCGCCCAAGCGACAACCAAATCGACGACCTCGTCGAAGAAATCGACCGCACCATCGCCAAAGGGCAACGCATTCTCGTCACCACGCTTACGAAACGCATGGCAGAAGACCTTAGCGAGCATCTCATCGAGCTTGGCGTCAAGACCGCCTACATTCATTCAGATATCGACACACTCGAACGCGGCGACATTCTGCGCGATCTTCGTGCCGGCACTTACGATGTTCTAGTCGGCATCAACCTATTACGCGAGGGTCTCGATTTGCCAGAAGTTTCACTCGTCGCCATCCTCGACGCCGACAAAGAAGGCTTTTTGCGCAGCGAATCGGCACTCATTCAGACCATCGGCCGCGCCGCTCGCCACGTAGAAGGCCACGTCATCATGTACGCCGACAACATCACCAAGAGTATGCGCAACGCCATCGACGAAACCAACCGCCGCCGCGAAATCCAGCAAAAATACAACGCCGAACACGGCATTACGCCAACCAGCGTCGCTAAAGAAATCAGCCAAGGCCTCCGCGCCATCATTCCGGAAAAAGAGAAGAGCAACAAGCTCAATCTGAAGAAGATTCCACGCGAAGAACTTCCGACCATCATTAAGGAGCTCACTGCCCAGATGCAACTCGCCGCCGCCAACCTCGAATTCGAACGAGCCGCCGAGCTACGCGACCAAATCGAAGACATCAAAACCGCACTAGCGCACAAATAAGCACAAATCTTTTGCACGAGCACCTTACAATGCCGGCACAGACCAAATTCGTGGACTATAATACAAAACAAGGAGTAAAAATGAAAATCATCTTAGCATCACAATCACAAGTCCGTAAGCAATTCCTGCTCGACGCAGGGTTAGAGTTCGACGTAATTGTCAGCGACGTCGACGAAACGCCGGACGAATCAAAAAACTTCCGCGACCAGCTCGCCGAAATCGCCATGCGAAAAGCAAAAGCAGTACTTGAGCGTACAAAAGACCAGGGGCGCCGCCTCATTCTCGCCGGCGACCAAAACATTATTTTCGAAAACCAATCATGGGGCAAGCCTAAAACTATCGAAGAAGGTCGCAGCCTAGTCGGCCGCATGCGTGGCGCCAGCGACATCTACGCCTACACCGGCAACGCATTCGTTTTAGCGGACGGCGATCAAATCCTTCAGTGCGTCAACCTCACCGACGCAGCAAAACTCCGCGTGGATAGCATATCCGACGCAGAGTTGGACGCTTATCTCGCCAAAGGCAGCTACAAAACTTATTGCGGCGGCATTTGCGTAACGGATGGCGACTTCGTTCACTTGGCTGAAGGTCGCGAATCTACCGTGCACGGAATCACCATCGAATATGCGCTAGAGATGCTCAAAAACGAGAGCTAGCCTAAAACATAACGCCTATGCTTGACCCTTGAATCTCCATAGTGATAGATTCAAGAATAAGTAATCACATAGGAGTTGTATGAAGAAGAAAACACTAGCGTTTATCGCTATTCTCTTAGCCAGCACACTAATCATCGCGCCGGTAGTTGCACTCAGCATCGACACAATTATTAGCGGCGAAACAATCAACAAAGAAGATGTCGAGAGCATCGAAAACGGCGAAAAATACTGCCTCGCACACAGCGAAATTGCAGAAAACAAATTAGTCGTCACTTACTACGAACGCACCGAGGAAGGCTGCGAGTTCTCCAGCACCACAGAAACTCAGACCGCCGAAATCGTTATTCTGGGAAATAATCCGGAGCTTACCGAAAAATACACCGAGCTCACTACGGAAGAAGAGCCGGCCGTCGTGGTCGAAGACCTCGATTTGATCAGCGCCATGGCAGATGAAGAGGCCGAATTGACCGAATTGCCAAACTATAACCACGAAGTCGCAGCTGTAAACGAAGAAAACGGCTCCGAACTGGAACTCGACGCAAGAGCAGGCGACCTAGAAGACCCATTCAAGCAGGAATTTGCCGGCAATGCGCTCGTTTCGCAGAATGGAATCTATCAAGGCATCATTAAAGATTTCACTTTTAACCTTCAGCACGTCATCTATATTCCTGAATCGACCGACGAAAGCGTAGATGCCTACGCACAAGCCGCCAAAGAGCGCGCCCAAAACATCGTAGCCGAGGCCGACGTGCAGCACGCTGGCAAAATTGCAGACATCTGCACCATCCTTGAGCTTGGTGAAAATTGCGACATCGAATCCGAACTCGCCCAAGAGCTCAATACTGAAGACTTTTACTTCATCACCATCGAAAAAGAGAACGGCGTCACCGACATTGTCCTGATTGTAAAAAACGACGAAAAAGTCAGCGAATATGACACCGCATATGGCCTAGGCGGCAAAGGCGAAACTGAAGATACGCCAGCAGAGGAAAGCGTCGAAGAATCAGTCGTAGTCGCTACAGCCAGCAGCGAAGACGCAAACTTCGAAGAGCCGACTAGCGAACCACAAAGCGTGACCGTCGCCACGACCAGCACGCCAAGCACCGTATATTATGGCAATTCGTCATATACAGCAAAACAGCCAGAAAAAACCGAGACAAAGACTGAAGAGCCAGTCAAGACTGAAGCCAAGGAAGAAAAGAAAGAGGAGCCTTCCGAGGAAGAAGAAAAGCAGAGCAATCCACTACCGATCATCATTATCGGCATTGTCGTAGTGGCCGGAATCGCACTCTGCCTCACGCGCAAAAAGAGCGGCAAAAAATACAGCAACTAAGCATCAAGAGCCGGACAAACCGGCTCTTTTTGTGGCACTATCAAAACATATGTAGATATAAAAATCAAAAAAGCGCTAGCATAATCACACAAAACGCTTATATTAAAACTTTTATGTAACTTTTTACTAGATTTTTCAAAAATATGATAAAATAATAGTAACAAAGGTAACAAAAATGGTAGTTGACAATGAACTAAAATGATGTTACCATATAGTAAATTAAAGATATTAACCTAACGGACGGAGAATAAGGACGGCAAGGGCATGAACAACGCGGACACGATTGCGAAAGCAATCACGAATAGTCTCAACATTATCGATCAGGAACGTGAAAGAGAAATAATTTCACGCAGATTCGGGCTCAACGGCCATAAAGAGACACTTGAACAAATCGGCGAAATGTTGACTATTACGCGCGAACGCGTTCGCCAGCTCGAAAAAGCCATTCTTATCCGCCTCCGCATCGCAGCAGAGGAGGGCAAAATCTCCGACCTCGCCCCTGCCGAAAAAATCATTATCCGCAATCTTACCGAGATGGGTCGCATCGCACGCATCTCCGACTTGGCCGAAAAAATCCTTGGCCGCGAAGCTGACACAATCGAAAAGGCCAACTTCAGCTTCCTAGCCGAAATCTCGCCAGCCCTCACCATTATCTCCGAAAACGACAAATACCATAACGCTATCGGCATCGCCGAATACGGCAACGAAAAGCAAATCCGCGCCAAAATCGACGAAATTGTCGCCCTAGTCAAAGCCAACAAAAAGCCAATCAGCCTCGACGAACTCGACGAAAAACTCAACTACGAGCACCCAAGCCACATCGAAGCAGTTGCCCGCATTAGCAAACTTCTTAGCACTCTCAACAACCAGTGGGGCCTCGCCAAGTGGCCAACCGTCAACCCAAAAAACATCCGCGACAAAATCTACGTCGTCCTAGAAGAGCACAAAACGCCGATGCATTTCTCAGACATCTCGAAAGCCATCAGTTCTTCCGACTTCAAGCGCAAAGATGTGACTGTTCAAGCCATCCATAATGAGCTCATCAAAGATCCGCGCTTTGTCCTCATTGGCCGCGGCATCTACGCGCTAGACACCTGGGGCTACAAGAAGGGCACCGTATCGGACATTATCTCGCGCATCCTTAAAGACGCCGATGACAACGGCCTTAGCCGAAAAGAAATCGTCAAACGCGTCCTCAAGGAGCGCCAAGTTAAAGAAACGACCGTGCTGCTGAATCTTCAGAACAAAAAACTCTACACTCGCGTCGGCAAAGATCACTACAAACTAACCGAACAATAAAAAATACCGCCTTCGAAAGAGGGCGGCTTTTTGACGATTACAAAGCTTCGTAACCAAAATTATCGAGTTTGTCGCGAATATCATCATAGCTCTTGCCGGCCAGCCAGCCACCCGCCACAAACTCCTCGCGCGTAACATCCGCCAAAACTAAATCATTCGGCAGCTCGAAGTCGGCACGCGCCTGCTCGTTCTCAAACTCAAAATCAACCAGCACTAAGCCTTTCAGAGCGCCGCCAAACACATCAACTTCCGCCATTCGCCCAGCAATCTCAACCTTATATCTTTCTTTCTCGATGCGACGATTGCTTGCACGACAGAGCGCCACGTATTCAGACTCATCTAGCGGAATCGAGGTTTCAACTTGCGTCGACGGGTCGTCAGCGAGCGGCTGCTTCTTCGTAATGAGCATCGTGCCGTCCTTTTTGCGCACTCGCAGATGCGCATGCGGAGCATCTTCCGGAATATAAATATCGATCATTTTCGCCGGCGTCTTGCCGATAATTTCTTTCGGAATCCGCTTCGGCAATATTGTAATTTCTAGTTCTAGCTCTTGATTCGCTTTCATGATAATCCTTTTGGTCGGGGCTACCAGGATCGAACTGGCG